>NZ_KI914595.1:14454-37821 GCF_000520475.1 Arthrobacter sp. 35/47
CCCGCCGGTGAAGTGCCGGCGGGCCTGACTTTCCTCGCAATGGCTGCGGCGCTGGGGCTTGGCGCGGGCGGGGTGTTCGCCTGGGTGGGCGTGTTGTCTCCACCGGAGAAGGTTGGAGCGGTAGCCGGAATTGTCAGCGCTGCCGGAGGCCTGGGAGGCTACTTTCCGCCGCTGGTGATGGGAGCTACCTACAATGCCGAAGACAACAGCTACTTCATCGGGCTCATGCTCCTCAGCGTGACCGCCTTGGTCGCCCTGCTCTTCACCATCTTCGCGGTCAAGAGCCGGCCCAGGCAGGTCCGCGCACAACCAGGCTGAACCCTGCCCCTGTGCGCTATCGGGTTCGGCGCGCTGAGCAACAACTTTCCGGTGCATCTATCCTTGAAACATGAGGATCAATGCGTTTGCTGACGTGTGCCTGCGCGCCGTCATGCTGCTGGCCTCAGCCCCGCCGGGTGAACTCCTGACCTCGCGGGACATCGCGGACGCCATCGGTACGCCGTACAACCATGTCAGCAAGGCCATCGCGAGGCTGCGTGACCTGGGGCTGGTGGATATTACGCGTGGACGAAGCGGTGGAGTGCTTCTCAGCGCTGCCGGACGCCGTGCGACAGTCGGCTGGGTGCTCCGCCAGCTTGATGACCGCACCGACGTCGTGGACTGCGAAAGCGCCACGGGCGGGTGTCCCCTCAACCACCGGTGCTCGCTGCGTGCCGCCCTCCGCCGGGCGCGTGAGGCTTTCTACTCCGAGCTCGACGACCTCGTCATCGCAGAACTGCCGAAACCGCAGCAGATGGGGCCTGTTTTTGTGACGTTGCACACCCGTCAATCTGCCTGACCGCGCCAATTCAAGTAACTTTTCTACACACTGTAGAAAAGTGTCCGAAAACTAGCATTTTCAATGCTAGTTTTCTCTTGTAAGTCCCTTCCAACGCAGGAGAAACGATGCTTTCGGACCAGTCCCTTCCCATTGTCGAGGCCACCCTTCCCCTCGTGGGCGAACGCATGCCGGGCATCGCGAAGAACTTCTATGGCCGTCTTTTCGCCGCCCATCCCGAGCTGCTTGACGGGCTGTTCAGCCGCTCAAACCAGAAGAACGGATCGCAGCAGCAGGCGCTCGCCGGCAGCGTTGCCGGATTCGCGGCCCATCTGGTGAAGAACCCGGACACATACCCCGAGGTGATGCTCTCCCGGATTGCCCACAAGCACGCCTCCCTGGGGATCGCGCCTGAGCAGTACGACGTCGTCTACAAGTACCTGTTCGAGGCAATCGCGGATGAGCTCAGTGACGTGATCACCAGCGAGATCGCCGACGCCTGGAGTGAGGTCTACTGGCTGATGGCCCACGCGCTGATCAAGATCGAGAAGGGCCTGTATGCCGCCCAGGCCAATGACAGGCCATGGAGCCCCTGGGCCGTCGTCGACAAGCAGCCGGCCGGAACCGCAGCCATGACGTTCACCCTGGAACCGGCGGACGATACTCCGGTAACCATTGCCCAGCCCGGCCAGTTTGTGAGTGTACGCGTGCAGTTATCTGATGGAATCCGTCAGGTGCGCCAGTACACCCTTTCGGCAGAGACGAGCTCACACCGTCGCGTTTTCACTACCAAACTCGACGACAACGGTGAAGTATCACCGGTCCTGCACAGCACAATCGCGGTGGGGGACACCATCGAGGTATCCAACCCCTACGGTGACGTCACCCTGGCTGACGGCGAGACCCCGCTGGTGCTCGCAACCGCGGGTATCGGCTGCACTCCCGCCGCATCCATCCTCCGTTCCCTCGTGGAACAGCGCTCGGACCGCGAAGTCCTCGTGCTTCACGCGGAGCGGAACATGGAGCAGTGGGCGCTGAAGGACCAGATGAACGCCGACATCGAAGCACTCGCCGGCGCGGAGCTGAAACTCTGGCTGGAGAATCCCACTGGCGGCGCACACCCCGGGTTCATGTCATTGAAGGGACTCGATCTTCCGGAGGGCGCGTCGGTCTACCTGTGCGGCCCGCTTCCGTTCATGAAGAACATCCGCGCTGAAGCTCTCGCTGCCGGAGTTCCGGCCGAACGCATCCACTACGAGGTGTTCGGCCCGGACCTCTGGATCGGCTCCGCAAACTAGTCCAAAGGGCAACCGGTAACCATGGCCACCAAACCACAGCGGCCGACGACGGCTCGGGCTTCCTGGCATCGCAAGGCCAGCAGGCCCGTGCTGGTCTGGTTTGTGCTGCTGATCGTTCTGGCCATGGTCCACCGGTGGGTGCCCGAGGCCCGTTGGCTGCTTGTCCACATGTTCGTGCTGGGAATGGTCACCAACTCCATCCTGATCTGGAGCCAGCACTTCGCCGAGGCGCTCCTGAAGAACCGGCTGGGCGAGGAGGCCAGGCGCACCCAGGTGGGGCGTATCCGTCTCCTGAACCTCGGCATTGTTGTCACGATCGCTGGAGTGCTCGCCGGGGTCTGGGCGCTGACACTGGCGGGTGCCGTCGTCGTCGGTGCGATGGTCACCTGGCATGCGGTCTCCCTGATGCAGCAGATGCGCAGGGCGCTGCCGTCCCGCTATGGCGCGACGATCCGCTACTACATTGCTGCGGCGCTGTTGCTGCCGGTCGGTGCAGCCTTCGGCGCCGTTCTGGCCTACGGGCTGGACGGGCAGGCGCATGGGCGATTCCTGCTGGCCCACCAGGCAGTCAATATATTGGGCTTCGTGGGGCTCACAGTGATGGGCACGCTGATCACGCTGTGGCCGACCATGCTGCGCACCCGCATGGTTGACGGGCTCGCGCGGGCAGGGCGCTGGGGCCTGGCCGCGCTGCTCGGCGGAACTGCCCTCACGGCTGCAGGCGCGCTGGGCGGCTGGCCGGTTGTCGGGGCGCTCGGTGTGCTCGTCTATCTCGACGGCGTGGGCTTCATTGGGCTGTATCTGTTTCGATGCGCCCGGCGGAAACGTCCCGACGACTATCCGGGTTTCTCCGTGGCGGCCTCCCTGTTGTGGCTGACCGGTTCCCTGACCGCGCTTTTTCTGATCATCGTGACCGGACCCCTTGAGCCGGGGCGGTTGCAGGCGCTGACCGTGCCGTTTGTTGGCGGCTTCATGGCGCAGGTGCTCCTGGGTGCCATGAGCTTCCTCATGCCGACCGTGATGGGTGGTGGTCCGGCGGCGGTTCGGGGCGCACTGGCGGAACTCAGCCGGTTCGCGATGCTGCGCATTGTGGTCATCAACCTCGGCCTGCTGGTCTTCCTGCTGAGCGAGGCGAGCTGGGTACGTGTGATCACCTCGGCCCTCGTGCTGTGCGCCTATGCCGCGTTCCTTCCGCTGATGGTCCGCGCAGTGAGGGCTTCCGTTGCCGGGCGAAAGGCGGCACTCAGCGAGCCCGGGGCGCCCGTTCGGGTGCGCATTGAGCAGCCGCCGGCCTCGCCACGACACCTGGTGTGGTCGGCCGCGGGTGTTGCCGTGGTGCTGGCAGGAATCGGGGCGGGCATCCTCGTTGACCCCGCCGCCGTCGGACTGAATCCGGGCGAGCGAACGGCGGTGACAGCGACCGGGCAGACCACGACGGTAAAGGTCTCTGCGCGCGACATGCAGTTCTTTCCGGCGTCCGTGGTGGTGCCCGCCGGAGACAGGCTGGTCATCGAACTGACCAACGACGATCCGACGACCGTCCACGACCTCGGTTTCCAGGGCGGGGTGAAGTCGGTCCGGCTGCATCCCGGAGAATCGACCATCCTCGACGTCGGTGTGGTTTCCGAGGATATGGAGGGCTGGTGTACCGTCGTCGGGCACCGAAGCATGGGAATGGTTTTCGGCATCAACGCCCTGGGGGCGATTGCCGGCGAAGAAGCGGATTCCGGGCATGGTGCCCACGCAGGCGCGATTGACGATGTCGCCGAACCGGTCGACCTGTCACGGAAGCCGGCGCCGGACTTCAAGGCGCGGGAGGCTGCGCTGGAACCGGCCGCTGCCGGGACTACCCACCGGTATACCTTCACCATTGAGCAGGCCCAACGCGAGATTGCCCCCGGGGTCAAGCAGGAAGCGTGGACGTACAACGGCCAGGTGAACGGGCCCACGCTGCGCGGGAAGGTCGGGGACACGTTCGAGATCACCCTGGTGAACAACGCTTCCATGGGCCACTCAGTCGACTTTCACGCCGGTGCCGTGGCGCCCGATCAGGTGATGCGGACGATCCCTCCCGGAGAATCGCTGATCTACCGGTTTCGCGCGGAACATTCCGGCATCTGGCTCTACCACTGCGCCACGCCGCCGGTTTCCGCTCATATCGCCTCCGGGATGTTCGGCGCTGTGATTATCGATCCACCGGACCTGCCCGCGGTGCACCGTGAGTATCTGCTCATCCAGTCCGAGGCCTACCTTGACGAGGCTGCCGGCAGGGTGGCTGTCGGCAGGATTGCTGCGGAACAGCCTGACGCCGTGATGTGGAACGGGCATGCGAACCAGTACATGTTCCGCCCGCTGGAGGCTGCAACCGGCGAGCGGGTCCGGCTCTGGGTACTGGCCGCCGGGCCTTCACGAGGAACCAGTTTCCATGTGGTGGGCGGTCAGTTCGACACCGTGTACAAGGAAGGCGCCTACCTGCTGCCGCCCGGCGGCGCCGAAACGGGAGGCGCCCAGTCGCTGGACCTTGCCGCAGCCCAGGGCGGATTCGTGGAACTCGAGTTCGGCGAAGCCGGGAACTACATGTTCCTCAACCACTCACTGGTCGACGCGGAACGGGGTGCGCAGGGCGTGCTGAGGGTTACGGGGTAATCGAGCTTCCTCACGCCGAGCTTGACTCACATTGTGGGCCTGTGCTCACATTGTAGTTATTAGCTGTGGCCTGCATCACTCATCGAGCATGGCAGTGCCGCTGCCGTCCCGGTGAAAGGAACCGCGTGGAAGACACGATCGCTCCGCTGAAGGGCGTCCGGGTGCTGGAACTCGGCAACTACATTGCTGCCCCCACCGCCGGCCGGATGCTCGCTGACTTCGGGGCTGAGGTGATCAAGATCGAGCGGCCGCGGACCGGGGATGAACTGCGCAACTGGCGCCTCTATGCCGGAAACACGTCAATGCTGTACCGGACGGTCAACCGGAACAAGAAATCCATGGTGCTGGATCTGCGCAGCGAGGAGGGCCGCGCCCTGGTCCTCGAACTGGCCGCCAAGTCCGACATCGTCCTGGAAAACTTCCGCCCCGGCACCCTGGAGAAATGGGGCATCGGCCCGGAGCGCCTGAACGAGGTCAACCCTGATCTCATCCTGACCCGTATCTCGGCCTTTGGGCAGACTGGCCCGCTTTCTGCCCGCCCGGGCTTCGCCGCCGTGGCCGAAGCCTTCGGCGGCTTCCGCGAACTTGTGGGTGACCCGGACCGGCCTCCGGTCCGCGTGGGCGTCTCCATCGGGGATTCGATCGCCGGCATCTACGCCGCGTTCGGCTCAGTGATGGCGCTCTTTGAACGAGAGACCCGGCGCGGCAGAAAGCCGATACCGCTCGAGCACCGCATCATCGACGTCGCCCTCAACGAGGCAATGCTCTCCGTCATGGAATCCCTGGTGCCGGACTACACCGCCTACGGCATCAGACGCCAGCGCACCGGGGGGCGGATGGAGGGCATCGCGCCGTCGAACGCCTATGTCTGCAAGGGCGGCGCCAGCATTGTGGTGGCCGGCAACGGCGACGGCATCTTCAAGCGGTACATGGAGGCCATCGGCAGGCCGGATCTCGGCAACGATCCCGCACTGCAGTCCAACGCCGCACGCTGGGAACGCCGGGAGGAACTCGACGCAGCCATTGGCGAGTGGAGTGCGCGGCACACCGCTGCCGAGGCGCTCGCCATCCTGGACGAGGCCGGAGTGCCCGCCGGCCCCATCTACACGGCTGCTGACATCGTGGAGGACGGGCAGTACGCGGCCCGGAACATGATTCAGCGCTTCAGCGTTTCCACCGGAGAGCACATGCTCGACGACGTCGCGTTCCCGGGAATCGTTCCCGTGATCGGCGGCGAATCGCTCCCCATCCGCAACCTCGGCCCGGACCTCGGCGAGGATACGGCGGGCATCCTCCAGGAACTGCTCGGCCGCTCCGCCGAAGAAACCCAGCGCATTCTCGAAGACATGGGCGCAGCCCTCGAACAGGAGATCCGATGAACCGCACCGCCGCTGTCCTCCGCGACGTCACGCTCCGCGACGGGCTGCAGCTGACCGGAGGGCTCCTCGCCACCGACCGCAAGGTCGCCATCATCCGGTCCCTGCTCGACGCCGGAGTGCCGGCACTGGAAATCGGGTCCATGGCCCGGCCGGACCTGGTCCCTCCGATGGCGAACACCCTCGAGGTCATCGGCGCCCTCACCGAGGAGGAACTGGCGAAGTGCTGGATCTGGGTCGCCACCCCCCGGCACGTCCAAAAAGCCACGGCCGCCGGCGCCCGCAACCTGCAGTACTGCCTCAGCGTCTCCGACGCCCACAACCAGGCCAACATCGGGCGCACCACCGAAGCCAGCATGGCGGCACTGCCGGAAGCAATGGACTACGCGCACGACGCCGGCGCCTCCCTCCAGCTGTGCCTCGCCACCTCCTTCACCTGCCCGTTCGACGGGCCGGTGGACCCCGACAAAGTGCTCGAACTCGTGGCTGACGAGCGCGGCCGGGGAACCAGCGACGTGGTCATCTGCGACACCCTGGGCCACGCAGTCCCCGCCGAGGTGTCCAGCCTGATCAGCCGGACGGCGGCGCTGACCCCGGAACGGGGAGTAGTCTTCCACGGCCACGACACCTGGGGAATGGGCGTCGCCAACGCCCTGGCCGCCGTCGACGCCGGGGCCTACATGGTGGACGGCGCCCTCGCCGGTCTGGGCGGCTGCCCCTTCGCGCCGGGCGCCTCGGGCAACACGGCAAGTGAGGACATCCTGTTCGCAACCCGGCCGCACTGGCTCACGCCGTCGTCGTTCGCTGAACTGGTCACCCTGGGAGAGGGAATCATCGCGGAACTGGGTGAGAGCAACCGGTCCAAAGCTGCGCAGGGCGCGCGCTCGAAAGCCGGCGCGTTCGACTGGGTGATCTGACCCCGGCGCCGGTCAGCGCAGTGGGCTGCCGCCGGGCACACGGCCGCCGATCATCCGGGTGATCCGTTCGGTGGCCTCCAGCAGGTTTTCCACCCACGCCTCGCACAGTTCGGGGGGCATGCGCAGCGACGGGCCCATGATGGTCAGCGCGCCCACCACGTCCGCCTGCGCGTTGAACACGGGCGCGGAGAGACCGCTGGACCCGGACTCGCGCTCGCCGATAGTGATGGCGTAGCCGTCCGTGCGGGTGCGCCGGATTGCCTCGCGTAGCCGCTGGCGGTCGGTGATGGTCTCCTCAGTCAGCGGATCGAGGTCCCTGGCGAGAATCCGAGCGGCAAGCTGCTCGTCCCAGGCGAGCAGCACACGCCCGGCGGACCCGGCATGCAGCGGCAGGATGGCACCGACGTGCATGGCCCGGCGGAGCATGTGGTGGGTTTCGGCCATTGCCACACACACGCGGTAGTCCAGCGACGACTGGTAGAAGCACACCGTCTCACCCAGCGAATCCCGCAACTCCCGCATGACCGGTTTGAGCGTCTCCAGGATTTCGACGCCGTGCGTGGCGGGGGCCGCCCAGTAGGACAGCTTCACGCCGACGCGGTAGCCGTCCTGGGTCTTGTCGAGGAAACCGTGCGCCACCAGATTGCCCACCAGACGCTGCACCGTTGACGTGGGGAGGTCCGTGGCCTTCCGGATATCCGCCAGCGTGAGTTCAGGCCTGCTGAGGGAGAACGCATCGAGGATGCTCGCGATCTTGTTGAGGACCAGCAGCGGCGCGGGTCCCGATTCTTGGGCGGCAGGCATACCTCCCATCCTAGAACCGGTTCCCGCGCGTATTGTCAGCTCCCGCCGCGCTGCGCGTCCTCTTCGTTGACCGGGCGGTCGTCATCCGCGGCGTCCGTGGCCGCGCCCGACGGCGTTGCCCCGCCCTCGCCGGACCAGTCGCCCTGGTTGCTGGCGTCACTGGCGGGATCGGACTGGACATCCGGCTCCACCGGCGGCTTGCCCGGCAGGTTCTCCCGAATTTCCTGCGGCTCGTCCGACGTGCTTTCGCTCATGGTGTCTCCTCAGATTGTCTGCTGGCTGGTACCTGAGTCCTACGTGCCCGGGATGGCCGGCGTCAAGCCGTCCATCCGGGGATACAGGCCATCAGAGCCCCAGTTCGGCGAGTACCGGAAGCTTTTCACGCACGGCATTCCTGCCGTCCTCGGCCGTGCGCGCGGACAGCGCCAGCTCCGACAGTTCCCGCGCCTGCTCCAGCGTGACGGTCTTGAGGACGGCGGCCACCGCCGCGAGCGAGCGCGCCGTCATGGACAGCGTGCTGACACCCAGGCCAACCAGTACGACGGCGAGGGCCGGGTCCGCTGCCGCCTCGCCGCAGACTCCCACCGGTTTGTCGGCGCCTTCCACGGCTGCCCCTTCGACGGAAAGTTTGACGAGTCGCAGTACCGCCGGCTGCCAGGGGGTGTTGAGGGCAGCCAGCGGGCCGAGCTGGCGGTCGGCGGCCATGGCGTACTGGGTGAGGTCATTGGTTCCCAGGCTGGCGAAGGACACCTCGCGCAGGATCGCATCCGCGGTCAGCGCGGCGGAAGGCACTTCCACCATGACCCCCGGTGTCTGCAGCCCGGCCTCGGCGCACATGGAGGCGAAGGTCGCGGCCTCGTCCGCCGTCGAGATCATCGGCGCCATCACCCAGACGTCCGCCTCGGACTGCCCTGCGGCCCGTGCAATCGCCTCAAGCTGGCGCTGCAGAACGCCCGGGGAGGTCAGGTCCGTGCGGTAGCCGCGCACGCCGAGCGCCGGGTTGGGTTCGGTTGCGTCGGTGAGGAAGGGGAGCGGCTTGTCCGCTCCGGCGTCGAGGGTGCGGAGGACCACCTTCTTGCCGGGGAAGGCGTCGAAGACTCCCTGGTAGGCGGCGGCCTGCTCGTCGACCGTGGGCTCGCTGTCCCGTTCAAGGAAGCAGAACTCGGTCCGGAAAAGGCCGACGCCCTCGGCTCCCAGTTCAGCGGCCGCTGCCGCATCTTTCGCGCCGCCCACATTGGCGAGGAGCGGCACCAGGTGGCCGTCCGCCGTCGTGCCCTGTCCTTCGAAGGCAGCCAGCAGGGACGCCGTTTCACGCCAGGCGACCGCGGCGTCACGCTCGGCGTCACCCGGTTCGGCGACCACCGTGCCGGCGGCGCCGTCCACGAAGACCTCAGTGCCGTCCGGTAAATCCTCGACGCCGGTCGCGGCCACCACGGCGGGAAGGCCGAGCGACCGCGCGATGATGGCGGTGTGGGACTGAGGCCCACCGCCCGAGGTGACGAGGGCAAGGACGGTCTCGGGGTCAAGCGTTGCGGTGTCTGCGGGCGCGAGGTCCTCGGCGACGAGGACAAAGGGGGTGTCGGATGCCGGAATGCCCGGCGCCGCCTGGCCGCGGAGTTCGGCGACGATGCGAGCGCGGACGTCCAGCACGTCGGTGGCGCGCTCGGCCATATAGCCACCGAGGTTGTGGAGCATCTCGGAAACGGACGCGGCGGACTCCCAGACCGCCCGCTGATTGGAGGTTCCCTTTGCAATCAGCTTCGCGGCGCCTTTCAGGAGCATGGTGTCCTTGGCCATCAGCGCCGTTGCTTCCAGGACCGCCTTGCCGTCTCCGGTGGCGCGCTCGGAACGCGCCCTGAGCTCGTCATGGACCGCCGTCGCTGCCTGTTTCAGTTCAGCGGTTGCATCCTCCGCGCTCACGCCCTCGGGAAGCTGTTCACCGGCGGGCGGTTCGCTGACGGGTTTGGGCATCTGGCGGACAGCCCCGATCACTCGGCCTGGGCTGACGCCTACTCCTGGGAAGTTCTGCACTGAAGGTCCTCATTCTCTGCCGGTTCGAAGGTCTACGCACGTGCTCACTATTATGTGTGACGCAGTTCATATAGCGTTGCTATAGGTGCTAGGCTAGCGCCCATGAGTTTCGAAGGCCAGCCACCGGCGAAGATGAGACTGCTGCAAGCAGCCGCAGAACTGCTGGCCAACTCCGCTGGAGCTCCCGTCTCCACCCGCCAGATCACCCAACTGGCTGGGGTGAGCGCGCCCACCCTGTACCACCACTTCGGTGACAAGGAGGGCCTGTATGACGCGGTTGTTTCAGCGGGCTTCGAGGAGTATGTGGCGGGCGAGCGGGATTTCGCTCCGTCCGGGCAGCCGCTGGAAGACATCCGGCGGATGTGGGACAACCACGTGCATTTCGGGCTCAACCAGCCGGAGCTCTACCTGGTGATGTTCGGTAACATCCGTCCGGAAAGCCGCCCCGCCATCGTCGCTGATGCCGAGGCCCTCATGGAGGAAATGCTGAACAAGGCCGCTGCTGCCGGCCAGCTGAGCGTGCAACCGCGGGAGGCGGCCAGGAGCATCCTGGCGGCGAACGTGGGAGTAACGCTCATGCTGATCGCGGAACCCGTGGCTGAACGGAACCTCGACCTCTCCACCATGACCCGGGACGCCATGATCTTTGCGGTGGCCTCGGACCAGGCGGAGCTGGCAGAAGCCTCCGGAAAATCGTCGGTCGTGGTGGCCGCGATTGCGCTGAATGCCGCCCTGCAGGCCTCGCATTCGGATCAGTTATCCAGTTCCGAACTCAAGCTCTTCCTTGAGTGGCTCCACCGGATCTCCACCACGTAGTCCTCCACATCCATCGGACCATCCTGCGCAGGTGCAGGAATCACGGTTAGGAAATCACATGGCAACAGAGACAGCTGCAAAGCCCCGGAGCGGGATGAGGGTTGGCGTCCAGAAATTCGGGACGTTCCTGTCCGGCATGATCATGCCCAATATCGGTGCGTTCATTGCGTGGGGCCTCATCACCGCGCTGTTCATCGAAGCTGGCTGGCTGCCGGTTCCTGAACTCGGTGGTTTCGGTACGGATGCGGAAGGCAACCCGCACACCGGTCTGGTGGGCCCGATGATCACCTACCTCCTGCCGCTCCTCATCGCCTACACCGGCGGCCGGATGGTCTATGACGTCCGCGGTGGTGTTGTGGGCGCCATCGGCACCATGGGTGTCATTGTCGGGGCGGGTATCCCGATGTTCATCGGCGCCATGATCATGGGCCCGCTGGGCGGCTGGACCATGAAGAAGATCGACAGGATCTGGGACGGGAAGATCCGCCCCGGCTTCGAGATGCTGGTGAACAACTTCTCCGCCGGTATCTGGGGCGCGCTGCTCGCGATGATCGGGTTCTACGGGATTTCGCCTCTCGTGGAGGCTTTCAGTACGGCCGCCGGGAACGTGGTCCAGTTTCTCGTGAATAACGGGCTCCTGCCGCTGACCAGCATCTTCATTGAGCCCGCCAAGGTGCTCTTCCTGAACAACGCCATCAACCACGGCGTCCTGACGCCGCTGGGCGTCCAGCAGTCGCTGGAGCAGGGCAAGTCAGTCCTGTTCCTCCTCGAGGCGAACCCCGGTCCGGGCCTGGGCATTCTCCTCGCGTACATGTTCTTCGGCCGTGGCGCGGCCAAGGCCTCGGCTCCCGGAGCGGTGATCATCCACTTCCTCGGTGGTATCCACGAAATCTACTTCCCCTACGTCCTGATGCGCCCGCTGCTGATCCTCGCGGCGATCGCCGGCGGCATGACCGGCGTGGCCACCCTTGCCGTCACCAACGCGGGCCTTGTGGCACCGGCTGCGCCGGGATCCATCTTCGCCGTCCTCGTGCAGACCGCGCGTGACAGTTACTTCGGAGTGATCCTTGCCGTGGTTCTCGCCGCGGCCGTTTCCTTCCTGGTGGCGTCGGTGATCCTGAAGACCGCCAAGCGGAAGGACGGCGACGACGACGACCTCAGCGCCGCAACCTCCCGCATGGAAGCAATGAAGGGCAAGAAGAGTTCGGTGTCTTCCCACCTGACCGGCAGCGGCGACGTTGCGGTGATGGCAGGGCCCATCCAGAACATCGTCTTCGCGTGCGACGCCGGCATGGGGTCCAGCGCCATGGGGGCGTCGGTGCTGCGGAACAAGATCAAGGCGGCGGGTTACCCGGACGTCAAGGTCACCAACGCCTCGATCGCGAACCTTCGTGACGATTACGACGTCGTGGTCACCCACCAGGACCTGACGCAGCGGGCAAAGCACTCCACGGCCAGCGCCGTGCACGTCTCCGTGGACAACTTCATGAACAGCCCGCGGTATGAGGAGATCGTGGAACTGGTTCGGGAGAGTCGCAGCGAGAAGACGGAAGCGGGCACCGATGCTTCGGCCGGTCCCGACTCTGACGCCGGCTCCTTCGGGGGTGCGCACGCCTCCGCAGCCCACGCAGCGGGTGCTGTAGCGGAACCGGAGGCCACGAGGGCTTCTTCCGGCGCACACGCTGCCGGATCGGCAGCCGACGGTGAGCAGCCGGCGTCGGACATTCTGGTCGCTGACAGCGTTATTCTCAGCGGCTCTGCCACCTCCCGTGACGCGGCGATTGACGAGGCGGGGCAGCTGCTGCTGGCCCGTGATGCCGTGGACGAGGGTTACCTCCAGGCCATGCACGAGCGCGAGGAGTCGGTGTCAACGTACATGGGAAGCTTCCTGGCGATCCCGCACGGCACCAACGCCGCCAAGGACCACATCCGCAAGTCAGCGGTCTCCTTTGTCCGGTACCCCGAGGGTCTGGACTGGAACGGCAAGGAGGTCAAGTTCGTGGTGGGCGTCGCCGGCGTGAACAACGAGCACCTGCACATCCTGTCCTCGATCGCCAAGGTCTTCACCGACAAGGCGCAGGTTGCCCAGCTGGAAGCCGCAACGTCGGCGGAGGAAATCCTCGAAATCTTCCGGAAGGTCAACGCATAGTGAAGGCAGTCCACTTTGGAGCAGGGAACATCGGGCGCGGCTTTGTTGGGCTGCTCCTCCACCAGGCCGGTTATGAGGTGGTGTTCGCGGATGTCGCGGACGCCCTGATCAGCCAGCTTGCGGACGCGGGCAGCTACCGCGTCCATGAGGTGGGCGAGCAGCCGGCAGTGCACACGGTCAGCAACTTCCGGGCAGTGAATTCAGATTCCCAGGAGGACCGGCTGGTCCAGGAGATTGCCACTGCGGACCTCGTGACCACTGCGGTGGGGCCTCACATCCTCAAGTTCGTGGCACCGGTGATCACCCGGGGAATAGCGGCCCGGGGGGAAGATGCCGCGCCGCTGCAGGTCATGGCGTGCGAGAACGCGATCAACGCGACGGACCTGCTCAGGGAGTCGATTGATGCTTCCTGGGATGAGGCGATCGGGGCACTGGATGACCGCGCGGTCTTCGCGAACACCGCGGTGGACCGGATTGTCCCCAACCAGGAAGCCGGCCAGGGCCTGGACGTGACGGTGGAGACGTTTTACGAGTGGGTGATCGACCGGACACCGTTCGGGGACAACGCGCCGGTCATCCCGGGAGCGACGTTCGTGGACCGGCTCGGCCCGTACATTGAGCGCAAACTGTTCACCGTGAACACCGGTCACGCCTCCGCGGCCTACTTCGGGTACGAGGCGGGGCTGGAGAAAATCTCGGAGGCCATGGCGGACCCGTCCGTCGCCTCGAACGTGCGTGCGGTGCTTGATGAGACCAGGCAACTCCTCGTGGACAAGCACGGGTTCGACGCCGGTGAGCAGGAAGCCTATGTCCGGAAGATCCTCGGGCGCTTCACCAATCCGCACCTGCCGGACACGGTGAACCGGGTGGGCAGGGCACCCCTGCGGAAGCTCAGCCGGCACGAGCGGTTCATCGGACCGGCAGCGGAGCTCGCCGAACGGGGAACCACGCCGGAGGCGCTGCTGAAGGCAATCGGTGCGGCGCTGCGGTTCGATGATCCCACCGACGCCGAAGCGGTGGAACTGGGGGAGCTTCTGGCCTCCTCCGACGCCGGTGAGGCTACCGGCCGGATCACCGGGCTGAGTCCGGAACACCCGTTGTTCGACGCGGTCCGGAAACTGGTGGAGGAGCGCCAGGCAAAGATCGCGGCCGTCTGACCGGCCCGGTTCCACGCGGAACGGCGCCGCACCCTCCCAGGGGTGCGGCGCCGTCGTCGTTCAGGCGGGCTGCCTCCTAGGCGGGCAGCGGGAGGTGCGGATATTCCGGCTTCCGTTGCTGGAACTGCAGCACGTCCTGGTTCAGGATCACGCCGTCGCGGATTTCGATGGCGCGGCTGATCGTTTCGTTCTCCGCCCACGCCGTGGGACCGGCGATTACGGTTTCGAGGAAGGGCAGCAGGGCCTCGCTGATTTCCCAACTGGCGGAATTCCAGAGGTAGGAGGGGCTGTGGTCCACCGCGTAGTAGTCAATGTGGTCGCCCACGGTGAACATCGGTTCGGCGAAGGTGGTGGGTTTCGCCCAGCTGAACCCCATTCCCTCATCGCAGGAAACGTCCACGATCAGACTGCCGGGGCGGAAAGCGTCCAGGTCTTCGGTGCGCAGGTAGGTCAGCGGTGCGTTGGGGTCCTGCAGCGTGCAGTTGACCACGATGTCGCTCTCGGCCAGGAACGGCGCCAGCGGCACCCGCCCGCGCTCGGTGATGACTTCGCTGAGGAAAGGGGCCTCGCTGTTGTGATCGAACTGCGCAATGCGTACCGAATGGATCGGTGAGCTTACCGCGGCCACGCCCCGGTTGGTCAGGACCTGCACGTCATGGATGCCGTGGGCGTTGAGGGCGGTGACGGCCCCGCGTGCGGTGGCGCCGAAGCCGATGACCACGGCGCTGAGCCTGCGGCCGTAATCGCCGGTGGATCCGGTCAATGCCAGGGAGTGCAGTACCGAGCAGTAGCCGGCCAGTTCGTTGTTCTTGTGGAACACATGCAGGCCGAAGCCGCCGTCGCCGGCCCAGTGGTTCATGGCCTCGAAAGCAATCAGCGTGAGTTTCTTGTCGATGGCCAGCTGGGTGATGGCCGGGTCCTGGACGCAGTGCGGCCATCCCCAGAGGACCTGCCCGTCGCGGAGCTCGGCGAGATCGTCGGGCTGCGGTTTGGGCAGGAGAACGACGTCCGCCTCCGCCAGCAGCTGCGCTCGTGGGGCGATGCGCGCCCCAAGCGAGGTCAGCTGGGAGTCGGGGACGCCCAGGCGCTCGCCGTATCCTTCCTCCAGGATCAGATGCTGCCGGATGTCGGGGGCAATGCGCTGCAGATGCAGGGGGTGTATCGGCAGGCGGCGCTCGTCAGGTTTTCGGGTGCCCGAGAGGACGCCGAGGGTGAGGTGATTCGCTGTGCCGGTCACTTCTTTTTGGGGCTCGGTGTCTTGGCGGTGGCCTTGTCCAGGGAACTGGGGGGTGCTGCCGCGGCTCGTTTGTCGGCGCGCTTTTCCTTGATGGATTTGGCGGATTTCTTGGATGCTGCTTGACGGGGGGACTTGTCAGCCATGAACGCTCCTGTAGCGGAACCGAAGGGGGTTCCTTACTTTGAACGGTACAGGTAGCTGCCTAATGCGGCCGGAGAGAGCCTTCCGTACCGGTGACGTTCCGGTGCACCCATACGGACTGCTCATCCGTGGGGGCTGACCCTGATCGCAGAACGGTGCGTCTTCTAAGCTGGGCGTATGGAAGTCGGCGTGAAGTCCATTCTCACCCTCACGGTGAACCCAGCTCTGGATATCAGCACCTCAACCGAGCGGGTCATCAGCGTCCACAAACTTCGGTGTGGCGCCAGTCGTCTCGATCCCGGGGGTGGCGGGGTGAACGTGTCCAGGGTGGTCCGGCGGCTCGGAGGGCGTACCTTGGCGGTGTACACGGCAGGAGGCCCCACTGGAGAGGCGTACCGCAGGCTCATCGAAGCCGAGCGCATTCCCAGCGTTGTGGTACCGGTCCAGGGGAGTACCCGCCAGAACTTCACAGTCGATGAGACTGCAACCGGAAAACAGTTCCGTTTTGTACTGCAGGGTCCGGAGGTCAGTGAAGGGGAATGGAAGGCCTGCCTGTCTGTTGTTGCCGAGTCAGTCCCGGTCAATGGATACGTGGTCGCCAGCGGTAGTCTCCCCCGGGGACGCCGGACGATTTTTATGCGCGGGTGGCGCGCCTTGCACGGGAGGGCAGTGCGCGCTGCATTGTCGATGCATCGGGCGAGGCCCTTAGCCAGGCCCTCGCCGAGGGGGTCTTCCTCGTTAAACCCAGCCGGCGTGAGCTGGGGGAGCACTTCAGCGTGGAACTTGATAGCCAGCAAAGCCAGATCGAAGCGGCTTCTGCGCTGGTCGCCGACGGATCCGCCGAGTACGTAGCCCTGACCCTCGGTGAAGCAGGAGCAATGCTTGCCACGAAAACCGGCATTATCCGCCTGCCGGTCCCACTTGTGCAGGTGGTCAGTACCGTCGGGGCCGGTGATAGTTTTCTTGGCGCTTTTGTACTCCGACTTGCTCAGGGCCAGCCGATTGAGGCGGCTTTCCGGGCAGGCGTTGCGGCTGGCAGCGCGACCGCGATGACCCCGGCAACGGAATTGTGCCACCGGGCCGACGTCGAACGCCTGGAGATCGAACTCGCGTCGGCGGTTCGTGGTTGAGGACCTGACGGACTCAGCGGCGGACGGTCAGGCTCCGCGAGCTCGGCGGAGCGCGGTCAGACGCGCTGTGTATTCGGTCTCGTCGATTTCACCACGGGCAAACCTTTCCGCGAGCAGGTTATCCGCGACACCCATACCGGATCCGGTCTCCTGCCGCTCTTTACCGGCGCCCAGGGAACGGGCAACGAGAATGATTGCCGTGATGACGGTGCCCCAGAACAGGACAAAGCTCAGCACCATCAGGACGTATCCCCAGCCGCCCATGCTGCCATCCCAATACATCATGGCCGTTTCCTTTCTTCCTCCAGGACACTGTGCCCCGGAAAGATCCGCTGTAGCCAACTATCCCTGCGCGGATGCGGCGGCGTCAGGGCCTTTGGTCCCTGACGTCATACCTCTAACGGGCGAGGACGTTCAGATTGCGGAACCGGCTCTCGAAATGCCTGCAGTTCTGGTTCCAGATCAGGGGCTAAAGGCCCTGACCAGCCACCCATGATTCTGTGATGGTGGAGAGGTGGACGACTGACGGAACAACAGGTGCGCGCCGCCGTGATCGCGCTGAGGAAGAAACTGATATGAAAGCTCTCCAGTACCGGACCATCGGCTCAGTTCCGGAGCTCGTCGAGATTCCAAGGCCCGTCGCAGGGCCTGGGCAGGTGCTGCTGCGTGTGACGGCCGCAGGAGTCTGCCATTCCGATGAGTTCATCATGGGTCTTCCTGAAGACCAATATGTGTACGGACTGCCGCTGACCCTCGGGCACGAAGGCGCCGGCACTGTTGCTGCCCTGGGAGAGGGCGTGACGGGAATGAGCGTAGGGGATTCCGTCCTGGTGTACGGGCCGTGGGGTTGCGGGCGGTGTTATCCCTGTTCACGCGGTGAGGAGAACTACTGCGAAACCGCCGCAGCCCAGGGGATCCGCCCGCCAGGGCTCGGCGCCCCTGGTGCCATGGCGGAATACCTCCTGGTCGATGATGCCCGCCACCTCATTCCATTGACTGATCTTGATCCTGTGACGAGTGTCCCGCTCACAGATGCCGGTCTGACTCCTTACCATGCGATCAAGAAGAGCCTCCCGGTTCTGATTCCGGGATCAGTCGCTGTGGTCATCGGAGCCGGTGGGCTCGGACATGTTGCTGTGCAGATCCTCCGCGCGATTACGCCTAGCCTCGTGATCGCCGTCGACATATCCGAAGACAAGGTCGAACTGGCCCTGGCTGTCGGAGCCCATCATGGGATCGTCTCCACTGGGAACGCCGATGAAATGACCGCCGTCGACCAGGAGGTTCGCGCCCTCTCCGGCGGGCGGGGCGCTACTGCCGTTTTCGATTTCGTGGGACTGCAGTCCACAACGGACCTTGCAGCACGTCTCGTCGCTGTCGGCGGGGAGATCACAATCGTAGGTGTCGGTCCGGGAACAGTGAATGTGGGCCTCTTCTCCACGCCGTGGGAATCATCAGCAAGGGCCACATACTGGGGCTCGCGCCCAGAACTGGTAGAGGTTCTGGAGCTGGCCAGCTCGGGCAGGATCAGTGTCGAGGTTGAACGCTTCACGCTCGACGAAGCGCCTCGTGCCTATGAGCGGCTTCGTGCCGGCACCATCAGGGGGCGCGCCGTCATCGTCCCGAACGCGGAGCAACAGGAGAATGATGCGCCATGACCACGGTGCTGTCTGATCTGACACCAGCGGCGCAGCATCTCGCTCCACCGGAGGGGCCGATGCTCGTCGCGGTGCGTGAATCTGTGGCGGATCGTTCCGCCGTGGATTGGGCTGCCAGGAGGGCGGAGTCGCGGGCGGTCCCGCTGACACTCCTCCATGCTGTTCCGGACCCTTCACTGATGCCTCCCGGAACCGCCTATGAGGAAGTGGTCAGCGCTGGTCGGGAGCTTCTGAACCGCGAAGCTGCGCGGGTTACCCTCGAGCACCCCGGTCTCCGGTTGGCCACTTACCTTTATTGCGGTGACGTCGTCGAGGCTCTGCTAGGACTATCCGCCGCTGCCCCCATGATCGTTGTCGGCGCGGATCGAAGGGACCTTCGCACCGGCGAGTTCAAGGATTCCGTGGCGCTGCAGGTAGCGCTGAATTCAAGCGCGCCCGTGGTCGTTGTGCCACCCGCTTACACCTATGGGCCGGCAAACCAGGACAAAGGGGGAGCGGTGGTGGGCATCGATGGATCAGGCATGTCCCAGGTCGCCCTGATCAGAGGGGCAGAAGAAGCTCATTCGGCAGCTTTGCACCTTACCGTGGTGGTCGCTTCCGGCCCGCTGACCGAGCGGATGGAGGTCACTGCGTCGACGATGTTGCAGGATGTGCGGGTTCGCTACCCGCACATGCGGGTGAGTTGGATTGTGGACGACGCCCACTCACCGGTCCAGCTGCTCAACGCCTATGGGCGTGGCTCGGATCTGGTGGTGATCGGTCGCCATGGGACCGGCGCGCGATCGGGAATGTCCCTCGGGCGGGTGACTCGAAAATTATTGCTGGACCCTCCGTGTCCAACCTTGATCGTTACTCGCCGCCAGCCTGGACTGCCGGACGGGTCTTGACGCCTGCTATGGCTGAACAGTAACGCTTCTGAACGTTAGGCTTGTCGAACCGTGAATTTTCGGACTCTCACGTCGGCAGGAGGCAGCGCGACGTGGTTACAGATCCTGAGGGAAAGCCAATAATGGCAACAGCAGAGCAGCCCCTGACACTGGCCGGCGTGGAAAATCTTCTGAGTGCTTTCGCTGGGATTGCTGAGGATCTCGGTCTGGAAGCGGTCCTGGAACGGGTCATTGCGGCAGCTTGCCAACTCGTGGACGCCAGGTTCGGTGCGCTGGGGGTCATAGGGGCCGACCGCATGCTGAGTCATTTCATCACCGTCGGGCTCGAGAACGAGGAAATTCGCCGGATCGGCCCGCTGCCGACGGGACATGGGGTCCTGGGACTCCTGATCGATGAACCACGCCCGCTACGCCTCTCGGATCTTCGCGAACACCCTCTCGCGTACGGTTTTCCGGCCCATCATCCGCAGATGACGTCCTTTCTGGGGGTGCCGATCCGTATACATGACAGGGTGTTCGGCAACCTCTACCTGACGGAGAAGAACGGGGCAGAGGACTTCTCGGACACGGATGAACAACTCGTTATCGCGCTGGCATCCGCAGCAGGAGTTGCGATCGAGAACTCGCGTCTCTTTGATGAAGCAAACCGGAGGACCCGGTGGTTGGAAGGCGGACTGAACGCAGCGAGGGAACTGCTCGGCCAGCACGACGGCGCCTCCGATGACCTCGAACTCCTTGCCGCCCATGCACTCGGCGCTTCCCAGAGCATGCTGGCGGTGGTTCTGCGGGACTTCGGCCAACGTCGAGGGCTGATCTGTGAAGCAGCGGACGGTATCGAGGTGGATACGCTCCTCGGGCGGCAGATTCACGATGAATCCATACTGGAAAATCTCCCAGCTGCTCTCTCACCAGTGCTGCTGAGCGGTGACGAGGTCGTGGAGGTGCTTCCCGGAGTCTCGAGGGGCACAGTTGGATCTGCGTTGTGCAGCAAACTTCCAGGGGAAGGTGACACGCGTTTCCTTCTCGTTGCCCGCGCGCCGGCTGCAACGCCCTTCTCCGACGTCGATCACGAGATGATGCGGGCCTTCGCATCCCACGTGTCTCTGGCCTTGGAACTGCTGCGCGTACACCGTCAGCGGGAACAGGAAGCGGTGTTCGGAGACCGTGACCGGATCGCCCGTGATCTGCATGACCTGGTCATCCAGCGGTTGTTCGCAGCCGGACTGAGCATCCAGAGTCTGCGCAAACACACGTCACACCCTGAAGCCTTGGAACGAATTTCCGCGGTCACGGCGGAGCTGGATGCGACAATCAGGGAGTTGCGCGACACCATCTACTCACTTCGATCGGTCCCGCAGAACACACCGACCTTCACTTCCTCCATCTTCTCGATGGTGGCCGAGGCTTTTGATGGCTCTGACCTCGAGCCTATTCTCCAGCTGTCCGGTCCACTGGATTCGGTCGACGGCGAGCGGGCGGACCATGTGCGGGCAGTGCTGTCTGAGGCGCTGTCCAATGCACTTCGTCATGCCGGGGCGCACGCCATCACCGTCACGCTACGCGTTGTAAGGAAGCGTCTGGAGCTCAAGGTCGCTGATGACGGCCACGGGTTCAAGCCGCCCAGCCACAGCAGCGGCCTGGCAAACATGAAGCGCCGGGCCGAACTGTGTGCCGGCACAGTCGCCGTCAACAGTGCTCTCGGTGAAGGCACCGAAATTTGCCTTAGTATCCCCTTGGACACAAGCTGGCAGGACAGTTAGCTCAGCCGCGAGATGTACACCGCGGCCTGGGTGCGGCGTTGGAAGCCCAGCTTCGACAGCAGGGATGAAACGTAGTTCTTCACCGTCTTCTCGGCCAGGAACAGCTGACTACCGATCTCCCTGTTGGTCAACCCTTCCCCAATGAGCGCTAGCACCTTCTTTTCCTGGCTCGTCAGGCCTGCCAGGCGCGGGTCCTCGACGGCGGTCTCGCCAAGCCCGGCGATGATCCGTTCCCTCACCCCTGCCTCGAACAGTGATTCGCCGGAAGCTGCGCGGCGCACCCGGTCTATCAGGTCGGACCCCAGAATCTCCTTCAGGATGTAACCGGCGGCGCCTGCAAGGACCGCACCACGCAATGCCTGGTCATCGTCGTAACTCGTGAGGATGACACAGGACAGCGACGGATCAACAGAGCGCACATCCCGGCACACCTCAATCCCTGTGCCGTCCGGCAGCCTCGCGTCAAGAATAGAAACGTCCGGCGAGAGCGCCGGAATCCTGCGGGCTGCTTCTACGGCAGATCCCGATTCTCCGATCACTATGAAACCCTCGCCCTCCAGCAGTTCCCGCAGGCCACGCCGAACCAACTCGTGGTCATCGAGAAGGAACAACGTGATCTGCTGGGACTGATCGCCGTCCGCGGTGCTATCCATCTCTTCCTCCTGATTCTGCGGGATTTACGGCCCGAACTGCTCGAGCTCAGCAGCTATCAGAACCATCATCACCGTCATGGGCCGCCTGCGGCAGGGCCCAATGGCCCATAAAGTCCTACCTGGGCCTTTCGGCCCTGTTCCATGGCCCGCTGCACGACAACGCTGAAATATATACGAGTTCACGGAAGTCTAGGAGCAGGACGCCTGTCATGAACATGACCCACTCAACCAGCACGCCGCGAGTGATCGAGGGACTGCGTAAACCTGTCCTGGTAGGTTACGACGGCTCGGATGATTCCAGCGCGGCGGTCCTCTGGGCTGCCCACCATGCGGCCGCAGCAAAACTGCCGCTCGTCGTCGTCCATTGCTGGGTATGGCCCTACTTCACCGAGAAATTGGGGCCGGTCGCAGGCATCGAAGACAGCGGGCTTCGACGGCAAGCCGAGAAGATCGTGGCAGAAGGACACGACCTCGCGGTCCGTTCGGAGGCAGGGCTGGATGTGCGCGAGCGCCTTATCGTCGGTTTTCCCGCCAACACCCTTACCGAACTCTCCGCCGAAGCCTCCCTCCTGGTGACAGGGACGCGAGGACTGGGGGGCTTTGCGGGATTGCTGGTTGGATCGGTCAGTCTTCACCTCGCATGCAGTGCCTCGTGTCCCATCGTTGTCGTCCGTGAGGCGGAATCTGCGCACGAGGCCGTCCTGGTCGCCGTCGACGGATCACCCGAAAGCGACAGGGCTGTAGGAGTGGCAGTCGATTTCGCGGTAACCCTGGGCAAGTCGCTGCAGCTTGTGCATGTCCAGCATCACGAGCGGAACGCACCCGCCGACGCCAGGGGCGGGAACCCCATCCTGGAACGAGCGTCCAGCAGCCTGCTCTCCGAGCACCTTGGCCTTACCGTCACGCAGGACCTCATCGTCGCGTCCTCTGTCCCAGGGGCCATCGTGCAGCGAGCGCAAGGCGCGGCGTGCGTCGTCCTCGGAGCGAAGGGCAGGAACACCCTGGGTTTGCGGCTGGGATCCACTGTCCATGCCGTCCTGCATCACGCACAAGGCAACGTCGTCGTTGTCCGGTGAGCGCTTATGCTCGTTCCTTAAGATGCGGTGATCATTCTTCGCCGGCCAAGCCGGACGGGGTGCCGAGCCCCTCGGCCCGGACAGGGAGCGCTTCGTCGCCCCGGAGTATGGCGCGGAGCAACCGCCGAGCCTCCCAGTGGAGCGTCACGGGCGCTCTTCCGCGCCGGAGCACCAGTCCCCCGTTCGAGGCTGCGTACCGCTTCTCGAGATCCCCCAACTCCTCGGTTTGCAGCAGCGCTACCGTGCTGTCCTCGGCCGAATCGATCAGCCGGACCAGAGAGGAGGGCCCCGTCAGGTCGGCCGCAACGACGCGCTGCTCGCTCGCGGCAAATATTGTCCTTTGCGCCGCACGCGTCACAACCAGCGGGCGGGTCGGCCCGTCCAGCAGCCCGGTTAACACGTCGGATGCGGCGTCAGGGCGGCCGGTTCTCCGCGCGGCCGCCTGCATCCGCTCCAGGCGACCCGGCTCACGCAGCACTTCGTCGATCTTCCAGCCGATCGTCGAGCTGCTGTTACAGCGCACAGCCGCCCCCTGCTCCAGCAGGTAGTCGCCGTTGCGAACCTCCTGCCCGGGGATGGGGTTCACCAGCACCATAGGCAGCCCTGCAGCCATGCACTCCGATGCCGACAGCCCGCCCGGCTTACCCACAAACAGGTCCGCGCGGCGCATCAGCTGCGGCATCTCCGACGTGAAACCGAGCACGCGGTAGCGGTCGCCTGCGGGCGCCACCAGGCGCTCGATGCGCTGCCGCAGCGCATCATTGCGTCCGCACACGACCGTGGCCGTGAATGGTGATTGCATATGCATCGTCTG
>NZ_KI914595.1:37921-42861 GCF_000520475.1 Arthrobacter sp. 35/47
CGCCGACGCCGGCATCGCGCAGCGGCGCGGGATTGAACTGTTGGGCGATCGGGATTCCTGTGGCAGCGACGCGGTCAAGGGGAAGGCCGTGCGCCAGCAGCTCCATTCTCCCCTCCTCCCTGGCGACGAACAGCGCGTGAAATGCGCCCGGAAGCCACAGCCCCTGAAAGTCGTAATCCGTTGTCACGACAGCGGTCCTCGCGTCAGTAACGCCGCGAAGGAGCAACGATGCCAACAGTTGGGCGGGCAGGAAGTGCGTGCACACGATAGCGGTCGGCCGGAATTGCCTGATCGCGTCGATGACCGGAACGGCGTTCGCCCGCGTCCAGGGGTCGATTGGGCCGCGGCGCCGGAACGGTGGGTCGCTGGCGTCGTAAGCCCAGTCGACCAGCCAGGGCAAGTCCTTGGCCAGCACAAAGTAACCCTTTGCCAGCAATGCGCGGTAAAGCACGCTACTCACCTTGAGCACGTCCAGTACCTGTACCTCGGCGATGTCAGAGCGTGCGCCGCACGCCTGCTGCACCGCGGCCGCGGCACTGTTGTGCCCCGATCCCACCCCTGCGGAGAGGATCAGTAGGCGCTCCCCTCCAGCGGTATCGGTGTCTCGTGCCGGCGTCCTCGCCATGACGGGCGGCTAGCGGGTCGGAACAGCCCGAGGGTGAAGGCTTGGCCGGGCTGGCCAGGCCAGAAAGTCAGATTTCCAGTTGCTGTCCATCCAGCAATATAAACATGCAGACACCTGCCTGGACATTGGCACCCATTGCTCCCGTGCGGGCCGCTGCTCTCGGACGGGCTGCGTGAGTCAGACGACCTCGGATTCGGGTGTCTCACGGACCACGAGGACGCTGCAGTGAGCATGAGCCACACAAGCACCGCTGACGGAACCGAGGAGGAGGCCGCGGAACGTTCCATGGCCTCGCCGGCCGACGACGAGCAAGACTGCGTCCTGGGAGGCCTTGACGAGAGCTTTGGCGGGATGGGCGAACACCACGGTGCTTTCAAGGTCACCAGGCGTCTCCTCGCCATAGGCGGCGGTCAAGGCCTTCTTCAGGTGAATACGTGCGGCATCCTCAAACTCGCTGGTACCAAGAGGTACAGAGGTCGGATATTCCGCTGGATACTCCCAAGCCGAGATAGCGAAGATCGTCGCGCCGAAAAGGGGCGCCATTTTCTTCGCGTATCGCAGCGCTGCAATGGACTGGTCAGATCCATCGACTCCCACAACGATCCGAGGAGCGGGTTGGGTGCTCATGGCGATTCTCCTTCAAACCTCAGGAGCAAGATCAGAATAGAAACTTGCTTCCTCTGAACTGTGCCTTTCCCCGGCGGTGGCTCATAGGGCCTTTCGGCCTGTTCCTGGTTGAGAAGATTGCACGGGGACGGTCGCAAATAGGTTAGAATTTTCGTATCAAGGGGAGTACTCCCGTCTGTGATCGGCCCGTCATTACGGATGCACTGAAGCATCTCGGGCCGACGGTTCCGGTGTTGTCCGGGGCGGAGGAGACCTTGGCGTATCTGTTCAACGCCTACCCCTTGGGAGCACTCTTATGCAGGTCACACCTCTGGTCTGGTTCATCACCATCGCGGTGACAATCCTGTTCTTCGTTTACGAATTCTTCGCCCATGTGCGCAAACCCCACGAGCCTTCCATCGGAGAATCGGCACGCTGGTCGGCGTTCTACATCGGACTTGCCCTGCTGTTCGGTGTGGGGATCGGCATGGTGTCGGGCTGGAGGTTCGGCGGTGAGTATTTCGCCGGCTACCTCACCGAGAAGGCACTGTCGATCGACAACCTGTTCGTCTTCCTCATTGTGATGGCCGGATTCGCGGTGCCGAAGAAGTACCAGCAGAAGGTGCTGATGATCGGGATCATCATCGCCCTGATCCTGCGCGGCGGCTTCATTGCCATCGGAGCGGCCCTGATCGAAAACTTCTCCTGGGTCTTCTACATCTTCGGTGCACTGCTCCTCGTTCTGGCCTACCGCCAGGCGTTCAGCAGCCACGAGTCCAACCCGGCTGACGGCAGGTTCATGACCCTGGTGCGCCGGGTCCTGCCCGTCACCGACGAGTACCACCAGGACAAACTCACCGTGCTGCAGGGCGGGAAGCGTTTCGTCACGCCGATGCTGCTCACCATCATCGCCATCGGTTTCGTGGACCTAATCTTCGCCGTCGACTCCATCCCCGCGATCTACGGCCTGACCAACGAGGCCTACATCGTGTTCACCGCCAACGCGTTCGCGCTGATGGGCCTGCGACAGTTGTTCTTCCTCATCGGAGGACTGCTCGAGCGTCTGGTCTACCTCGCGCAGGGACTGGCCGTCATCCTCGGCTTCATCGGCGTGAAACTCGTCTTCCACGCCATGCACGTCAACGAACTCCGTTTCATCAACGGCGGGGAACCGATGCTGTGGGCGCCCGAGATACCTATCTGGTTCTCGCTGCTTTTCATCGCCGCCACCATCGTCGTAGCGACCATCGCGAGCCTGCTGAAGACCCGCGGCGACGCACAGAAGGACGACCGCGAACTCGCCGGCGGCGAACCGGTGATCGCCGCCGGTTCGCAGGACGGTGACGAGGAGTCCCGAATAGACGAGGAAACCAGGTCTACTGCAGACCAGTCCAGGTAGCCCACGCTGCGAATTGCTGTGGCGGGTTATCCCTCGATGGCGCTGAGGACCCGCTTCAGCCGTTCGTCGGCATCGTTGGCAACGTCCCGGATGGCATCAGAATCGCTGACCTGGACCATGGTTTGGGGGTCGATGGTCTCAATGATTGTTTCGGTGTCTTCGGGTGCGCGGCGTACCACCACGTTGCAGGGCAGGAGGGCGCCGAGCTGCGGTTCCGCGCTGATCCCGCGCTGGGCCAGTTGCGGGTTGCAGGCGCCGAGGATGATGTAGTCCCCGACCGCATCACCGGCTTCCTGCCCAAGCTTCTTGGTGAAGGTGGCCCGGACATCGATTTCGGTGAGAACACCGAAGCCTTCCTGCGCGAGCGCTTCCCGCGTTCGTTCAACGGCGTCTTTCCAGGCCAGGGTGGACGTGACGGTGTGCGTGTAAGCCATGAAATTCTCCTTGGATAGTTGGCTGGACGTTGGCTGTCACCCGTTCATGGGCAGGCCGGCCTTTTCGGCATCGTCAAAACGGCCGTCGATATGGACCACGTCCTTGCCGCCGCGCTGAAGCAGGCTGGCAGCGACGGACGCCCGGTAGCCGGACCCGCAATGGACCCAGAGCCTCTGATCGGGTACCTCGCCCATGCGGTGCAGCAGTTCGTGGAGGGGAAGGTTGATGGCCCCGTCGATGTGCTGGGCGTTGTATTCGTCGGTGCGGCGCACATCGAGGATGACGTCTTCCGGCGCCCGGTCCGCGCGGACCTCCTCCCAGCCCACACTTGGGTAGGAGCTGCGTGCCGCGCGCGGGGCCAGGGCGGCCGGATCGGAGCCGAGGGCGACGCTGGGCTGGTCGATGCCGATGCGGGAGAGGTCGCGGATCGCGTGCTCGACGTCGTCGCGTTCGCCGACCAGGGTGAGCTGCCGGTCCCAGGGCAGCACCCAGCCGAGGAAGGTGGTGAAGCTGGAGCCGTCACCGTATTCGAAGCTGGCGCTGCCGTGGAGGTGATCCCGCGCGAAGGCGATCCTGTTCCGCAGATCGACCACCCATTCGCCGTGCGCGAGCCTGGCGGTGAGCTCTTCAGCATCCAGGGGTTGAGGGACGTCGAGGTGCGCCGGTCCGGGGCCTGCGGTGTTCGCCGCTCCCATGTGCGCGTAGTAGGACGGGTAGGCGCTGAGGTTGTCGATCAGTTCCTGGACGAAATGGTCTTCATCGTGGTCCGTGAGGGCATGGTTGCTCCGGATCTGTTCACCGACGGTCGAGGAGTCAGCCCCGCTGGCCGGGCCGGAGGAGCAGAAGGATCCGAAACCGTGGGTGGGGTAAAGGCCGGCGTCCGGCGTGGCTTCCTCCACCAGACGGCGCACCGATGCGTACTGGGCGTGGGTCAGCGGGACCGTGTCATCGTCGCTGACGAGGTCGGTCCTGCCCACGGACCCGTACAGCAGACTCCCACCGGAGAACACAGCCTGCCGGCTCTCCTGCGTGACGACGTAGGAGAGGTGGTGGTGGGTGTGCCCGGGGGTGGCGACCGCCCGCAGGGTCATCTTTCCGATCTGCACGGTCTGCCCGTCGGAGATCGGCGTGCGGTCAAAGTCCACCTGATCGGCGGCGTTGACCAGGTAGACGGCGTGGTGGTCTCTGGCCAGCTGCAGCCCGCCGGTGACGTAGTCGTTGTGGATGTGGGTTTCTGCCACGTGGGTGATCTGCACGCCGGCGTTCGCAACCGCTTTCTCCACCCGGTCGGTGTCACGCTGCGGGTCGATCACCAGGGCCACCTGTCCGTCGTGGACGACATAGCTGCGGTCCCCGAGCGGCGCGGTTTCAATCGCGATGACGTCCATGCCGGATTCCTCCCTGAATTCCGCTGTCAGTGCTCACCACGGTAGTCGTGGCTCAACCGTTCCGCGAGACCCATCGCGTTGAACGGGGCGTGGACCTTCACGTCATTGTCGAAATACACGTAGACGCTCCGGCCGCGCCCGTCCGGGCACGTCTCACCGGTCAGCCAGCCCCGGCACAGGGCCGCCCAGTCATCCAGCTCCGCATCCGTATAGCCGCTGGTGTAGAGCTCGGTGCTGCCATGCAGGCGGACGTAGACGACGTCGCCCGTGACCTCGCGGAACTGCGGCCACTTCTCTGCCGAATCCGCAACCACCAGCCCCACGTTGTGGCGCCGGAGAACCTCGCGGCATTCTTCGCTGCCGAAACTTTCGTGGCGCGGTTCGAGCACATGGTGGATCGGGCGGTCGGCATCGGCGGTGACCCAGTCCCGGTCCTTGAGCCGCTCATCGTGGCCGCGGGCGAGGGAGGCGGCTGCCGTCGTCGTTC
>NZ_KI914595.1:42961-79208 GCF_000520475.1 Arthrobacter sp. 35/47
AGGCGGCTGCCGTCGTCGTTCGCGGCAACTGCGAGAAAAACGCGTCCACGAGGTCTGGATCGAACCGGCGGGTTGCGGGCAGCTGCCACAGGACCGGACCCAGTTTGCCGCCGAGCGCAAGGACCCCGGAGGCGAAGAAGTTGGCCAGCGCCGTTTCGGCGTTCCGCAGGCCGAGCATGTGCGTGATGTAGCGCGGACCCTTGACGGAGAACCGGAAGTCCTCCGGCACGGTGTCACGCCAGCGGACAAAGCTGTCCCGGTGCTGCAGCGAATAGAACGTCCCGTTGATCTCGATGGTGGCGAGCTGCGAGGCAGCGTACTCGAGCTCCAGCCGCTGCGGAAGGCCGGGAGGATAGAAGGACTTCCGCCACGGCGCGTACCGCCAGCCCGAGATGCCGATCCGGGCGCGGGGCTGGAAATCCGACATGGCCGAACCGTACCGCGCCGCGCGCTGCGGACACCAGCCTCCCCGCTAGTTGGCGGAGGCAATCTTCCTTGTTGGCGGTGGCCGCGCGGGCGTAAAATTCAGTTCTCAGTTCACTGTTGGGGGACAGCAGGGAAGGAGCCCGAAAGACGCGTTCCCTCTACTCCACTGCGACCGGCGTCGCTCCCAAGAGAAGCTGAAGATCATGGATTCCGCCCTACCCCGTGTTTCCCTGCGTACCACCTATTCGCCTCCGCGCATCGCTCTGATGGCGGTGGGAGTCACTGCCGCCTGGATCCTGTCCGTCAGCCTCGGCGCGGTTCTGCGCGTCGACCCGGGAGTCGCAAAAATTGCCCTCATAGCGCACACCATCTCGCTGGTGGCAGCCTTCGGCGCCGTTCTCCTGGTGGACTGGGTGGGCTTTCTCTGGTTGATCTCCAGACGCAAACTGGTCGAGACCAGCCGGATTGAATCCGCCGCCATGCCGATCATCTGGGGTGGACTGGCGGGACTGCTGGTCACCGGCGCCCTCATCAATCCGGACATGGAGAGCCCGTTGACCATCATCAAGGTCTCGGCAGTCCTCGTGCTGATGCTCAACGGGATCCTCCTGATCCCGTGCATGCGCCGGCTGAACTCCATGCCGGCGGGAACAAAATTCGGCGATGTTCCGCCGGGTATGCGGGTGCACCTGCTGATCTGCCTGGCCATCTCGCAGACCTGCTGGTGGACGGCGATGGTGGTGGGATTCATCAACAGCACCGACCTGTTCTAGCCACCTGCGGTACCTGCTGCCCCATGGTGGCGGGAGGCGTTCTGTGAACAGCCTCCCCCGGCCGGTGACTCCTGTCCGCTAAACTTGGGTGGTAAGAGCCCCGGACTCCTTAAAGGTCTTGGGGCGTTCTCATGCACGGCGGCACACATTTCGCGCGGCACGCGGCGCGCACTTCTGCCGCCAAACAATGGGGGAGGATCCCATGCCAGCAATTGTGATTGTCGGAGCCCAGTGGGGCGATGAAGGCAAAGGCAAGGCCACTGACCTGCTCGGCGGTCGCGTGGACTACGTCGTGAAGCCGAACGGCGGCAACAACGCCGGGCACACCGTCGTCGTGGGTGGTGAGAAGTACGAGCTGAAGCTCCTTCCCGCCGGAATTCTCAGTCCCAACGCCGTCCCGATCATCGGCAACGGCTGCGTCATCAACCTGGAGGCGCTGTTCCAGGAGATCGACGGGCTCGAGGCACGCGGCGCGGACACGTCCAAGCTGCGGGTGTCAGCGAACGCGCACCTCGTGGCGCCGTACCACCAGGTCCTCGACAAGGTCACCGAGCGGTTCCTCGGCAAGCGTGCCATCGGAACCACCGGCCGCGGTATCGGTCCGGCCTACATGGACAAGGTGGCGCGCCTGGGTATCCGCGTGCAGGACGTCTTCGATGAGTCGATCCTCCGCCAGAAGGTTGAGGGCTCGCTGAAGCAGAAGAACGAACTGCTGGTCAAGGTCTACAACCGGCGCAACGTCGAGGTCAACGAGATCGTGGAGTACTTCCTGTCCTTCGCCGACCGCCTCCGCCCGCTGGTCATCGACTCGACCTACGTGCTCAATGAAGCGCTCGACGCCGGCAAGGTGGTCCTCATGGAGGGCGGCCAGGCCACCTTCCTCGACGTGGACCACGGCACCTACCCCTTCGTGACGTCGTCGAACCCCACGGCCGGCGGAGCATCCGTCGGATCCGGAATCGGGCCCACGCGCATCAACCGCGCCGTGGGCATCATCAAGGCCTACACCACGCGCGTCGGCGCGGGCCCGTTCCCCACCGAGCTGTTCGACGAGATGGGAATCTACCTGCAGAAGACCGGCGGCGAGTTCGGCGTCAACACCGGGCGGCCGCGCCGCTGCGGCTGGTATGACGCAGTGCTGGCCCGCCACGCAGCCCGCGTCAACGGGTTCACCGACTACTTCGTGACCAAGCTGGACGTGCTGACCGGGATCGAGCAGATTCCCGTGTGCGTGGCCTACGACGTGGACGGCGTCCGGCACGATGAAATGCCCATGACGCAGACCGAGTTCCACCACGCCAGGCCGATCTTCGAGTACTTCGACGGCTGGACCGAGGACATCACCGGGGCACGCACCATCGAGGACCTGCCCGAAAACGCGCAGACCTACGTGAGGGCGCTCGAGAAAATGTCCGGCACCCGGTTCTCGGCCATCGGCGTGGGTCCGGACCGCGACCAGACGATCGTGATCAACGACCTCATCGGCGGTTAGCCGCCGGCGTAGCAGAATGGCCAGGTTCCCGATGGAACCTGGCCATTTCTGCGATAGCCGCCCGGTCGACGCCGGGGGTTACTCGATCTTGGGTGCTACTCGAGGTTGCTGACCACGTCGCCGCTCTCGCGAAGCTCCGTGACCAGTGCGAGGGCCGCCTCCGACTTCTTCTGGTCCTTGGCCTGCTGCTCAAGCTGCGGCTTGAGCTCCTCATACGGCGGAACCTCCCCGCCGCCCTGCGCGGCCCCGGAAGCCTTGGCCTCCTCATAGGCAGCCTTCAGTTCCTCTTCTGTCGGCGCGGCGTCCCCGACCTCCTCGGCGAGCAGCGCGTCCAGCCGGACCTGCTGCTCGATCTGCTCGGTGGCGTCTTCCTTCGAAATGCCCTGCTCCTCAAGGGCAGCGAAGAGCTCATCCTCGGACACAAACTGGTTGGTCTTCATCAGCTCATCCGTCGTGGCGGCGATCGCTTCCTCGCTGGCCTCGATCCCGCGGTTGTCAGCCTCCTGGATCAGCAGCTTGTTGCCGATGATGTTGTCGAGCGTCTGCGTCTTCAGCTGCTCCTGGTCGACTTCCTGCCCGGTCACCTGGGACTGCATCGCCATCTGCTGGAACGAACCCTCGTACGCCGTGGTGAACTCTTCCTTGGTGATGTCCAGCCCGTTGACCGTTGCGACGACGTCGGGAATCCCCTCGAGATCGGGCGTTGGGGCTTCCGCCGGTGCGCTGGCGGCGCTCTCGCTCGGCGCTGGTTCCGCCTCGGTGTTCCCTGCACAGCCCGTCGCGAAGGCGAGTGAACCCGCTACGACGGCGCTGATGAACCACTTCTTCTTCACAGACACTCCTACTGTTGATTACCGACCTGAGACTCTAGCAGCGCCTGATGGGCGGAGCCTAGGCGTCTGCTGGGTGGAACCTGAACGGTAGGATGCCGAGAATGGTGAACCTGAGCGCTGACCTGCATCTTTCCAGCCTCCCGCAGCTGCTGCTCGACGTCGACGCGATCGACGCGAACATCGCACTCAAGGAGCAGTGGGCCGCGGAGCACTCGATGGTCCTCGCGCCCCACATCAAGACGACGATGACCCGGGAGATCGTCCAGCGCCAGCTCCCCGGCTCCTGGGGAGTGACGGTCGCGACGCCGGCGCAGGCCGCGCACGCCGTCTCCTGGGGAGCCCGGCGGATCCTCATTGCCAACGAGGTGGTGTACCCGCCGCTGGTGGCCGAACTGCGCCGGCTGCTCCACGCCCACCCCGCCGTGGAGCTCCATTGCCTCGCCGATTCCAGCGCCGCCGTGTCGGCATTGGCGCACGGATTTCCCGACGCCGACCACACGCTTTCCGTTCTGCTCGACGTCGGTGTTCCCGGCGGGCGCACCGGCATCCGGGATGCCGCGGAGGCACCGGCGCTCGCCGATGCAGTCCGCGCCGCCCCCGGACTCCGCCTCGCCGGCGTCAGCGCCTACGAGGGCATTGCACCGAACGTCCGCACGCCGGAAAACCTTGCCTCCATCGACGCCCACTGCCGGGCAGCTCTCGAGGTCTTCGACCTGTTGCGCGACCGGTTCGAAGTTGACCAGCCCCTCTTCTCGGTGGGTGGCTCAGCGTTCCAGGACCACGCCGCCCGGTTCCTTCCCGACGGTTCCCTGAACATCCTGCGCTCCGGCTGCTACGTCATCCACGACCACGGGACGTACGCGGAGGTCTCCCCGCTGCCAGGCCTGCGCGCCGCCGCGGTGGTACGCGCCGTCGTCGTTTCTGTCCCGGAGGAGGGGCGGGCCATCCTGGGCGCGGGGAAGCGGGAACTGGCGTACGACGCCGGCCTGCCCGACCTGGTGGCGCATCACCGGGACGGTGCCACGCTGGCAGAGCCAGACGGCTTGGTGGTGCGGCTCTTCGATCACCATGCGATTGTGGACAATGCCGGGGCACTCCGGGTGGGCGACACCGTTGACCTGGGGATCTCCCACCCGTGCTCCGTGTTTGACCGGTGGCGGACGGCCCTAGCGGTGCAGGGCAACACCACGGAGCTGTGGCACCCCCAGTTCTAGCCTTCGCTACCAGCCCCAGGTTCCCGGCGGGCCCTTGAACGGACCCACCACGCGGGACGTGATCCAGCCGCCGTAGAAGTCTCCGGGCTGGGCCTGGACCTCTTCGCCGTCGACCAGGCAGCGGTCCATGCGGCCGGGGTAGACAGCCACTGCTCCGGCCAGCACCTCGAACCCGGCGGTGGGGGAGGGATAGGTCCAGGCCGCGCGTTCGGCGCGGGCGGAGCCGGCGGCGACGTCGTAATAGGCAGCCTCTCCCTTGAACTCGCACCACGTGGTGCCGTCCACCGGCTGCAGGGAGCCCTGGACGAAGTCCGCGTGCGGGATGTAGAACACCGGCGGGTGGCTTGTCTCCAGGACCCGCACCGCGCTGCCGGTCCGCGCGATCTCCATCCCGCCGAACTCGATGACGACGACGCCCGGATAGTTCTCCACCCGCGGCGGTCGCGGGTAATCCCACACCGATTCCTGGCCCGGCCCCGGTGTGTCCCGCTGTCGCTGATTTTTCCGCATAGCGCCACGCTACTCTTCGGTACCCTTGGTACAGCCCCAGTTCCTACCCGAAAGGGCCCGCGATGAAGATCAGTGTTGGACAATTCAGGCCCGGCGGGGACGTCACCGCCAACGTCGCAATGATGCGCGAGCTGGCGGAGGAAGCCGCAGGAGAGGGATCGGAACTCATCGTGTTCCCGGAGGAATCGATGTTCTCGATCGGCAAGGTCGAGCGCCCCCTGGCCGAGGCCGTCGGGGCGGGCTGGTCCGTGTTCGTCCAGCAGCTCTCGTTCCTGGCGGCGGAACTGAACATCGCCGTCGTCGCCGGCGGGTATGAGTCCAGCGGCGAAGAACGGCCGTACAACACCCTGGTGCTGATCGACGCCACGGGCAGGATTGTTGATACCTACCGCAAACTTCACCTGTATGACGCCTTCAGCTACTCCGAGTCCGAGCGCATCAAACCCGGCGACGGCGGTATCACCGTGGTGCCGGTCGGGGAGCTGAACGTCGGGCTGATGACCTGCTACGACCTCCGCTTCCCGGAACAGGCGAGGGCGCTCGCCGACCGTGGTGCCGACGTCGTACTGGTTCCGGCCGCCTGGTTCAAGGGGGACCACAAGATCGAGCACTGGGAGACGCTGCTGCGCGCCCGGGCCATCGAGAACACCGTCTGGATCGCGGCGGCCGGGACGTCGTCGTCGCACACGATCGGGCACTCGGCCATCCTGGACCCCATGGGTGTGCCGCAGGTCTTCCTCAACGAGGAGGAGCAGGGCGTGGTGACGGCCGAGGTGAGTCGGAAACGCATCGAGGAAGTGCGACAGTTCCTCCCGGTACTGCGGAACCGGCGCTTCGCGCGTAACGAGGAGATCGTCGAAGCACACTAACTTGTAGGACAAGTCAGCTAGTTGTACGATAAGTTAGCCAGATCCGCTCTCCCGAAGGTCCCGCGATGACTTATACGCCCGATGCAATCCGCCATGTGAAGCTGTCCACCGCCACGTTGCCGTTGGCCACGCCGATCTCCGATGCCAAGGTGTTCACGGGCCGGCAGAAGCCCATGACCGAAGTGGTTTTCCTCTTCGCGGAGATCCTGACCGAGCAGGGTGTCTCCGGCCTCGGATTCTCCTACTCCAAGCGGGCAGGGGGCCCGGCCCAGTACGCGCATGCCCGGGAAGTTGCCGGGTCGATGATCGGCGAAGACCCCAATGACATTGCCAAGCTTTATAACAAGTTGCTGTGGGCCGGCGCGTCCGTGGGCCGCTCCGGCGTGGCTACCCAGGCGCTCGCTGCACTGGACATCGCCCTGTATGACCTGAAGGCCAAGCGCGCGGGGCTTCCGCTGGCGAAGCTGCTTGGCGCCTACCGGGACTCGGTGCGGACCTACAACACCTCCGGCGGCTTCCTCAACGCCTCGATCGACGAGGTGAAGGAGCGGGCCACGCAGTCCCTCGCCGAGGGCATCGGCGGCATCAAGATCAAGGTCGGCCTGCCGGATTCGGCGGAGGACCTGCGCCGCGTCGCCGCCGTCCGCGAACATATCGGCCCCGACGTTCCACTGATGGTGGACGCCAACCAGCAGTGGGACCGCGCCACTGCGCTGCGCATGGGCCGCAAGCTGGAGCAGTTCGATCTGGTCTGGATCGAGGAGCCCCTGGACGCGTACGACGCCGAGGGGCACGCTGCGCTGGCGCTGGCACTTGATACCCCCATCGCCACGGGCGAGATGCTCGCATCCGTCGCCGAGCATGAGCGCCTCATCGCCACCCGGGCCTGCGACATCATCCAGCCGGACGCCCCGCGCGTCGGCGGCATTACCCAGTTCCTCCGCCTTGCGACGCTGGCCGACCAGGCGGGTCTGGACCTCGCACCGCACTTCGCCATGGAGATCCACCTGCACCTGGCCGCGGCCTACCCGCGGGAGCCGTGGGTTGAACACTTCGACTGGCTGGACCCGCTGTTCAACGAGCGGCTCGAAACCCGCGACGGCCGCATGGTGGTGCCCGACCGCCCGGGTCTCGGAGTGACCTTCAGCGACCAGGCCCGGGCCTGGACCACGGACAGCGTCGAGTTCGGAACGCGCTGAGCACGCGCACCGTGCCAGCATGGGGAGCATGAAACAGAACCTGGCCGTTTCGCTGGTCGACAGCCTCCGCCGTCGTATTGTCGACGGAACCATCCCGTCCGGTGAGAAGCTGCCCAGCGAGAGCGCGCTTCTGGCGGAGTTCGGGGTCAGCCGCACGGTGGTCCGGGAGGCGATCTCCCGGCTGCAGGCCGAGGGCCTCGTCTACACGCGGCGGGGGAGCGGCAGCTTTGCGCTCACCCCGCCGTCCGCCGCCGAGGAAACGGCCGGAGGCCTTCGCCGGCCCCGGACCCTCGAGGAACGGGGCGCGCTGCTGGCGTTCCGGGCCGGCCTGGAGAGTGAGGCCGCCGCGCTCGCCGCGTCGAACGCCACGCCCGGCCTGATTGCCGCGCTGGATTCCGCCCTCGCGGCGTTCGACGCCGCCGGCAACCACGCGGCCACGGCGGTCTCCTGCGACTTCGCCTTCCACCGCACCGTCGCCGAGGCCAGCGGCAACTTCTACTTCGTGGACGCGGTCATGATGCTTGGCCCGGCGATGATCGCGATGCCGCCTGAGCGGCTGGAACCCGCNCCCGCCGACGACGACGGCCGCTCGTCCCGCGTGCAGCGCGTCGCCGCTGAGCACCGGGCCGTCCGGAACGCGATCGCCGCGGGGGACGCGCTGACGGCATCCGCCGCCATGCGGCTGCACCTGGCCAACTCACGGTCGCGTCTGGACGCCTGATCTCTCCGGCCGGCGCTGCAGCGCTTGGACGGACGCCGTCCGATCCACCGGTCCCCAATGCCGCCGATGGTCTGCGGGCCCTCGCAACTGCCCGGCCGTACTATTGATCCATGACCGCATCCCCCGAAACAATCCGCATGTACGGCGCTGACTGGTGCCGGGACTGCATCCGCACCAAGCGGCAGCTCGACGAGCTCGGCATCGGCTATGAGTACATCAACCTGGTGGAAACCCCGGAGGCTGCTGAAGAAGCGAAGAGCATCTCCGGCCGGACCAATATCCCGGTGGTCGTGTACCCGGACGGGGCGCACCAGGTTGAGCCGAGCAACCCCGAGGTCGAGGCGAAGCTCAGGGAACTGAACCTGCTCCAGGTCTGAGAACTAGTCCCGGCCGTCCGGCTTCACGGCTAGGACCGGCCGGTCAGCCTGCAGGAGGATCCGCTGGGCGTGGGAGCCCATGATGAATTTCCCGACCTGCGTGCGCTGGCGAAGCCCGATGACGATCAGTGAGACATCGTGCTCGACGGCGAGTTCCAGGATTTCCTCCGCCAGGTCATCACGGTGTGAGGGGCGCAGGACGCGGGAGGTGATGCCGGCGTCGTCGGCGGTGTTCTGCAGCCGCTGCAGGTCTTCCTCGCTGGCTACCGACTTGTCCACGCGGGAGCCTTCGCGCACGGAGTTGACGATCAGCAGCTCCGCATTGCGGAGTTTCGCCTCAGTGATGGCCGCAGCGACAGCCGCTTCTCCGACGGGGGTTGGCACATAGCCGACCATGATGCTCATGACTTCTCCTGTGAATCTGCGGGAACGCGGGTGGTGTCCGGCGTGCGGCGTCGGGCCGACGCGGACTTGATCATGGGGCCTACCGCCACGAGGATAAAGATCATCAGCAGCACAGCGGTGATGGGGCGGGTGAAAAACCCGGAGAGGTCGCCGTCGAGGACCAGCAGTGACCGGCGCAGGTTCGATTCGAGGAGCTCGCCGAGCACAAAGGCCAGGACCAGGGGCCCGGGCTCGAAGCCGAACTTCTTCATCAGGTAGCCGAGCACCCCGAACAGCACCACGAGCAGCACGTCGAACATGGAGTTGCGGATGGTGTACGCACCGAGGATGGTGATCAGCGCGGTGATGGGGGCAAGGATGGCTGCGCGGACGCGCAGGATCCGGACGAAGAGGCCGACCAGGGGGATCGACATGATCAGCAGCAGGATGTTGCCGATGTACATGGAGTTGACCACGCCCCAGAACAGGTCCGGGTCTTCGACAATGAGCTGCGGTCCGGGCGTGATGCCGTGGATCAGCAGTGCGCCGAAGATGATGGCCATGGTGGCGTTGGCGGGGATGCCGAGGGTCAGCAACGGGATGAACGAGCTGGTGGCGGCCGCGTTGTTGGCGGTTTCCGGGCCGGCCACGCCTTCGACGGCGCCCCTGCCGAACCGCTCCGGCTGCCTGGCACGCTTCTTCTCGACGGCGTAGGACACCATCGAGGAGATGGTCGCCCCGCCGCCCGGGAGGATGCCCAGGAAGAAACCGAGGACGGAGCCGCGGCCGATTGCGCCGGAGGACTTCCGCAGGTCCGCACGGGAGGGCCACACGTTGGCGACCTTGGCGGGCGCGCTGACCGCCCGGTGCCGTTCCTCCAGGTTGTAGAGGATCTCACCGAGCCCAAACAGGCCCATGGCGATCGGAACAAAGTCGATGCCGTCGGCGAGGCTGAGGTTGCCGAAGGTGAACCGCTCTGCTCCGGTGAACACGTCGCGGCCCACAGTTGCGAGCAGGAGCCCGACGGCGGCTGCGATCAGCGCCTTGATCTTGGTTCCGCCGCTGATGGTCGCCACCAGCAGGATGCCGACGAGCGCCAGGGCGGTGTATTCCGGCGGACCGAAGTCCAGCGCAAAGCTGGCAACGAGCGGCGCGAGGAAGGTGAGCCCGATGATCGCGACCGTGCCGCCGATGAAGGAACCGATGGCGGCGATGCCCAGGGCCGTTCCCGCCTTGCCCTGCCTGGCGAGGACGTAACCGTCGAACACCGTGACAACCGAGCTGGCCTCGCCGGGAAGCCGCAGCAGAACCGAGGTGATGGTGCCGCCGTACTGGGCGCCGTAGAAGATGCCGGCGAGCATGATGATCGCTGTGACGGGCTCGATCCCGTAGGTCAGCGGCAACAGGATCGCAATCGTTGCTGCGGGACCCAGTCCGGGCAGCACGCCGATGAGCATGCCGATCACAACGCCCATCAGGCAGTAGAGCAGGTTTTGCGGGTCCATCACGACACCGAAGCCGTTGAGGACCGGGTTCAGGAATTCCATGGTGAGTCCTTGAGGTCCTAGAACAGGTGGGGGATTGATGTCCCCAGACCCAGGATGAAAATTGCGTAGAAGGAGACGACGACGAGCACGGAGTAGAGGGTCGCCGCCCGCCAGGTCTCACCGCCGAGGAACTTCATCCAGACGAAGCACAGCAGGAGCGAGGGAATCTCGAATCCGATGACCGGCATCAGCCACACCAGGGCGAGCAGGGTGAGGAAGCCGAAGGCCGCCATGCGGGACAGGGGTGAGAACTTCTCCCCGTCCACGCCCCCGCGCCGGCCGATGAACAGCTGTGCGAGGGCGAGGACGGTGATGATGAGGCTGATGATGAACGGCCATGTTCCGGCGCGCGGTTCGCTCGCCGTCCCGAGTCCGAGACCCAGTGCAATGACCATTCCCGCTACTCCGACGCCGGCCGCCACCAGTGAGGAGGCGAGGTTGGCTATCGGACCCGACGGCGGCGCGGAGTCCGCTGCCCACTCGGCGGCGAGTTCTTCCGGAGTGAGGTCCGGGGTGCCGAGGACGTCGGCGATGTCGCCGCTGTCGCCCTCCGCTTCATAGTCGCGGTTCCGGTTCATGGTGATGCTCATTTCAACTGGGTCTCGGCCGGGCTGTTTACTCGCCGGAGAGCGAGATGTCGTATTCCTCGACCAGTGCCTTGTACTGCTCGGCGAGGGTATTCCACTCCTCGGCAACCTCTTCACCGGAGACTTCCCACGGCGCGAGGATGTTCTGCGTGTTGAACTCCTGGTAAGCCTCGGTACCCTGGACTGCTTCGATGGACTCCACCAGCCGGGCCTTCGCTTCCTCGGAGAGGCCCTTCGGCGCGGCGAGGGCGCGGTACTGGGAAACCGGAACCTCGTAGCCTTCCTCGATGGCCGTCGGCACGTCGGGGAGGAACTCGCTGCGTTCCTTGGCGAACGTGACGATCGGCGTGACGGTGCCGGCCTCGATCTGCGGGAGTGCTTCGCCGAGCTGGATGGTTGCGACGTCCACCTGGTCGCCCATGACGGCGGTCAGGGCGGGGGAGCCGGAGTCGAAGGGAACGGCGGTGCCGTCGATCTCGGCCTGTGCAAAGAGCACGGCCTGGGCCAGCTGCGAGCCGGTGCCGACGCCGGTGGTTCCGAAGTTCAGGTCTCCGGCGCTGCCCTGGATGTCCTCAAGGGATTCGAAGCCCGATTCGGGGCTGGCTACCAGTACGTAGTCGTCCTGGGAGAGCCCGGCGATGACGTCGAGGTTGTCGAGGTTCACCGCTTCATCCTCACCGACGGCAAGGGGCGTGATGGTGATCAGCGATGCATTGAGGAGGATCAGGTTCTGGCCGTCCGGCTCCATGGCGGCGACCTCCTTGGTGGCAAGTGCACCGTTTGCTCCGGCCTTGTTGACCACGGGCACGGCAACCCCGAGGTCTTCTGCCATGCCTTCGGCTACCGAGCGGGCGATGCGGTCGGTGGAACCGCCGGCATCCTGGCCGACCGTGATGGTCACGGGGCCGCTGGGGAAGGCTTCACCGGTTTCGGCGCTGTTGCCGGCTACGTTGCCTCCACAGGCTGACAGGGTGAGAACGCCGACGGCGGCGGCGGCGGTCACCAGGGCGCGGCGGGAAGATGATGCTTTCACGTGTTGGTACTCCTCAGATGGGAACGGCGTTGTTCGGCTGTACAAGCCTGGGGCGGGATGTGATGGCACTCACGGCCCGGCCCTGAGAAGACTGTACGGACGGGCTATGATGCATGTCCAAGCCCATATAAGCATGAAGTGATACCCGGAAGGCATCATGTTTACACTCGATCAGGCACGCAGCTTCGTGGTCGTCGCAGAGGAACTCCATTTCGGGCGGGCGGCCGATCGGCTCAATATGACACAGCCGCCGCTGAGCCGTCAGATCCAGAAACTCGAGCGCAGTGTCGGCGTCGAACTGCTGGAGCGCGACAACCGGAAGGTCTCCCTCACCGCCGCGGGCAGCGCCTTCCTGGTGGAGGCGCGGAAGCTCGTCATCGCCGCGGAGCGCGCACCCCACACCGCGCGGCGCATCGCGGCCGGCAGGTCCGGCCAGCTGCGCGTCGGTTTCACTGCCGCCTCCGGCTTCAGCCTCCTTGGTCCGCTGCTGTCGGAGATAGCAACGGAACTGCCCGACGTCGATGTGGAACTCCAGGAGCTTGTGACCGGAGAGCAGATCGAGGCGATTGCCGACGGGGACCTGGACCTGGGCCTGGCGCGTCCCGCCTTCGATGCGGACCTCTTTGAATCCCACCTCATGTTCACCGAGGACCTGATGCTCGCCGTTCCAGCCGGACATGAGCTTGACCAGCTGAACCGGTCCCTGACGGTTGCGGACCTCAAAGGGGTGCCGCTGATCATGCATTCGCCCACCAAGGCGCGGTACTTCTACGATCTGGTGGTCCGGAACATCCCCGTAGAGCACGGCAATGTGGTGCATACCGTGAGTCAGATCCTCACCATGGTGGCGCTGGTGGCGTCCGGTAGGGGGGTGGCGTTTGTTCCGGAATCGGCGAGCATGCTCGGTGTGGAGGGTGTTTCCTACCTGAGGCTGGCTGAAATCGAGCCGGACGCCGTCGAGCTTTATGCCATCTGGAGCAGGGAAATGCGCAACCCCGCGCTGGGGCGGCTTCTGGAAGTCATCCGGACCAAGGATCTGTGACCAGCGATACCCGGAGAGCATCAATCCATACAAAAGTGGGCTTAGACAGGCATCACATATCTTCCTAGTGTGGAAACAACCCATCAAGGAAGCTCCACCCCTCGCCGCCTGTGCGGCGAACTGCCCTAAGGAAGATGCATCGTGGCCAACTACGCGCCTCAGGAACTCGCTCAGAAGCTCAAGGACGGTCTGTTGTCCTTCCCCGTGACCGCCTTCACGCCGGAGCTCGCCTTCGATGAGGACGCCTACCGGCAGCACCTCTCCTGGCAGGCGAGCTTCGATGTCGCCGGGCTCTTCGCTGCCGGCGGCACCGGCGAGGGGTTCAGCCTGACACCGGCGGAGGCAGCCCGGGTCATCCGCACCGCGGTCGAGGAAGTGGGCGGCACCGTTCCGGTACTTGCGTCCGCAGGAGGTTCCACCGCCCAGGCCGTCCAGAACGCGCAGGATGCGGAAGCTGCCGGCGCCGAGGGTCTCCTGCTCCTGCCTCCGTACCTGACGGAGTGCGACCAGGAGGGACTCCTCGCCCACGTCAGCGCCGTCTGCGCCGCGACCACTATCGGCGTGATCGTGTACAACCGCGCCAATGCCATCTACTCGGCCGACACCGTTGCCCGCCTCGCGGAGCGCCATCCGAACTTCATCGGCTTCAAGGACGCCATCGGCGACATCGAGCACCTCACCAGGGTCTACGCGAAGAACGGCGACCGGTTGTTCTACCTGGGCGGCCTGCCCACCGCGGAGACCTTCGCCCTTCCGCTGCTCCAGCTGGGAATGAGCACCTACTCCTCGGCGCTCTACAACTTTGTCCCGGAGTTCGCGCTCGAGTTCTACCGCGACGTCCGGAAACAGGACCATGCGGCGGTCACCGAAAAGCTCCAGCGATTTGTGCTGCCCTACCTCGACATCCGGGACCGGGTGCGCGGTTACGGCGTCTCGATCGTCAAGGGAGGGCTGAAGGTTGTCGGCCGCGACGTCGGGGGTGTGCGCCCTCCGCTGCAGAACCTGACCGACGCGGACCTCGCGGACCTCGGCGCGCTGATTGACGCCGCCGGTATCCGCCCCGCTCCCGCCACTCTGGCAAGCGCCCGCTAAACAATCCCTGAACACCCACCAGGACACCACCCGTAAGGAGCATTCAATGCCTACCCAGAACGCAACCCTTCAGGGCCACTCGCTCATCGCCGGCCAGGCCACGCCCGGAAACGGCAGGACCGTCAACGGCTTCGACCCCTCCACCAATGAAACGCTGGAGCCCACCTATTCGCTGATCGACGAATCCCAGCTCCGGCAGGCCACCGCCGCGGCTGAAGAGGCCTTCGAATCCTTCAGCACCCTCGATCCGCAGACCCACGCAGCGTTCCTCGACGGCATCGCCGACCGGATCGAAGCCGCCGGAGACGAGGTCGTTGCCCGCGCCATGCTTGAGACCGGCCTGCCTGAAGCGCGCCTCCGCGGAGAGCTGGCCCGCACCACCGGCCAGCTGCGGCTTTTCTCAACAGTGGTCCGCCAGGGCGATCACCGGGGTGTCCGCATCGACCCGGCGCAGCCCGAGCGCACGCCTCTGCCCCGTGCGGACATCCGCCAGCGCAAGGTGCCCCTGGGCCCCGTCGCGGTCTTCGGGGCGAGCAACTTCCCCCTCGCTTTCTCCACTGCGGGCGGCGATACCGCCTCCGCTTTGGCTGCCGGCTGCCCGGTGGTCTTCAAGGCGCACAACGCGCACCCCGGCACCAGTGAGCTGGTGGGCCGTGCCATCACGGAGGCAGTGAACGACGCCGGCCTCCACCCGGGCGTCTTCTCCCTCATCTACGGACCCGGTGCCAGTATCGGCCAGGCCCTCGTGTCCGATCCCGCCATCCAGGCGGTGGGCTTCACCGGCTCCCGCTCCGCCGGCACGGCGCTCATGACCACCGCGGCGGCGCGGCCGCAGCCCATTCCGGTATACGCGGAAATGAGCTCGATCAACCCGGTCATCTTCTTCGAAGGTGCGCTGCAGGGTGACCTCGACGGGCTCGCCACGGCGTACATCACCTCCGTGACCGGGTCCAGCGGCCAGCTGTGCACCTCACCCGGCCTGGTCTTCGTGCCGACAGGCGGGGCCGGTGACAACTTCCTTGCCGCCGTGAGCCGCGCGCTCGCACCCTCCGCCGGGCAGACCATGCTCACCCGCGGAATCGCCGACTCCTGGAACACGGGCGTTGAAGCCCTCGGCTCCCAGGACGGGGTGGAGCTCGTCGCCCGGGGGTCCGACGGACCCACCGAGAACGCTCCCGCACCTGCCGTCTTCGGCACCGAGGCGGCCACCTTCCTGAACAACCCCGTCCTGCACGAGGAGATCTTCGGAGCAGCCTCCCTTGTGGTCCGCTACTCCTCCACGGAGGAACTGGTCGCGGCCGCGCAGCGTCTCGAAGGCCAGCTGACGGCCACCCTGCACCTCACCGAGTCCGACTACGGAACAGCGGCCGGGGTTCTGCCCGTCCTGGAGCGCAAGGTCGGCCGCATTCTCGCGAACGGCTGGCCGACCGGCGTCGAAGTGGGCCACGCCATGGTCCACGGCGGACCGTTCCCTGCCACCTCGGACACCAGGACCACCTCCGTGGGCACCCTTGCGATCGAGCGGTTCCTGCGGCCCGTCGCCTACCAGAACATTCCGGAAGCGCTGCGGCCTGCAGCCATCCAGGACGCGAACCCGTGGAAGCTCAACCGCCGGATCGACGGCACAGTGGTTCCCGCCGGGGAGAACCAGTGACCACGCAGCCCACCGTTGCCGGGGTAGAGGTTGTTCCCGTTGCCGGACACGACTCGATGCTCCTCAACCTTTCCGGAGCGCACGGGCCGTTCTTCACCCGCAATATCGCGATCATCAGGGACTCCGACGGCCGGACCGGACTCGGCGAGGTCCCGGGCGGTGAAGCGATCCGCTCCACCATCGAGGAAGCCGGTCGGATCCTCAGCGGCAAGCCGGTGGCACAGTTCCGCAGCCTCCTGCGGTCCGTCGCTGCTACTTTCGCGGACCGCGATGCGGGTGGGCGGGGGCTCCAGACCTTCGACCTCCGGACCACGGTCCACGCCGTGACCGCCATCGAGTCTGCCCTGCTGGACCTGCACGGCCAGTTCCTCGGGATTCCGGTTGCCGAGTTGCTCGGCGACGGGCAGCAGCGGGACGCCGTGCCGATGCTGGGCTACCTGTTCTATGTGGGCAATCCGGACTCCACCGACCTGCCCTACCTGCGCGAGCAGGGTTCCGCGGACGAGTGGGACCGTGTCCGGCGGGAGGAAGCCATGACGCCCGCCGCCGTCGTCCGCCTTGCCGAAGCGGCACAGGCACGTTACGGCTTTGCGGACTTCAAGCTCAAGGGCGGAGTCCATGCCGGCGATGATGAGGTGGACGCCGTCGTCGCGCTCAAGGAGCGCTTCCCGGACGCGCGCATCACCCTCGACCCCAACGGCGGTTGGCTGCTTGCGGACGCCATCCGGCTGGGGAAGCGCATGCAGGACGTGGTGGCGTACGCGGAGGATCCGTGCGGCGCCGAGGGACGGTTCTCCGGCCGTGAGGTCATGGCGGAGTTCCGCCGGGCCACAGGGCTGAGGACGGCAACGAACATGATCGCGACGGACTGGCGCGAGATGGCCCACGCCGTCCGCGTGAACGCCGTGGACATTCCGCTGGCCGATCCGCACTTCTGGACCATGGCGGGTTCGGTGCGCGTGGCACAGCTGTGCCACGAGTTCGGGCTGACCTGGGGATCGCACTCGAACAACCATTTCGACATCTCCCTGGCCATGTTCACGCATGTGGGTGCTGCGGCTCCGGGGGAGATCACGGCACTGGACACGCACTGGATCTGGCAGGACGGCCAGGGCCTCACCGTCGACCCGCTGCAGATCCGGGGCGGAGAGATTCGGGTTCCGGATGCGCCGGGCCTGGGGATCGAACTGGACCGCACCCGGCTGGAGGAAGCGCACGCCCTCTACCTGGAGCACGGGCTGGGCGCGCGGGACGATGCCACGTCCATGCAGTACCTGATTCCGGAGTGGTCCTTCGACCCGAAGCGGCCCTGCCTGGTCAGGTAACCCGCAGCCTGTAGGAACTCAAGAGATGATCAGGAGGCTTCGTGGAGGGGGTTCTCCTCGGGTTCGGCGTGGTGCTGGTGCTGGTGGGCGTAGGCGTTCTCGCCTCGATCCTCCTCCCCACCCGGACGGGGGCCATGCAGGAGGGCCTCACGCCGGTGATCTACTACATCACCAACCCGGCCCTCATGTTCATCCTGCTCGCGGAGACCGAGCTCGCTGAAGTCCTGGGCGTCTACACGCCGATCGCGCTGGTTGCCGCCGCCGCAACCAGCGCGGTCTACGCGTTGCTCAGCCGCTTTGCACTCAGGCGGCCGGGCGCGCAGACGGCGGTGGGCGCCATGGCCTCCTGCTACGTCAATGCCGGCAACATCGGCATCCCGATCGCCCTGTACGCCGTGGGAAGTTCCGCGCCGGTGGTCTCGGTGCTTCTGGCCCAACTGCTGGTCATCGCGCCGGTTTTCCTCACCATTTTCGCCTGGTACGGCAGGAAAGCGACGACGACGGCGGCCGCACCCTCCGCCGGCGCTCCACCGACGCTGGCACGGACGGTGCTGCGGTCCGTCGCCAATCCCGTCACCACCGGAACTGCGGCCGGAGCCCTGTTTGCCGCGACCTCGCTGACGCTGCCGGCGATTCTCTGGACGCCGCTGGAGATGCTGGGCCAGGCTTCGATTCCGCTCCTGCTGGTGATGTTCGGTATGAGCCTTCGCGGGCAGAAGCCGCTGGCGCAGCGCAGCCTGCGCGCTGACGTCGTGCTGGGAAGCGTGGTGAAGCTGGCGCTGATGCCGGTCATCGCCTGGGCCGTCGCGTACTATCTTTTCCGCGTTGAGGGGACGGCGCTGCTGGGCGTGGTGGCCATGGCTGCGCTGCCCACCGCGCAGAACGTGTTTCTGTTCTCGGCGCAGTTCGGGCTGCGGGTGACGCTGGTCCGCGACATCATCCTGGTGAGTTCGCTGCTGGCGCTGCCGGCATCGCTGTTGGTGGCGCTGCTGCTCGGGTGAGGGTTGTCAGGTCATCCGATGATGGGACGCTCTTCCGGGAGTCTGTAGAGAATCGGCCGGGAGATCAGCGCCAGTGCGGATGCAACAGTAATGGTGCCGATCCTGCCGATGAACATCAGCGCCATGAGGACGAGCTCGGCGTTCGCCGGCAGCTCGTAGGTGATGCCCGTGCTGAGCCCTACCGTCCCGAAGGCTGAGACTGCCTCGAAGAGCGCCTGCTCCAGCCCGTAGTCGGTGAAGACCAGCAGGAGGACCGTTCCGATCATCACCGCTGCGATTCCCAACAGTGCGACGGACAGCGCCTGGCGCTGCACCGGAGAACTGACCGAGCGGTGCCCGATGGTGACCTGCTCACGCCCGCGGACTTCGTTCCAGATAGCGAAGGCAAGGACGAGGAAGGTGGTGATCTTGATACCGCCAGCCGTTCCGGCGCTGCCGCCTCCGATGAACATGAGAATGTTGGTGATGAGCAGTGTCTCCGGCGCAGCGTCACCGTAGTTAATGCTGTTGAATCCGGCGGTACGCGGGAAGACGCCGCCCGCAATGGCGGCGAGGAGCCTCCCTCCGGTGGATAGCGGACCAAGTGTTTCCGCCCGGTCCCATTCGAACCAGGCAAAGAGTCCGGTTCCAAGGGCGAGGAGGATGAGGGTTCCGTAGACGGTGAGGCGGACGTGCACGGTCCAGCCCTTGTGCACGGTGCGGCCGCGCAGCAGTTCGATGATCACCGGGAATCCGATGCCGCCGGCAATGACGGCTGCACAGATGGGGAGGATGATCCAGGGGTCATCGACGAAGGGAATCAGGTTGTCGCTGAAGAGTGAGAAGCCCGCATTGTTGAACGCGGAAATGGCATGGAAGATGCCGTGCCAGGCTGCCGTGGCCAGACCGTCGTCGTAAGCGATCCAGAACCGTGCAGTCAGCAGGACCGCGGTCGCCGCTTCACAGGCCAGCATGATTTTGGCTACGCGGAGCAGGACACCCCGTACGTCCCCCAGGTTCAGGGTGTGGCTTTCGGACTGCGCTATGAGTTGTGAGCGCAGCCCCAGGCTCTTGCGAACCAGCAGTGCCAGGAGGGTTGCGAGGGTCATGATGCCGAAGCCGCCGACCTGGATCAGCGCCAGGATCACCGTCTGGCCGAACGGCGTCCAGAACGTTGCTGTATCCACTGTGATCAGGCCGGTGACACATACGGCTGACACGGCGGTAAACAGCGCGGGCATCACTACCTCGTCGCTGCCCGGGGTACGCGATAGTGGGAGCATGAGCAGGCCGGCGCCCACCAGGATCGCTGCCAGGAAAGCCAGCGGTACCAGCCGCACGGGGCTGATCTCCTCGAGCTTTATCCGCTTCCTGAGCTTGATAGCAGCCACGGCTGCAGACCCCATCACTCCCGAGCACCCGTGCTCACCACGGCTTCCTGGGACTCACGCTATGGCCCGCGTGGCTGCTCGAAGGCCGGTCTTAACGCATTCTTTACGGCCCGGTTTGGAGCACTTCAGGGCTCAAACCGGTATCCCATTCCGCTCTCCGTAATGAAGTAGCGCGGCCTGGTGGGGTCCGGCTCAAGCTTGCGCCGCAACTGGTTGAGGTAGACGCGCAGATACTGGACTTCCTTGGCATAGGCGGGCCCCCATACCTCCAGCAGCAGCTTTTGCTGGCCCACGAGCCGGCCCGGGTTCCGCACCAGCAATTCCACGATCTTCCACTCGGTGGGGGTCAGCCGTACCAACTCGCCGCGGACCTCCGCCTTGCGGACCGCGATGTCGAGGCGGAAGTGCTCCGAAGTGACCACCGGCGTTTCCGGCGCCGGGATTGCACGCCGTTCAGCCGCCCGAAGTCGGGCAAGGAGCTCTTCGAGACCGAACGGCTTGGTCACGTAGTCATCGGCACCGGCGTCGAGCGCTTCGACCTTGTCTTCCGGGCCATGCCGGGCGGAGAGCACGATGATCGGAACCTGGCTCCAGGTGCGCAGGCCGGCGATGACCTGAACCCCGTCCATGTCCGGAAGTCCCAGGTCAAGGACCACCAGGTCGGGCCGGTGTTCGTAGGCTGCGGCGAGCGCGGACGCACCGTCCGTGGCCGTCACCGGCCGGTAACCGTGGGTGCGCAGGTTGATCTGGAGGGCGCGCAGCAACTGGGGTTCGTCGTCGACAATCAGGACCGTAATCACTGGCTCACACCGGTGGAGAGCGGCAGCCGGATCACGAGGGTCAGCCCGCCTCCGGGCGTGGGTTCCGCCAGCAGTTCACCGCCCATCACCTCGGTGAAACCGCGGGCAACGGCAAGCCCCAACCCCACACCGGTGGCGGTGTCCGCGTCGCCGAGCCGCTGGAACGGCTGGAACATGCGCACAATGCCTTGCCTGTCGACGCCGCTGCCATGGTCGCGGACGCGCAGCTCGCTCGCTGGGAAGTCGCCGACAGTGCCGGAGACGGCGGCTGAAATAACGACGTCGGCCTCTCCGGCGTATTTCTGGGCGTTTTCGGCGACGTTCGCGATCACCCGTTCAAGCATGCCGAAGTCAGCCTGCACGGCGGGGGAATTGGGTGCCAGCAGGATCCGCACGCGGTCGGCGTGGGAGTTTTGGAGGGCGGCGGCTACAACATCGGCCCAATGCACCGGGCCGAGGTGCGGGGTGACCGCATCGCCGGTCAGCCTGGACATGTCCAGGAGGTTATCGATCAGTGAGGCGAGCCGGTCGGACGAGGTTTCGATGGTGCCGAGCAATTCGGCTTCCTCCTCCTCAGTGAATTCGATGCCCTGCTGTCGCAGGCTCGTGACGGCGAGCTTGATGGCGGCGAGCGGGGTGCGCAGGTCGTGCGAAACCGCCCGCAGGATGGCGGTTCGCATGACGTTCCCCTCCGCCAGCCGACGGTTCTCCTCCGTGCTCGCGATCAGCTGCTCACGCTGTCTCAGCGCCGCCAGCTGCGATCCGAACGCATCCAGCAGCCGCTGTTCCCGGGCAGACAGGGAGCGGCCGTACAGCACCAGCCGCAGGCCGCCGGGCACATCGGTGCCGGCGTCACCCTCGCCCGGGCCGCGGCCCTCCGGTGAAGGCGCGCCTTCGGACGAACCCGTCTGTTCGCCGTCCAGCGCGAGCAGCCGCCAGGGATCGTCCGCTGCCGACCGGGCGCCGTCGTCGTCCATGTCGGGGCGGGCAAACAAAGCTGCTCCGCGCATTCCGAAGTGGTTGCGTACATGGTGGAGGAAGCCATGGAGCGTGTCTTCGGCCGCGAGCACCCCTCGGGCGAGCTCACCCAGGGTGGCGGCGTCCGCTGAAGCGTTGGCGGCTTCCCTGGACCGACGGGCGGCGAGGCCAACCACCAGGGAGACCGATACAGCGACTGCCACGAAGATCACGAGGGTGAGGATGTCCTCGGCGTCGGCGATCTCCAGTGAGCCGAACGGTTCGGTGGAGTAGTAGTTGAGGATGAGGCTGCTCCAGAGAGCACCGAGCAGGGCCGGCCACAGTCCGCCGACGAGAGCTACCGCCACAACACCGGCGAGTTGGAGGAGGACGTCGGCAGCGAGGAAGTCGCTCCCCGCAAGGAACATGCCCCACTCCAGAAGGGGCGGAAGGGCGAGCGCCAGGGCAAAGCCCGCGAAGGTACGCGCACGGCCGAGCTCGGGTGCCGCTAATCGTGCCATGCGGGAATTGTCGCAGGTTGCGGGGGCTCCACACGCATTCGCACGGCCAGGCCCGGTCTTCCTGCCACAGGGAGCCGATGTGGGACAGACTGGTGCCATGGCACATTCTGAAGAGATCACCACCCGGCACTCCACTGTGGAGGAGTGGACCCGCGCCCTCGCAGAGTCCGTCGGCTCGCCCGGCGGCGGCGCAGGAGCCGGCGTGATGCTCGCGATTGCGGCCTCGCTGACCTCGATGGTGGCCGGTTACACGGAGGCCGACGGCGATCAGCAGGACCACCTCCAGGAGCTGCTCGCCCGTGCACAGGACCTCCGGAAAAGCGCGCTGCAGTTAGCCGATGATGACGCCTCGGCGTCCCGCGCGTTCGGGGCGGCGTTCCGACTGGAAGCCGGCAGCGAGCGGGACGCTGCGATACGCGAGGCTTCGCTGGGTGCTGCACGGTCCTCTGCCACTCTTGGCGACCGGGCAATCGACGCGATTGAGGACCTGCGCTGGCTCGCTGAAAACGGGAACCGCGCCTTGATCGCCGACGTCGTGGTCGCCTTCGGTGCGCTGCGGGCAGCCGTAACGGGTGCCCGGACGAACGTCAGCTTCGATCTGGCCACCCTGCGGTCCGCCGGGCTCACCCTGGAGGAAATCCGGGAGCAGCAGCCCGCCCTGTGGGCCACCGTCGAACGGCTGGACGCGGGAATTGAGCGCATTGACGCGGAGGTTGCTGCCGTCGACCACCGGGCGGCGCCCACCGACGCCCTCTGAACGGCACGCAGTCCGTCCGTCCCTGCATCCAGTACGGTTTGACATGTGACCGTTAACAGCGAGCCGACGCCGCAGTCCGCCCCGCAACCTGCCCCGCGCGTCCGTTCCGCCAACATCCGTGACGTCGCGAAGATGGCCGGTGTTTCGCACCAGACGGTCTCCCGCGTCATCAACGGACACCCAAGCCTGCGTGAGGGCACGCGCCAGCGGGTGCTCGACGCCATGGAGGCACTGCAGTTCCGGCCCAACCGCGCAGCCCGTTCCCTGGTGACCAGCCGCTCCCACATGATCGGCGTCCTGGTGACTGACGGCACCTACTTTGGGCCGGCCTCCACCCGGGCAGCCATCGAATCAGCGGCCGCTGCCGCCGGATACCTGGTGGATACCGCTACGCTGACATCCCTCGACGAGGCCGCATTCAAGGAGGCCCTGGAGCGGCTGATCGATCATGCGGTCGAGGGCCTGATCATCCTCGCACCGCAGGAAACCACTCTCCGGCAGCTGCGGCATCTCTCGGTCAAGCTCCCCATGGTGACGGTCCACTCCACCTCACCGGCAGACGATCACGGCCTTTCCGTGGACCAGGTTGCCGGTGCCCGGCTTGCGACGCGGCACCTGCTGGACCTTGGGCACCGGAACATAGCCCACGTGGCCGGCCCGGACGGGTGGGTGGAATCCAAGGAGCGGGTCCGCGGCTTCCGCACCGAGCTGGCGGCCTGGGGCGTGGATGCCTTCCGCATTGCCACCGGTGACTGGACCTCGGACAGCGGCTTCCGCATCGGGGAGGAATTGTTCGCCTCGAACGCTCCCACCGCGGTGTTCTCCGCCAATGACCAGATGGCGCTGGGGCTGATGCACGCCTGCCGCGAACGTGGCCTGCGGATTCCCGAGGACGTCAGCCTCGTCGGATTCGATGACATCCCCGATGCCGCCCACTTCGCGCCGCCGCTCACCACCGTGCGGCAGGATTTCACGGAACTCGGTCGGCGGTGCGTGGCTCACCTGCTCGCCCAGCTGGAGGTGCCGGTCGGGGACGCCCCCCGCACGGTGGTGCCCGAGCTCATAGTCCGGCAGTCAACCGCGGCGCACAGGTAGGGCGCCGCTCCACTCCGCACGGTGCGGATGGACCGGAATCACTCCACGGGCAGGGCTCTGATCGCGGCGCGTTCCACCTGAAGGCCCTCGTGATAACGGTCGAGGTAGTCCGCGAAGCCCGCGACGTCGGCCGCGTCCGGTTCCGTTGTTTCGAATTCCGTTCCGGCGAATACCTGCTTACGCAGGTAAGCGTCCAGGTCGAGTTCGTTGCCGGCGGCGTTGGCCGAGGCGTAGGAAGCCAGCACCGCCATACCCCAGGGGCCGCCTTCGGAGGCTGTCGCCGCCACGGAGACCGGTGCGGCGAGAGCCCCGGAGAGGAAGCGCTGCGCCACCCCTGCGGTGCGGAACATGCCTCCGTGCGCAAACATCCGATCCAGCTCGACACCCTCCCCGCTGAGCACGCGCATACCCAGTGCCAGCGTGCCGAATACCCCATACAGTTGGGCGCGCATGAAGTTGGCCAGCGTGAATTCGCTGTCCGGAGTCCGAAGGAACAGCGGCCGGCCCTCGGTGATTTCGGCGATCGGCTCACCGGCGAGGTGGTTGTAGGCGAGCAGCCCGCCGGCGTTGGGGGCGCCGTCGAGCGCTTCACTGAAGAGAGTGGTGAAGACATCATCCGAATTCAGGAGGGCACCGGATGCTGACACGGCTCCGGACGCGGCCGCGAAGCGGGAGAAGAGCCCCACCCACGCTGCGAGTTCGCTGGCACCGTTGTTGCAGTGCACCATGGCGACAGGGTCACCGGAAGGAGTTGTGACCAGATCCAGCTCGTGGTGCACCCGCTCGAGCGGCCGCTCGAGCACCACCATCGCGAAGATGCTCGTGCCGGCGCTCACGTTGCCGGTGCGGGGGGCAACGGAACAGGTTGCCACCATCCCGGTGCCGGCATCACCTTCCGGTGGGCACAGCAGGGCTCCGGGCCGCAGGCTGCCCGAGGGGTCAAGGAGAGCGGCTCCCGCAGCGGTCAGTTCGCCTGCCGGCTGTCCAGCCGTCAACACGTCGGGCAGCAGTTCGGAGAGCTTCAGACCCGGTGCAGTTTCGGCTGTCAGGGTGTCATAGCGGGCGAGCAGTCCGGCGTCGTAATTCCCGGTACGGAAGTCGATAGGGAACATCCCTGACGCATCGCCAACGCCAAGGACCTTGCGCCCGGTCAGTTCCCGATGCACGTAGCCGGCGAGGGTTGTGATGGAGCGAACCTGCGATACGTGCGGTTCACCGTCCCGCACGGCCTGGTGCAGGTGTGCAATCGACCAGCGCAGCGGGATATTGACTCCGAAAAGTTCGGTGAGCTCCGCCGCAGCCGGCCCGGTGTTGGTATTGCGCCAGGTGCGGAAGGGAACGAGCAGTTCGCCGCCGTCGTCGAAGGCAAGGTAACCATGCATCATCGCTGAGACGCCTATCGCTCCCAGACTCTCCAGCCGCGTGCCGTACCGGCGTTCGACGTCGGCGCCCAGGTCCGCGTAGGCGGCCTGAATGCCCGCCCAGACGTCTTCGAGGGAGTAGGTCCACAGGCGGTCGACGAGTTGGTTCTCCCAGTCATGGCTGCCTACGGCCAGCACCGTCGAGGGATCCTCACCGATCAGGCACGCCTTGATGCGGGTGGACCCGAGTTCGATTCCGAGGCTGGTGCGGCCTTCGGCGATAACGTCTCTGGCGTCGGTCATGAAGAGAGTCTCCTTGGCTTGGGGGTCACGGCGGCTGTTTTTCCTGACCGATTCCATTGATTTGAGGTGTCCCGGTCCTGGAGTGCTTGACATCAAACGTGACCTCCAGCATATAGTGTGAACGGTCACATCCGGTAGGTCCGGTGCAAAATTCACAACCAACACCAGCTTCCGCTGCAGCACACGGGAAGCCAGGATGCGGCATTTCAGGAATTCGGCGGCCGCCAACGAGAAAGCGGGTCAAACCCATGACTAGCACCACCAGGTCCTTTTCAGACCGTGAACTGGACGGCATCAATGCCGTACGCCGCGATGTAGCCGCGCTGCATGCCGAGCTGGTCCGCTACAACCTGGTGGTGTGGACCGGCGGGAACGTCTCGGGACGCGTGCCGGGCCAGGACCTGTTCGTGATCAAACCCAGCGGCGTGGACTATGACGAGCTGACTCCCGAAAACCAGATCCTCTGCGACCTGGACGGGAACGTTCTCGAAGGTACGCCCGGTTCCGAGCGCTCGCCCTCGAGCGACACCGCCGCGCACGCCTACGTCTACCGCAACATGCCGCGTGTCGGGGGAGTAGTCCACACGCACTCCACCTACGCGACGGCGTGGGCCGCACGCGGGGAATCCATTCCCTGCGTGATCACCGCCATGGCGGATGAGTTCGGCGGCGAGATCCCGGTGGGCCCGTTCGCGATCATCGGTGATGACTCGATCGGCCGCGGCATCGTCGAGACCCTCACCGGCCATCGCTCGCGGGCGGTCCTCATGCAGAACCACGGACCGTTCACCATCGGCAAGGACGCGCGCGACGCCGTCAAGGCCGCCGTCATGCTCGAGGACGTGGCCCGCACCATCCACATCTCCCGCCAGCTCGGTGACCCGCTGCCTATTGAGCAGCGCCACATCGAATCACTCTTTGACCGCTATCAGAACGTGTACGGGCAGCCGACGCCCGTCAGAACCGGAGCCGCACAGTGACCGCCCTCAACAACTCCCTGGACGAATACGAGATCTGGTTCCTCACCGGAAGCCAGGACCTCTACGGCGAGGAAACCCTCCGCCAGGTGGCCGAACAGTCCCAGCAGATCGTCAAGCTGATCGACTCCTCCGATGTGCCGGTCAAGGTGGTCTGGAAGCCCACCCTGAAGGACTCCGCTTCCATCCGCCGCATGGCACTGGAGGCAAACGCCAGCGACAGGACCATCGGGGTCATCGCCTGGATGCACACCTTCAGTCCCGCCAAGATGTGGATCGCCGGCCTGGACACCCTGCGCAAGCCGCTGCTGCACCTGCACACGCAGATCAATGTGGAACTGCCGTGGGCGGACATCGATTTCGACTTCATGAACCTCAATCAGGCTGCCCACGGCGACCGCGAGTTCGGGTACATCCAGACCCGGCTCTCGGTGGCACGGAAGACCGTCGTCGGGCATGTTTCCAACCCCGCTGTCACCGCGCAGATCGCCACCTGGTCCCGCGCCGCCGCCGGCTGGGCGGCTGTGCACGAGCTCAAGGTGGCCCGCTTCGGTGACAACATGCGCAACGTCGCCGTCACCGAGGGTGACAAGACGGAAGCGGAGCTGCGCTTCGGGGTCTCCATCAACACCTGGGGCGTCAACGAACTCGTCGAGGTGGTCGAGGCGCAGTCCGAGGCGGACATCGACGCGCTCGTCGAAGAGTACGAGGCAACGTACGACGTCGTTCCCGAACTCCGGAGCGGAGGTGACCGTCACGAGTCCCTCCGCTACGGTGCGCGGCAGGAACTCGCGCTGCTGTCCTTCCTGGAGGGCGGCTCCTTCGGCGCCTTCACGACGACGTTCGAGGACCTTGGTGGGCTGCGCCAGCTTCCCGGGCTCGCGGTCCAGCGCCTGATGGCGGCGGGCTACGGGTTCGGCGCGGAGGGTGACTGGAAGACCGCCGTCCTGGTCCGGGCTGCCAAGGTGATGGGTGCCGGGCTGCCCGGCGGCGCGTCGCTGATGGAGGACTACACCTACCACCTGGTGCCCGGGGAGGAGAAGATCCTGGGCGCGCACATGCTCGAGATCTGCCCGACGCTCACCACGTCAAAGCCGACCCTTGAGGTGCATCCGCTGGGGATCGGCGGCAAGGAGGACCCCGTCCGGCTGGTGTTCGACACGGACTCCGGGGATGCCGTCGTCGTCGCCATGTCCGACATGCGCGACCGTTTCCGCCTCACGGCCAACGCCGTCGAAGTGGTTCCGCCGGACGCGCCGCTGCCCAACCTGCCGGTGGCCCGCGCCGTCTGGAAGCCGCAGCCGGATCTCGCGACGTCGGCCGCGGCCTGGCTCAGTGCGGGAGCTGCGCACCACACGGTGATGAGCACCGCCGTCGGGCTGGATGTGTTCGAGGACTTCGCGGACATCGCCGGTACGGAACTGCTCCGCATCGACAGCACGACGACGCTGCGTGAGTTCCAGCGCGAGCTGCGGTGGAATGCCGCGTATTACCGGCTGGCGCAAAAGCTCTAGCCGTCGTAGTTCATTTGGCAGGACACGCCGCTTATCCTCACGAATGAGGGGTGTGTCCTGCCAACTCACGGGACTGCGTTTTCCCGAGCATTACAGACCCATAACGATCGTAGCGACTCCCGTTCCCAGGCTGCGTTGTAGGTCTAAGGTAGCGGGATGTGACCGATCACATCACTTTCGAGTGGCGGCGGCCTTCGTCGCTGCCGGTACACGGAACTTCCGGGCACTGGTGCCCGGCAGGAAAGGAATGACATGAAGAAGAACATGCTTATGGGCGTGGCCGCCGCTAGCGCGCTGGTACTGTCCCTCTCAGCCTGCGGCGGCAGCCGCGGTGGCGGCGGTGGCGAGGCCGCTGAGGAGGGATCCAACGAAGGCGCCCGGATCGGCGTGGCCATGCCGACGCAGCAGTCGGAGCGGTGGATTGCGGACGGTGAGAACGTTCAGGCGCAGCTCGAGGAGCTCGGCTACGAGGTGGACCTCCAGTTCGCAAACGATGACATTCCCACCCAGATCTCCCAGATCGAGAACATGATCAACGGTGGGGCCGAGGCCCTGGTCATCGCCTCGATCGACGGCACCACGCTCACCAGTGTTCTGGAAACGGCCGAATCGCAGGACATCCCCGTCATCGCCTACGACCGCCTGATCAACGGATCAGACACCGTTGACTACTACACCACCTTCGACAACTACCAGGTAGGCGTTCAGCAGGCCACATCGCTGCTGACCGGCCTCGGTGTGCTCGACGAGAACGGCGAGGAGACCGGTGAGGAGGGCCCGTTCAACGTGGAGCTCTTCGCCGGCAGCCCGGACGACAACAACGCGACCTTCTTCTGGGAGGGCGCGATGGACACACTGCAGCCGTACCTGGACAGCGGAGTGCTGAACGTTCCCAGCGGCCAGACCGAGTTTGACCAAGCTGCCATCCTCCGCTGGCTCCCGGCCACGGCCCAGGCCCGCATGGAGGACCTCATCACCGTTGGCGGCGGCGAGCGCCTCGACGGTGTGTTGTCACCCTATGACGGACTGTCCATCGGTATCATTTCGGCACTGACCTCCGGCGGCTACTCCAAGGATGAGCTTCCTGTCGTCACCGGCCAGGACGCCGAGCTCGGATCCGTGAAATCGATCATCGCCGGCGAACAGTACTCGACCATCTTCAAGGATGTCCGCAAGCTTGGGGAGCGAGCGGTGTTGATGGTGGATGCACTGATGAAGGGCGAAGAGCCTGAGGTCAACGACACCGAAACCTATGACAACGGTGAGAAGATCGTGCCGTCATACCTCCTCGAGTCGGAGATCGTCACGGCTGAGAACTACGAGGAAGTGCTCGTCGACAGCGGATATTACAACGCGGACGAACTGCAGTAGTCATTCGGAACAGGGGCGGCCGCTTTAGGTGGCCGCCCTTTTCCGGCACAGCACAGTGAAGTGAGGCAGTTATGACTCAACACATTCTTGAAATGCGTGAGATCACCAAGACCTTCCCCGGGGTCCGCGCGCTCGACGGCGTCAACCTCGAGGTCGCACGGGGCGAGGTACATGCCATCTGCGGTGAAAACGGTGCAGGCAAGTCCACGCTCATGAAGGTCCTCTCGGGCGTGTATCCTCACGGGACGTATGACGGCGAAATTGTCTTCGAAGGTCAGCCTGCGTCCTTCCGGGACATCAAGGACAGCGAACGCAGCGGCATCGTCATCATCCACCAGGAACTCGCGCTTTCCCCCTATCTGTCGATTGCCGAAAACATCTTTCTCGGCAATGAGCGCGCGAGGGGCGGCTTCATCGACTGGAACACCACGAACCTCGAGGCGGCAAAGCTCCTGAACCGTGTGGGGTTACGCGTCAATCCGGTCACGCGCGCGCAGGACATCGGCGTTGGCGCCCAGCAGCTCGTGGAAATCGCAAAGGCGCTCTCCAAGGATGTGAAGCTGCTCATATTGGATGAGCCGACAGCAGCTCTCAACGATGAGGACTCGGCCCATCTGCTCTCGCTGGTGAGCGGTTTGAAGGCCGAAGGCATCACCAGCATCATCATCAGCCACAAGCTCAACGAGATTCGTGCGGTCGCCGACTCCGTCACGATCATCCGCGACGGCCGCACCATCGAAACCCTCAGTCTCCATGACGGCTCTGTTACTGAGGAACGCATCATCAAAGGAATGGTCGGGCGGGACATGGCACATCGCTACCCCGAACGCACGCCGTCCATCGGGGAGGAGGTGTTCAGGGTTGAGGACTGGACGGTCCACCATCCGCAGGAACATCATCGGGTGATCGTCGACAAGGCCCACCTCAACGTCCGTGCAGGCGAAATCGTCGGCATAGCCGGCCTCATGGGGGCCGGACGCACGGAGCTGGCGATGAGCATTTTCGGCCGCAGTTATGGGTCCGCGATCTCAGGGCGGCTGTACAAGAACGGCAAGGAAATCACCGCACGAACCGTCAGCGAGGCGATCAGGCATGGGATCGCCTACGCCACTGAAGACCGGAAGCGGTACGGACTGAACCTCATTGAGGACATCAAGCGGAATGTCTCCGGTTCGGCGCTTGGCAAGCTCGCACGGTTCGGCTGGGTCGACGGGCATCGGGAAACGGTCGTCGCCAATGACTACCGCAAATCCATGAACATCAAAGCGCCGTCGGTTTCTGCTGTGACCGGCAAGCTTTCGGGCGGTAACCAGCAAAAAGTGGTGCTGTCCAAGTGGATGTTCGCTGATCCCGACATCCTGATTCTCGATGAGCCCACGCGCGGCATAGACGTCGGCGCCAAGTACGAGATTTACACCATCATCAATCGCCTCGCTGCCGAGGGTAAGGCGATTATCGTCATCTCCTCTGAACTGCCTGAGCTGCTCGGTATCTGCGACCGTATCTACACCCTCGCGGAAGGCGTCATCACCGCGGAAGTGCCCATCGCGGACGCCACCCCCGAATACCTCATGCAACACATGACCAAGGAAAAGGACTAACTCCATGGCAACAACCGTCAAGGAAGCCGAAGCAACGCCGCCACGTCCTACCGTCAAGCACGGACTCGCTTTCCTGACCAGCCGGCTGCGCCAGATCGGTATCTTCGTAGCGCTCCTGGTCATCGTGACCCTGTTCCAGGTTCTGACCGGCGGGCAGCTGCTGCAGGCAGACAACGTCTCGAACATCATTGTTCAGAACAGCTACATCCTGCTGCTGGCCATCGGCATGGTGATGATTATTATCGCCGGCCATATCGACCTGTCCGTCGGCTCGGTGGCCGCCTTCGTCGGTGCGATGTCGGGAGTAATGATCCAGGACTGGGGCTTCCCCTGGTGGCTGACACTCTTCCTGTCACTCGTCATCGGCGCCCTCGTCGGGGCCTGGCAGGGTTTCTGGGTGGCTTACGTGGGGATCCCGGCCTTCATTGTGACGCTGGCGGGCATGCTCCTGTTCCGCGGCCTTGCTCAGATCACGCTCGATAACCAGCGTATCTCCGGGTTCCCGAGTGAATACCGTCAGCTGGGCGGCGGTTTCCTCTTCCCGGGACTGTTCCCGCCGGACACGAATATCCTCGACTGGACAACGGTGGGCCTCGGGCTCATCTCCGCGGCGCTGCTGATCTTCAGTCAGCTGCGTAACCGTGCAGCCCGCAAAAAGCTCAACCTCGAGGACGAGCCTTCTGCCTGGTTCTACACCAAGCTCACCTTCGGCATCGTTATCATTCTCGGACTCACCTATCTGCTGGCTTCCTCCCGGAGCGGTACGCCCATTGTGCTTGTGGTGCTGGGTATCCTCGTCGTCGCGTACAGCGCGGTCATGAACAACTCAGTCTTCGGTCGTCATATTTACGCCCGCGGTGGGAACCTGCAGGCCGCACAGCTGTCGGGTGTGAAAACGCGGCACATCGACTTCTGGCTTTTCGTAAACATGGGCGTACTGGCTGCACTGGCGGGATTGGTCTTCACCGGACGGTTGAATTCGGCAGGACCGGGCGCCGGTACCCTCTTCGAGCTTGATGCCATCGCCGCAGCCTTCATCGGTGGGGCCGCCGTCACCGGCGGCGTGGGCACAGTGGTCGGGGCCATCACCGGTGGACTCATCATGGGCGTCCTGAACAACGGCATGTCCCTGCTTGGCGTCGGCATCGACTACCAGCAGTTCATCAAGGGCATAGTGCTGCTGCTGGCTGTCGCCTTTGACGTCTTCAACAAGCGCAAAGCGTCCAACGCGCTGAAATAGGCTGAAGTTCATTTGGCAGGACACGCCGCTTATCCCCACGGATTAGGGGTGTGTCCTGCCAACTCACGGGTAGGAGAAGATCGATGACGAACGACGTCGGCACCAACTGGGCGGGCAACCTGGCCTACAGTGCCTCGACACTTCACAAGCCGACGTCGGTGGATGAGGTCCGCCGCATTGTTGCCGCATCCTCGTCCATCCGCGCGCTCGGGTCCCGGCACTCCTTCAACGACATCGCCGACGGAACAACCGAGCTGCTGTCGACGGCGGCGCTGACCGGTCCGGTGACCGTCAACCGGGAGGGCTCCACCGTGTCCGTGGGCGCCGGGATCCGCTATGGCGAACTGGCGGGGGAGCTGGAGCGGGAAGGTCTGGCACTCGCCAACCTCGCGTCATTGCCGCACATCTCGGTGGGCGGGGCCGTGGCCACGGGCACCCACGGCTCCGGCGTCCGGAACCGTTCGCTGGCGGCCGCCGTCGTCGGGCTGGAGCTGGTCACCGCCAGCGGTGAGCTGGTGAGGTTTTCCGCGGGCGATCCGGACTTTGACGGAGCAGTGGTCAACCTCGGGGCGCTGGGGATCGTCACGAGGCTGGAGCTTGAGGTGGAACCGGCATTTGAGGTGGAGCAGACCGTCTTCGAAAAGCTTCCGCTGGAGAACCTGCTTCGGGATTTCGACGGCGTCACCGGTGCCGCATACAGCGTCAGCGTTTTCACCACCTGGCGGGATCCCGACGTCGCCGATGCCGTTTGGGTGAAGCGCAGGCCGGACCGTGATGCACCTCTGGAAGGAACCCTGTTCGGTGCTGTCGCGGCGGACGACGAGCGCCACCCCCTGCCCGGGCTACCGGCCATCGGCTGCACGCCTCAGCTCGGTGCGGCCGGCCCCTGGTACAACAGGCTGCCCCACTTCAAGCTCGACTTCACGCCCAGCAACGGTGTGGAACTGCAGTCGGAGTATCTCGTGCCCCGGGTGCACGCTGTCGATGCCATCCGCGCGGTGCGGGAGCTGAGCGCCGAGATCGTGCCGCTGCTTCAGGTCAACGAGATCCGCACCGTTGCGGCCGATGAGCTGTGGCTGAGTTCAAGTTACGGCACGGATGCTGTGGGTCTGCACTTCACCTGGGTGCAGGATCAGCCGGCAGTCCAGAAGCTTCTGCCGAAACTCGAGGCGGCGCTGGAGCCGTTTTCCGCCAGGCCTCACTGGGGCAAGCTGTTCAATTCCGATGCGCAGGATCTTGATCGGCTGTATCCGCGGCTGGGGGACTTCAGGTTGTTGGCCAAGCGCCTCGATCCGGACGGGGTCTTCGCCAACCCGTTCACGGACGGACTTATGGGGCGCTGATGCCTCGTGGCCCGCGGGACCGGATCCCGACCGCCACCATGCCGGCGGCCAGCAGAGCGAACAGCACGGCGGCGAGACCGGGCAGCAGCGGGAAGCCGGCTGCGGCGGCCGCTGGTGACTGGCTTCCGGCGGCAGGCGCTGCGGGGGCGTCAGACTCAGTGGGTTCCGGGGCCTGATACATCGGAGCCCAGGCATACGGCGGTAGCGCGAACGGTGCGAGTTCAGGTTCCGCAGGCTCCGCCTCCTCAGGCGTGGGCTGCTCGGGCGGGATGAACTCTGCCGGGAGCGGCAGCAAGGGGGCAGGCGGCGGAGGAAGGATCACCGGTGCGGGAGCCGGTTCAGCTTCTGGTGCCGGAGCAGCCGGTTCGGGCGCAGGCGGCGGGGGTGGAGACTTGCTCGGGGATACGGCCGGGGCCGGCGCAGGTTCGGGCTCCGGCACGGGCGCGACTTCGGGCGGCGCCGGTTGCGTCGGCGTGACGGGTTCAGTCACGGGGGGATCGACAGGGGCCGGTTCGGGTTCAGGCTCCGGCTCGGTCGGCGGCTCGTCAGGAGCCGTGGCAGGCGCCGACGGAGAGGGATCCGAGCCCCGTCCCGAGTTGTGATCGGCGCTGGCCGACGGTATCGCGGCGAACGTTGCTCCGGCGACTACAGCCGCGCCGACAGCGAACCTGTACCACAAAGAAGTGCTCTGCACTGGAATCTCCAAACCGCTGCGGAGGCGACTGGCGCTGAACAGCTGCACTGTGCCGGTGCGTCGGTTCCGCCGGATGCGAACCGCCCGACTGGTAAGTGCGCTTACCAGTTTACACAGTGGATGGACTTCTGTATCGAGTGTGAAGCCCCGCTTTCTCCTGCGCTTTCACCAACCCAGACGGGCGAGTACCCAGTGGGCGGCGTCCGAGAGCAGGAATGGGAGTAGATGCACAAAGATGGGGAACACAATGATCGCTGGAACGATGAGCACCACCGTGAGGAGGAGGTTGACGATCACGCTGAGCAACCCGGACCCGCGTGCCGGGGTGCCGCGGGTTGAGTAGGCGAAAAGGAAACCAATCAGGGCAATCATTCCCATCGGGCTGAGCAGGACCACTCCGTCGGCGACAGCTGTATCGGCGCTCCCATTGGAAGGATCTTCCTGCACGGCTGAATGGAACCGGGCGTAGCTCGCGGCAGCCAGCGCAACAACGATCACCGGCGCTGTCAGCGCGACGACCCGGCGTGCTCTCCAGGACCCGGGCAACCTGGACTGCGGTGTGTCGTTGTGCGGCAGAGGAGTGTCAGTCATCAGTATCCATTCCGTCGGGACGGAACAACACTATTCACCCGGAGTCTGGTCCGCCTGCGTTATCCACAGGTCAGGACGACGCCGGCACATCCGGATAGCGCTGCGGCGCACCGATAACGGTTAACCCGTCGAAGGCTGAGGCCCTATCGCGGAACTGAGCACCGCGGCCGTCGGCGCGTGACGGAATGGAACGGCACGGCCGCTGAAATTTGCAGCGCCGGAATCAGCGCTGCTTCCGCTGCCCGTCCCGGATCTCGCGGATGGAGAGCGCGCCGGTGACATCCTCCGCCGCGGTCCGGCCCAGCACCACCACGCGATCGGCGAGGCGGACGGCTTCCTCCATGCTGTTGGTCGCGAGGAGGACGGTGGTCGGGAGCGCGCGGTGAAGAGTCTGGAGTACGTTATGCAGCACAGTCCGGGCCGCACCCTCCACCGCTGCGAACGGGTGGTCGAGGAGCAGGACGCCCGGTCCGCCCGCAAGGGCACGGGCCAGCGCCGCCCGCCTGACAATTTCCGCCGTGACATCGGTGGGCAGCAGCTTCGCGAACCGGTGCAGGCCAGCCAGGTCGAGGAGCTCGGCGATCTTCGCCTTGCCCTCGCTGGCGCTGGAACTTTTGTTCAGGCCCAGGGCCAGGTTCGCCTGCAGGGAGTGGGCCGGCTGGAGGTCGGCGTCCCGGGGCGTCCAGGAACAGCGGTCGTCCGTGCGGCGGACCGGTTCGCCGCCGACCAGAACGGACCCCGACCGTGGATGATCGAGACCGGCAGCGGTACGCAGAAGGTGGGAGGCGCCGTCGTTCTCCTGGCCTACAAAGGCGAGGACCTCACCGGCGCGGATATCGAGGCTGACATCCCGCACACCCTCGGCGTGCAGGTTGATGAAGGAAACGGGCAGCGGGGTCGACGCGCGCTTGACCACCGTGTGGTGGGGTGGAACCGGGCTGGGACTCATCGGCTACTCCGTAGGTATCCAGGTGTCCGGGCACACGGGTGCCCGCCAGTGATCATCCCTAAACCTAGCCGGAACCACGTCAGATCCCGTCAGCACGCGACAGTTTGACGTAATGTTGCGCCGCTTCCGCCGACGCGGTGGGTGCCGAAAAGTTTTTTGAGCGGGTGCGTAACCCTTTGCGTGCCTCCGTCGATTACATCCATGTGAGGCTGCGCCGTTCCGCCCCCCATTTGAGCGGTGCAGCCCCTTCGAAGAAGACCTACCAAGGAGTTTCATTGAACATGCACGATCGCTTCAACGCCCTCAGCCTGCCCGTCAAGGGTGCTGCCCTTGCGGCTGTCATCGCCGTTGCCGGTGCCGGGGTAGCAGTTGCTGCCCCCTCCGTTGAAGGCGCTGCTGACGGTGCTGCCGACGTGAACGCAGTGGTCGCACCCGCCGACGCCGCTGTGCCCGCCGTCCCCGCGCTGCCTGCCGTTCCTGCCGTGCCCGCCGTTCCCGGCGAGGATGACCTGCCTGCCGTTCCCGCTACACCCGCGGTTCCTGCCGTCCCCGCGTCACCCGCAGCCAACGCTGAGGCTGCCGCTGAGGCAGAGGCTGAAGAGGTTGAGGCTGACGCACAGGCTGACGCCGCCGCAGACGCTGAAGTTCGCGGTTCCGGTGTAGCTGTTCCGGCCGTGCCGGCCGTGCCTGCCGTTCCCGCTGTTCCGGGTGTCGACGGCGAGCC
>NZ_KI914595.1:79308-97587 GCF_000520475.1 Arthrobacter sp. 35/47
TGTCGACGGCGAGCCGGCTACCCCTGCTGTTCCTGCCGTTCCGGCCGAGGTCACCCTCCCCGAGGTTGCAGTCGGAGCCGGTGTTGAGGTCAGCGCCGAAGCCAAGGTTCAGGGTTCGCGCCGCTAAGAGTGCGCCGCTAGGATTGCGGGGTTTGGGGTGCGGCACGTGGTGCCGCACCCACCCCGGGATCGAAAGGGAAATGTGAGTTCCACGCTGACGGATGACCTGCTGGGCGCTGCCCAGACCGGGGACACCGAGGCGTTGAACCGTATCTACATCGAACTGTCGCCGAAAATCCTCGGCTACCTGACCGCCCGGGGTGCAGAGGATCCGGAGGCCCTCACCCAGGACGTGTTCCTCAGCCTGTTCAGCCGGTTAGCGACTATCACGGGCGGCGAGCAGGGCCTCCGAACCTTCGCCTTCTCCGTTGCGCACGCCCGCCACGTCGACGAGATCCGGAAGCGCTCCCGCCGGCCGGCACTCTATTCCTATGATCCCTCGGCTGATGAGCGGACAACGCTGTCCGCAGAGGCGTCAGCACTGGACAACCTCGCAGCAGAGCGGGCGCTGAGCCACCTCCGCCGGTTGAATGACGACCAGAGCGATGTGCTCGCCCTGCGGATCGTCGCCGATCTACCGCTCGATGACGTAGCCCGTGTCCTGGGCAAATCGACCGGCGCAGTCAAACAGCTCCAGCGCCGGGGACTTCAGAAACTCAAAGAACTTCTTGTCGAAAAGGATTCGAGCAACCATGGTGTATGACCCCACCTCACGGGTAGCGGCGCAGGACCTGCTTGACGAGTCCGGCGTTGTTCCCTCAGACGAACTGACCGCGGCCCTCGGGGAACTGAAGAGCCTCGGCGAGCGGCCGGCGCCACCGGTCTCGCCGGCTCTCGCAGAGACGATGCGCCCGGCGGCCGCCGGGAAGGACGAGCACAACGTGGTTCCGCTTCCGTTCGGGAAGACCTCCCGCTTCGGGAAGAGAGGGCGACGGGGCGCGGCAGTGGGCGGCGCCGTCGTGCTGGCAATGGCCGCGGGCATGGGCGGAGTAGCCGCGTTCGGTCCGGGAAACGCAGTCGAGACGGCCTTCGAGTCCGTCATCCGCTGGGTGGCTCCGGCAGAGCGCACCGAGCCGGTCTCCGACGAGCAGCCCGTTCCCGTGGAACCCGGCCGCGGACAGCTTATGGTCCCCGAAACCCCGCAGCTTACCGAGGTGCCGGTTCCGGCGCCCTCGCAGGCCGCGCCGGAACATCCCGGGCCGTCGGACTTGCCCGCCCCTGCACCTGAGCCGAAAGCTCCCGCCACCCGGGAAGGCCGGCCGGACAATGCCGAAGAACCCCAGCGCCGGGTTGTCCCGCCCGTGGAAGTACCCGACCTGCCCGTGCCGATTCCCGATCCGGTGACGACACCGCGCTCGGTACTCCCGGTGGATCCGCCGAAGCTTCCCGTGCCGGGTCCCACGCAGACTCCCGCTCCAAGCGAGCGGCCGTCCCGCTAGGACCGGATCCCGCTAGGACCAGATCCCGCTAGGACAGGGGTCGCCAAGACCGGGTTGCTTGAGCCGCCGTCCCGCTAGTCGCGGGTTCCGCTAAACCCAGGTTGCCCAAGCCCCCGTCTCGAGTTCCTTTAAGCCGTGACCTGGCGCTTCGAGGAGATCACTCCCGTGTTGAAGCCCGCCAGGTTCAGGCCGCCGTGGAAGCGTGCGTGCTCAATCTTGACGCACCGGTCCATCACCACGTTCATCCCCGCTGCTTCGGCGTCCCTGGCCACCTGCTCATGCCAGGAACCGAGCTGCAGCCACAGGGTCTTGGCTCCGACTGCCTTGGCCTCCTCCAGCACGGACGGAAGGTCGTCATGCTTGCGGAAGACGTCCACAATGTCCGGCTGCTCCGGCAGGTCCGCCAGCGACTTGTAGACCGGCTGGCCCAGGATCTCGTTGGCCGTCGGGTTGATGAAGTACAGCCGGTACGGCGCTGAGGACTGCAGGTACGTAGCCACGAAGTACGAGGCCCGGGAGGGCTTGTCTGACGCCCCCACTATGGCAATCGACTTCGCGTTGCGGAGGATATTGAGCCGCTCCGGTGCGGACGGGCCCTCCCAGGTGCGTTCCTCGGTGCTCATGCCTTCACTCCCTCGCCGGTGAATTCGAGTGCTTCTTCCAGATGGGCGGGTGTACCCGTCACTGCGATCTCCAGTGCCTGGTCGAGATCCCACAGGATGTCCTCCAGATCCTCCAACCCCACCGAGATGCGGATGAGGTCCTCGGGAATGCCCGCGGCAGCGAGCTGTTCGGCGGAGAGTTGCTGGTGCGTGGTGGAGCCCGGGTGGATCACGAGCGTCCGGGCGTCACCGACGTTCGCGAGGTGGGACGCCAGCTGCAGCGCCTCAATGAATTTCTGGCCTGCCTCGCGGCCGCCCTTGACACCGAAGCTGAAGACCGAGCCCGGACCCTGCGGCAGGTACTCTTTCGCCCGCTCATGGTGGACATGGGACGGCAGCCCCGCGTAGTTGACGTACTCGACGCGCGGATCCTTCTCCAGCCACTCCGCCACGGCCTGCGCATTGGCGACGTGCTCGTCCACCCGCTGCGCCAGCGTCTCGACCCCCTGCAGCAGCTGGAAGGCCGACGACGGCGACAGCGACGGACCGATATCCCGCAGCTGTTCGGTGCGCAGCTTGGTGAGGAAGCCGTACTCGCCGAAGTTAGCCCACCACTGGACGTTGCCGTAGGAGGGGACAGGCTCGGTCATGGTGGGGAATTTGCCGTTGCCCCAGTTGAAACGCCCGCTCTCGACCACCACCCCGCCCAGCGTGGTGCCGTGCCCGCCGATGAACTTGGTGGCCGAGTGAATGACGATGTCCGCGCCGTGCTCCAGGGGGCGGATCAGGTACGGCGTGCTCAGGGTGGAATCGACGATCAGGGGGACACCGGCGTCGTGCGCTATTTTTGCCAGCCCCTTCAGATCCGCAATTTCGCCGCTCGGGTTGGCGATGATCTCGGTGAAGACGGCCTTGGTGTTCTCCTGGATCGCGGCGGCGTAGTCCGCCGGGTCAGTGCCGGGAACAAAGGTGGTCTCAATCCCGAACCGGCGCAGCGTCACGTCCAGCTGGGTGACCGTGCCGCCGTAGAGCTGGGCGGCCGCGACTATGTGGTCGCCGGCCTGGCAGAGCGCGGCGAAGGTGAGGAACTCGGCGCTCATGCCCGACGCCGTCGCCACCGCTCCGATGCCGCCCTCCAGCGAGGCGATGCGCTCCTCGAAAGCCGCAACCGTCGGGTTCCCGATGCGCGAGTAGATGTTGCCGTACTTCTGCAGCGCAAAGAGGTTGGCGGCGTCGTTGGTGTCCTTGAACACAAACGAAGTGGTCTGGTAGATCGGGACAGCCCGGGCGCCGTGCGTGGCATCGGGGGTGCCGCCGGCATGCAGCGCGCGGGTCCGGAAACCGAAAGTGCGGTCAGCCATGAGTTCCTCCAAATTGATCCAACTTTTGTGCACCTTCGGTGACGTGTGGGCCTCTGAACCCACCATACGTGCTCGAAACTTCCGGTGCATTCCGTGCTGAGAGTACTTCGGCTATCCCCGCGACGCAGGCCTCGTTCTGCAGGCTCGTGGTGTCGCCGAGCGTGGTGCCTTCATACAGCTGGGTCAGCAGCCGCCGCATGATCTTCCCGGACCGGGTCTTGGGCACATCCTCAACCACGACGACGGCGGCAGGCTTCGCAATCGGTCCGATCGCCTTCGCGACGTGGCGCTTCAGCTCCGCCTGCAGGGCTTCCTGATCGCTCACCTCACCGTGCACGACGACGAACGCAGCGATGGCGTGCCCCGTCACCGGATCAGCCACGGGGCAGGCTCCGGCCTCGACCACCCGCGGGTGTGACACCAGTGCGGACTCGATCTCGATGGTGGAGAGGCGGTGGCCCGAGACGTTGATGACGTCATCCACGCGTCCGAGGATCCAGGTGTCGCCGTCGTCGTCGTACCGGGCGCCGTCTCCGGCGAGGAACCAGCCCTGGTCAGCGAACTTCCGCCAGTAGGAGTCCAGGTAGCGCTGCGGGTTGCCCCACACTGTGCGGGCCATGGCCGGGCCGTGGCGGTCCACCACGATCAGGCCCTGCTCGCCGGGAGCAGCCGGGGCGCCGTCGTCGTTCACAATGCGCGTGCTCACACCGGGCAGGGCACGGGAGGCGCAGCCTGGCTTGAAGGAGGTGTCGGTGGGCCGCGGGCTGAGGACGGTTGCGCCGGTTTCCGACTGCCACCACGTATCCACCATGGGCGTGGTGCCGGAGCCGATGTTTTCGCGGAACCAGCGCCACGCTTCGGGGTTGGTGGCTTCGCCGACCGTGCCGAGGACCTTGATGGAGGAGCGGTCATAGGACGCCGGGACGCCGTCGGGGAACCAGCCCATCAGGGAGCGGATCAGGGTGGGCGCCGTGTAATAGCTGGTGACGCCGTACCGCTCGATGATCTCGAAGTGCCGGCCCGGATGCGGGGTATTGGGTGTGCCCTCGAAGATCACCTGGGATGCGCCGTTGGAGAGCGGCCCGTAGATCTCATAGGTGTGGGCGGTGACCCAGGCGAGATCGGCGGTGCACCAGTGGACGTCGTCGGCGCGCTTGGCGGGGTCGGGGTCGCTGAACAGGTACTCGAAGCTCCAGGACGCCTGCGTGAGGTAGCCGCCGGTGGTGTGGACCAGGCCCTTGGGCTTCCCGGTGGTGCCGGAGGTGTACATGATGAACAGCGGCGTCTCCGCGTCGAACGCCTCGGCCTCGTGGACAGGGGAGGCGGCGCTCACGGCATCGTGCCACCAGACGTCGCGGCCCTCGGTCCAGTCGACGTCGCTGCCGGTCCGCCGGATCACCAGCACGTGCTCGATCGCGTTGTCGCCCGCGACGGCAGCATCTGCGTTGGCTTTCACCGGCACCGCGGTGCCGCGCCGGTACTGCCCGTCCGTGGTCACCAGGAGTTTGGCGCCGGTGTCCTCGACCCGGAAGCGGAGCGCCTCGGCGGAGAAGCCTCCGAAGACGAGGGAATGGACCGCGCCGATCCGGGCGCAGGCCAGGGTCACGGCGACCGTCTCGACCAACACCGGAAGGTAGATGACCACCCGGTCACCCTTGCCGATCCCCAGCGCGGTCAGCGCGTTCGCCGCCCGGCTGACCTCCTCCTGGAGCTCGGCGTAGGTCACCGTGCGGCGGTCTCCGGGCTCGCCCTCGAAGAACAGGGCTGGCTTGTTCCCCAGCCCGGCCTCGACGTGCCGGTCCACGCAGTTGTAGGCGGCGTTCAGGGTGCCGCCGGTGAACCATTCGATGCGGGGGACGGAGAGTTCGCCGTTTTCATCCGGACGTGCGGGCTCGAAGGTGTGGGCGGTGTGCCACTCCTCGGACCAGTGCAGCCGCCGGGCCTGGTTTTCCCAGAAGGCGATCCGGTCTTCTTCTGCCGCCAGATCCGGCTCGGCGGGATGCTCCACGGTGCTCAGGTCCAACGCCGCACCGCCCACCTCTCGGCGATGCCGAGCAGCGCGTCGGTGGTTTTCCCGATGACGGCGAGCAGGATGATGGCCAGGAAGATCCGGTCGGTGCGTCCGTTGTTCGTCGAATCGGTGAGGAGGAACCCGAGCCCCAGGGAGGAGGCGATGAGTTCGGCGGCCACCAGGAAGAGCCACGCCTGCGCCAGCGCCAGTCGCAGTCCGGAGAACACTGCGGGTACGACGGCGGGCAGCTGCACCGTGGTCAGCAGCCGGATCCCCTTGAGCCCGAAGGCGCGGGCGGCTTCCACGAGGTTCCGGTCCACGTGGCGCAGGGCCAGGAACAGGGTGGTGAACACGGGGAAGAAGGCGCCGATGAGGATCAGCGTGACTTTCGAGTCCTCGCCGATCTTCATCCACAGGATGAGCAGCGGAACCCACGCCAGTGACGGGACAGCGCGCAGCGCACCGATGGTCGGTGACAGCAGCGCGTCGGCCAGCCGTGACAGGCCGAGGAGCGCGCCCAGGGCCAGGCCGAGGGTGGCGCCCAGCGCGAAGCCGATGAGCACGCGCTGGGTGGAGATGGCGATATGGATCCACAGTTCGCCGCGCTCGATGAGCTCGACGGCGGCAGTTCCCACCGCGGACGGCGGCGGCAACTGCACCGCACTGAACACACCGACCACCGAGTTCAGCTGCCACAGGACCAGAATTAGCGCCGGCACCACCAGGCCGAGCAGCAGCCGGACCGGCCGTCTGCTCAGCAGCCCCGGGGCAGGTTCGTTCGGCTGGGTGGCGGGGCCGTCGTCGTCCACTGTTGTCAGGGTGTGCCCGGTGGCCGCCAGGCCCTCCTTACTGACAGGGTAGGCATTTTCCTGGGTCATGAGGAGGCCTGGATGGCGTCAGGGTCGGCGTTGGTGACGAAGGAGTCGTCGAAGAGGGTCTCGAGTGCCTCGTCGATCTGCTCCTGCGAGGAGACGTCGCCGGTTTCGACGAAGATCGGGCCGACCTTCTCAAGCACGGCGCGCTGCGCCTCACCCGGGGCAGGGTCAACGTCGAGGTTGGTGCGTTCGATGATGACGGCGTTGGCGAGCTCGACGTCGATGCCCGCAACGTCCGCGAGGATCTGCGCCGTCTCCTCGGGGTTCTCCTTGGCCCACTGGCGTGCCTTTTCATAGGCGTTGACCACCGTCTGGGCGAGCTCCGGGCTCTCTTCGAGGAACGCCTCGTTGGCGTTGAGGAAGCCGTAGGTGTTGAAGTCGATGTTGCGGAAGAACAGGTTGGCGCCGTCCTGCTCGGCCGAGGCCATGATGGGGTCCAGGCCTGCCCAGGCGTCCACCGATCCATTGTTCAGGGCTGCCCACCCGTCAGCGTGCTGGAGGTTCTGCACGGTGACCTCGGACGGGTCGATTCCGGCTGATTCGAGGGACTGGATAAGGAAGAAGTACGGGTCGGTTCCCTTGGTTGCGGCGATCGACTTGCCGCGCAGGTCCTCGAGGTTTTCGATGCCCGTACCGTCCACCGTCACCATGGCGGACCACTCGGGCTGGGAGTAGATGTCGATCGTCTTGATCGGTGAACCGTTGGAGCGCGCGAGGAGGGCTGCCGAGCCGGCGGTGGATCCGACGTCGACCGCTCCGGCGCGCAGCGCCTCATTCGCCTTGTTGGACCCGGCGGACTGGATCCAGTTGACGGTGACGCCCTCATCCTCCAGGTCCGCTTCGAGCCAGCCCTGGTCCTTGATGACCAGGCTGAGCGGGTTGTAGGTGGCGAAGTCGATGTTGAGCTCGGTGGCGGTGGAGCCCTCTTCGGTGGATGCAGCATTCTCACCGGCGAGGCAGCCGGTCAGGGCGAGAGTGCCGGTGGCAGCTAGTGCCAGCGAGGCAATGGTGCGGCGGGCGAAGGGCGAGCGGGTGCTGTTCATGGTTTTCCTTTGCGTGGAGCGGCAGCAGCCGTGCGGACGGGCACGACGGCGAAACAAGCGGTGAGTGGGTTAGTGGCCTTTGACGCCGAGAGTGGCGAGCAGGGAGCTGCGCATTCGGCCCAGGTCGGCGGAGTTGCGGTCACGCGGGCGCCGGCCCGGCACGGTGAGGACCTCGGTGACGGAGGCACCTGGGCGGGCGGGATCGGTGGACTTGCCGAGCACAATGATGCGGTCGGCAAGCTGGAGGGCTTCGTCGACGTCGTGGGTCACGAGCAGCACTGTGGTGGGCTGGGCGCGGTGGATGTCGAGGAGGAGATCCTGCATCTTGAGCCGGGTGAGGGCGTCCAGGGCTCCGAAGGGTTCGTCGAGGAGCAGCACGCCGGGATTGCGGGCCAGTGCCCGGGCCAGGGATGCGCGCTGTGCCATGCCGCCGGAGACCTCGCGGGGACGGTGTTCGGCGAAGTCGGCGAGTTCCACGAGGCCGAGCAGTTCGGTGACCTTCGCCTTGCCTGCGGCCGCGCCGGTTCCCCGCGGGAGCCCGATTGCCACGTTGGCGCGGAGGGACAGCCAGGGGAGGAGGCGCGGTTCCTGGAAGGCGACGGCGCAGCGGTCATCGATCCCGTTGACCGGGGTCCCGTCGATGAGGACGGCACCGGTGGTGGGAGCGTCGAGGCCCGCTGCGGCGCGGAGGAGGGTTGACTTTCCGCAGCCGCTGGCACCGACGATGGCGAGGACCTCACCGGCGCGGACCTCCAGGTTGATGTCGCGGAGGACCACGTGTTCGCTGGTTCCGGAGCCGAAGGACCGGGTGAGGGCTGAAAACGTTACGGGGAGGGCAAGCTTGTCAGCAGTGGTGGGCTGTGCCTTGCCTGCGGCCTGTTGCTGGGCGCTGAGAACGGTGCTCATGTATAACTCCATCGCTCCTGGCAGTAGCACCCGTTCTCCTGCATGCAGGTAAGGGTTGCTGCGGCGTCAACGATCCAGGTCTCTCGGCCGCTCGGGATGGTGGAATTCCACTAAACGCCTTTATGGCCCTGCGTTGCAATATGTGTCGTAACAATTGGACGCGCCCACTGGGCTGAGGTGCTCGCTGGGCACACGTTGTGTCTGCCCAGTGAAGTGGGGGACCCGGTGGGTTCGCTCTACCTGAAGCACCCCATCTGCGCAACGTGTCAGGATAGCCGGGTGACCCTTGCCGCCCTGGTTGACCGAATCGTCCGGCTGTCAGCGCGTGAGCCGGGCGTCGTCGTCGTCGGAATTGTGGGCGCGCCGGGCGCCGGCAAGACCACCCTCGCCGAGCAGCTCATCTCGCTGCTGAATGAACGCGAACGCGCCCCGGAGTGCCAGCAGTACGCACACGTTCCGATGGACGGCTTCCACCTTTCGGATCAGGAGCTCACCCGGTTGGGTCTTCTGGAGCGCAAGGGTGCGCCGGAGACTTTCGATGCGCACGGTTACGCCGCGCTGCTTCGGCGCTTACGCGAAGCGCGCGGTCCGGTGGTCTATGCCCCCGGGTTCGAGCGGACCATCGAGCAGCCGATTGCCGGCGTCGTTCCTGTGTACTCCTCGGTGCAGACTGTCCTGACGGAGGGAAACTATCTGCTGCTCGACCAGCCGGGCTGGCGGGATGTCCGAGCGCAGTGCACGGAGGTCTGGTACTGCGAGCAGGAGGAGGGCCTGCGGATCAGACGGCTGATTGAGCGGCATAGTGCGTTCGGGAAGACGCCGGCCGAGGCCCGGGAGTGGGTTGAACGGGTGGACGAGCCGAATGCGAGGCTGATTGAAGCTACACGCGGGCGGGCTGACTTGATCATTCCTGCATTCGATTGACGGAACCTATTGTTTTTCGATAGATTAGCCCTGTAATTCAATCGAAAGGGTTCCGATGGGAAAGCTCACCGTCATCGCGCTGCAGATCGTGATCGCCATGGTTCTTGCCGGCTCGCTGTTCATCCAGCTCTGGATGGTGCCGCTGATCTCGACCGATCTCAAGGAGTCCGGGGTGCCCACCGGGCTGCGAATTACGTTCAACGCCATCGTGGTGTTCGGCATCCTTACCGTGCAGATCAGCGCTGTCTGCGTCTGGAAGCTGCTCACCATGGTTCGCAGTGGAACGGTGTTCTCCCACGGCGCGTTCCGGTATGTCGACATCATCTTCGGTGCCATTGCCGCCGCATCAGTCCTGGTGTTTGCACTGGCGGTCCTCCTTGCTCCCGGGGAGATTGCTCCGGGGATCATCCTCCTGATCTGTGGTGCATCGCTCCTGATCGGTGGGGTGGCCCTGATCGTGCTTGTGCTGAGAACACTGCTGGCCCAGGCGGTCGCCCGCGACGCCGAAGCGAAACACCTGCGCGATGAGCTGGACGAGGTGATCTGATGCCCATCATCGTGGACATCGACGTCATGCTGGCCCGGCGCAAGATGCCGGTGGGCGTGCTGGCCGAGAAAATCGGAATCACGCCGGCCAATCTGGCAGTGCTGAAGAACGGCCGTGCGAAAGCGGTCCGGTTCACCACCCTGGAAGCCATCTGTGAGGTTCTGGACTGCCAACCCGGTGACGTGCTGCGGTGGGAGCCTTCTCCGGACCTCGCAGACAACGACGGCGGTGCCGTCGGCTAGAGGATAAAATCACCGAGTGAGTGGGTTTGGACCGAAAAACAGCACGACGACGAAGATCCTCACCGGAGATGAGGCGTTCAGGGCCAGCCCGGTGGCTACGGCGCTATTCGACCTTGATTGTGTTGTCCGGGCCGCTAACCCGGCGTTCACGAGAATGACCGGCCGCTCTGCTGACACCCTGATCTCCCTGGATGCGTTCGAAGCGTTTCCGGACAATCCGGACAATCCGGAGGCGGACGGCGTGGCGCGGATGAGAGCGTCCTTCGAGCGGGTTTTCACCACCGGCATCGCGGACAACATGATCATTCAGCGTTATGACATTGCTGACCTGCGGTCCGGGGAGTTTGTTCAGCGGCACTGGGTTCCGATCAATTCGCCCGTGTTCCACGAGGGGCGGCTCATCGGCATTCGCCAGCAGGTCAAAGACGCCACTGTGCTCAGGGCAGATGCGCTGAGGGTGATGGAACACTACCGGGACGTGATGAACGGCCGCTCGGTGACGAATGAGCAGATGGAAAACCATCAGGCGATTGTGAACGCCTTTACCGACGGCATCACCCAGTACAGGGACCTGGAGGCAGAGGTTGCCCAGCTTCGGGAGGCGCTCGCGTCCAGGGCCACCATCGAGCAGGCCAAGGGCATGCTGATGGTCACCCGGCGTTGTTCGGCGGACGAGGCCTTTGAACTGCTGCGTGGACTATCCCAGGACACCAATGTGCGCCTGGCTGATGTTGCAGCGGCGTTGATTTACCAGCTCCAGACGGCAAACTGACCGGCCTCCCTCCAGAGGACGCCACTCGTGAGAGACTCGCGTAAACCTATCGACTTGCGGGAAGGACGGCGCGGTGGCGATCGTAGACAACGGCGTGTATGCAAACGGCCACCGAACCGCCAACCCGGAGAACCTCGACGAGACGTTTGAACTCAAGCGGGATCACGGCGGCATGGCCTGGATCGGCCTGTACCGGCCCGATGACGTGGAGATCCAGCGGGTCGCCGATGAGTTCGCGCTTCATGAACTCGCTGTCGAAGATGCGATGCACGGCCATCAGCGGTCCAAGCTGGAGCGTTACGGTGAAACCCTTTTCGCAGTGCTCCGTCCGGCCCGGTACCTGGACGATGAGGAAATGGTGGAGTTCGGTGAGCTTCACGTCTTCATCGGTCCGGACTTCATTGTCACCATCCGGCAGGCGGAGTCGCCCAACCTTGCAAAAGTACGACGGCGGCTGGAAGCTGTGCCTGAACTGCTGGCCCTTGGCCCCCAGGCAGTCCTTTACGCAATCCTCGACGAGGTGGTGGACCAGTACGTACCCGTGGTTGCGGGCCTTGAGAATGACATCGATGAGATCGAGGACGAACTTTTCAGCTCAGCGCCGGATGTTGCACGCCGCATCTATGAGCTGTCCCGTGAGGTCATCAACTTCCAGCGCGCTACGCATCCGCTGCGGCCCATGCTCGATGCCCTCCTGGTCGGAGCCGAGAAGTACGGTATGGATTCGGAACTGCAGGCCAGGTTGCGCGATGTGCAGGATCACGTGATCCGGGTCATTGAGCGGGTCGATTCCTTCCGCATCCTGCTGCAGAACGCTCTCTCCGTGCATGCAACCCTCGTGACGCAGCGGCAGAACGAGGAGATGCGCCACCTTTCCGAGGCGAGCCTTGCACAGAGCGAGGAGGTCAAGAAAATCTCTTCCTGGGCGGCCATTCTCTTCGCTCCCACACTGGTGGGAACCGTCTACGGCATGAACTTCGAGTTCATGCCGGAACTGGACTGGACGCTCGGCTACCCCTTTGCGCTGGTCCTCATGCTTCTGATGGGCGTTGGCCTCTACCTCACGTTCAAGCACAAGAAATGGATGTAGGGCTCTAGTAGAACTCGACCGTGTCCACCACGTTGATCAGCGGCTCACCGTCGAGCAGCCGGCGGGCATTTTCCGCGAAGAGTTCGGCGATTTTCCGTTCCTCATCCTCATAGGTTCCTGCGTTATGGGGGCTGACGACGACGTTGGGCAGCTTCCACAGCGGGCTGTCTGACGGCAGCGGCTCCTGTTCAAACACGTCGAGCGCCGCGAATCCCACGCGACCGTCCTGGAGGGCTTCGATCAGCGCCTTCTCATCCACGGTGGTCCCGCGGCCCACATTGACCACAGTGATGCCGCCCTTCACCTGCGTGAGCAGCTCGCGGCTGAGCATGTGCCGGGTTGACTCGGTCTCGGGCAGGCACAGCACCACGGCATCGACGTTGGGAAGGAGTTCGCCCAGACGTTCGGGTCCAACGATGCCGGATACTCCATCGGCTTCGACGTCACGGCGGTGTACGCCGACCACTTCTGCGCCCAAAGCGCTCAGCTTTCGCGTCACCGCACGGCCGATTCCGCCCAGCCCGACGACGGCGACGCGCTGCTGTGCCACCAGCGGCACGGGCCGCCGTGCGCCCCATTTCTGCCCGCGCTGGTCTTCAAGCAGCTGCGGCAGGCCCTGGGCTCCGGCGAGCACTCCGAATACGGCGAATTCTGCCAACGGTTCTGCATGAACGCCGCCTGACGTGGTGAAGGTGATGCTCTCCAGCTCACCGGGGGCGAGCTGTGCCGCCCTGACCTGGCTCCCTCCGCCTGCCGGGGTGGTGTGAACCCACCGCAGCCGAGGGTTGGCGCGGACAGCCCGGCGCAACTCCGTTCCTGATTGGCCCGGCACCCCGTACAGTGCATCGGCGCTGTCGATGAGGCGCTCATATTCTGATTGCTGTTCCGGTGTACGGGTGAACGCTGCGTCGCCCTGGTGGTCACCGGCGTAGAGCTGTGGCGGCAGAAGCGACTGGTCCCGAACCAGCTCAAGGCGCGGCTCCAAACGCTCGATCAGCTCACAGAGGGGTTCGGGGAGCGGAGTGGGTACAAAGACGCGAAGTTCTGCCACGGTTCTCCTGGTCGGTTGGGCATTCTCATCGAAGCTTATGCGACCCCACTGACAGTCAGGGATTGCTCTTATCCACAGCGGTGACGGTGTCTCGCAGGAATGTCGTAGGTGGATGTTTGACTGTTTCCATGACGTTGGAAGCGGAGCGGGAACACTCATCGGCGGCGGTCGATGACTACACCTGGCATGACTTCCTCACCGAACGTGATTTCCGGCCCGAAGACCTGTGGGCCTTCGACTGCGAGGCCCGTTCGGCCGGAACTCTGGGTCCATATCCCCATCAGGCTGCAATGGGTTTTGAATGTCCGCCGGACGCTGAGTTCGCGCCGGATGCTGAATGTCCGCCGGAGGGTGAGGGTCCGCCGCGCGCTGAAGGTCCGCCGGAGGCTGAAGGTCCGCCGCGCGCTGAAGGTCCGCCGCGCGCTGAAGGTCCGACGCGTCATGGCCGTTCACCAGAGTCAGAGGAGCGGCAATCGGGTCGGGAAAAACCAGGGGACTCGTGGCAGCAGGGCACAGCGCCGCTTTCGCGGCGGGTGTGGGAGCCGGCAGCACGGGAATCGGTGAGCCCGGATGACTGCGACGGCGCACGCGGTGACAGTCGGCTTTCGGGTGATGCCGGCCTTGCGGGCAGGGTGGTCCTGGCCGGGCTCGAGACTCTCACCCTCGAAGGAACGTCCGAGGCCCTGAACGAGCTTGCCGGTCTTCGTTCCTGGGCCGATGCAATGGAAGCCCTTATCGCCTCACGGCTTCTGGATCTCACCCGGGATGTACTCCCGCCGCGGTTCCCCGCCGGTAGCGACAGGGAAGATATGGCCCGCTCTGTTGCGGCGTCCGAAGTGGCACTTGTTCTGAAAGTTCCAGAAGGCGCGGCGGCCCGTCTGGTCGACGAGTCCGTGCGGCTGAACGAGAAGCACCCGGCCACTCTGGGAGCACTGGAATCGGGAGCAATTTCTCGTCGGCATGCGGTGCTGATCGCGGAGGAGTCGCTCGGAATGCAGGGTGAAGCTGCCATCAACTTCGAGCGCGATCTGCTTGACCACGCACGGGGGTTGACCGTTCCCAAGCTCGCTCGTAGGGCACGCCGTCTCCGGGAGGCCCATCATCCGGAGACCCTCCCTGTCCGCAAGGCCAAAGCCGTGAGCGAGCGGCACATAGAGTTACGGCCGGACGATGACGGCATGGCCTGGCTGCACGCGTACCTCCCGGCGGAACAAGCCTGCGGCATCTATGAGCGGCTCACGGCAACCGCCCGAAAACTCAAATCGCCCGATGAACCACGTACCCTTGGACAACTTCGCGCTGACGTATTCACCGACCTGCTCACCAGCGAGTCGGCAGCGGATGGGCATCCAGCCTGGCAGGGCATCACGGCCCGTGTGAACGTCACTGTGCCGGTCCTCATGCTCCTCGATGTCCTCAAAGAAGGCGAGAGCAACGGGCCGGGCGGGAGCAACACTGTCGACGGGGCTGAACAAGTGCCGGACGCACGCGGCCTGAACCAGTTCGCGGAGCTGGAAGGGTACGGTCCCATCGATGCAGAAACAGCGGCCCGGCTGGCAGCGCATGCCCCCTCATTCACGCGGATTCTTACTCACCCGGTGACCGGATCGGTGCTGGACGTTGGGCGGGAGACTTATCGGCCACCGAAGCACCTGCAGGACTGGATACGTGCGCGCGATCGAACCTGCAGGCATCCCGGCTGCAATAGGGCGGCCGTCGGCTGCGAGATTGACCATACGGTTCCATGGGCGAGAGGCGGAACAACGAGCCACTGCAATCTCGCGTGTTTCTGTGCCAAGCACCACATGTACAAGTCCGAAGGGATCTTCGGATACAGCCAGCCGTCCCCCGGAACCGTTGTCGTGAGAACCGGGGCCGGAACAATTCGCACGTCCACGCCGGACCCGCCATAGTGAATGATGTGGCGCGGGCCGTGGAATGCTGCGGTGCCCTACCTGGTGCCGCCGTCGTCCTGGCAGGATCTGGACGCCTTCGGCATCCCGCCATTGAATAGCTCCGACCGACTGCGGAAGGCCCATGGACTTCGCCACTGCCAATGACGGAACGCGTCTCGCCTGGCGTTCCGAAGGAAACGGCCCGCCTCTGTTGCTGATTGCCGGCCAGGCCACCGGGATGACGGGGTGGGAACCTATCGTGCCGGATCTCGCCCGGACGTTCCGGGTGATCCGGTTCGACCACCGGGGGATCGGCAGCAGCGAGGAGGGCCAAACCGAACACCTCAGCACGCGTGGATTTGCCGCAGATGCGCTCGCCGTACTCGACGCCGCCGGCGCAGAGCAGGCCCACATTTATGGTCATTCCATGGGCGGACGCGTTGCCCAGTGGCTGGCGATCGATCATGCGGATCGTCTGGGTGCTCTCATCCTTGCTGCCACAGCGGCGGGCGGATTCCTCGGCAGGAACCGGGATCCGGAAGCCACCAGGGCCCTGACCAGCGGCGACCCGGCGCGGCTCGAACCGCTGTTTTTCGACGCGGACTGGGCAGCTGCCCACAGCGAAGCCGTCAGGACCTTCTTCACCTCGCGAGCCTCGCAGCAAGCCAAACGCCGGCACTTCCGGGCCAGCAAGGAGCACGACGCGCGGAACCTCCTGGACACCATTACGGCGCCGACTCTCATCCTCCACGGAACCGAAGACCCGCTTACACCGCTGGACAACGCACTGGTGCTACATGAGAACATCCCACGCTCCACACTGGTCAAGGTGGCAGGTGCACGGCATGGCCTGCATCTAGATCACCCGGAAACGCTCGACTGGATCCGACGGTTCATCGACCGTAAGGCGTCTGGCCTCTAACGTTCCCTGCAGCCCACCCATCCTGGTGGAAACGTATCTCACCCATCCCGCTGGAAACCTGAAACACTGGGCAAACGCCGCAGAGAGTCGGCAGAGAGTCGGCGGGGCCCTCCGGAACCGGCGCACCACCAATGTCCAGCCCGACAGAGGAGGAACACACCATGTCCCACCAGAATGATCCGGCCACCATCAAACGGCTCCTGACCACGCCGGCTCGCTGGGCGGTCGTCGGACTGTCCAACAATCCGCGCCGAGCGGCAATGGGGGTGTCACGCTTCCTCATAGACAGGCTGGGAATGGACGTTATTCCGGTGAGCCTGAAAGGTGATGACGTCTACGGCCGCACCGGATACAAGAGGCTCGCCGACGTGCCGGGGGAGATCGACGTCGTCGACTGCTTCGTGAACAGTCAGCGGGTCGGCGCCGTCGTGGATGACGCAATCGCCGTTGGCGCCAAAGCGGTCTGGCTGCAGGTGGGCGTGATTGATGAGGCAGCCGCCCAGCGAGCAGCAGACGCCGGCCTCGACGTTGTCATGAACACGTGCCCGGCAATCGAAGCGCCGCGGCTGGGAATGTGAACCTCAAGCTGTAGCGCAGGGCGGTTAGCGCCCAACCGGTAACGCTGAGTCTGACACGCCGGCCGAAACGCCCAGGCGCCGCACCGGCCACGCTTGCAACAGCCACACGCGCGCTGCAACGCCCACGCGCAGCAGCGACAACGCTTGCAACAGCTACGCGCCGCAGCAACCACGCGCTTCAACGAAACCTGCCAGCAACTATCACGGCCGCAGCGACATCACATCCGCTGGTACCGCGCACGCACAATCATGTAGAGGCCGTAGGCGATCAGCCCCAACGCCACAGCGCCGAGAATCCAGATGCCAAACGGCTGTTCCTGCAGCGACTTCAGGGCACCGTCCAGTCCGGTGGATTCCTCGGGGTTGTTCTTCACCGTCGCAATGATCAGCAGTAGCCCGAGCACACCCAGTGCGATCCCCTTGGCGACGTAGCCGACAGTGCCCAGCATCGTGACTGCGCGTCCCGCGGAACCGGAAGGTTTGCCGTTCAGGTTGTCCTCGAACTTTCCGGTTGCGCCGCGGTAGATGAAGTATCCGGCCACAACAAAAATGCCGGCTCCGACCGCAAGCAGCAGCGCCACACCGCCAGGGTTAGCCATCAGTGCGGCGCTGGTGGACTGAGTGGACGAGCTGCTGCCTGACCCACCCATCGCATACCGCGCAAAGGCAATACCGATTGCGGCGTAGACAACGGCCTTCCCGCCGTCCTTCAACCGGAACTTGAGTTTGTCCTTGCCGCTGATCCGTTTGGGAGGGAAGATCACCTCGCTGAGCAGGAACAGGGCCAGTGCCGAACAGCCGATGAAGCACGCCCACAACAGGATGCCGCCGCCCGGGGTGCCGGCAAGGGATGCCATGGCGCCGTTCTGATCCGCACTGCCGGATCCACCCGCAGCCACCCGGACGGCAATGATTCCGATGAGGATATGCAGGAGGCCCGCAGCGACATAGCCGGCCCGTGCTGCGAGGATGAATGGCTTGGAATCCGTCGCCTCTTCTGCTCCGTCTGCGACTTTCCGGGCCTGTCGGCCGAGCTCTCCCATATGCACTCCTCGATTGTGGTTCCTATAGTGTGTCACCGCTTCGCTGTAGGCTCACCATGTGGATGCAGCACAGCTTCGCCGCGCTTGTCTCTCGTTTCCGGGCACATTTGAGGACTTCCCGTTTGGCCCGGAAGCGTCGGTCTTCAAGGTGCGTGCACCCGGTGGAGCCGCAAAGATGTTCGCGCTCTCAAACCTCGGATCGCCAGCCCTGGCCATCAGCCTCAAGTGCGAGCCGGATCTTGCCGAACAGTTGCGCGCCGCACACCCCGGAATCACCGGAGCCTGGCACCTGAACAAGACCCACTGGAATGGCGTGGACTGCACCGGCTCCCTGCCCGATGAGATGATCCGCGACATGATCGAGGATTCCTATGACCTCGTAGTGGCAACCCTCCCGAAGAAGGACCGTGATTCGCTTGGCTGGACTCAGCTCTCCCAGGGCAGCGATGCCTGATTTCACCCACTCCGCAATCGGCTGGACACGCACGGGCGCGTGGCCCACAGGTTTCCGGTCGATGCGTCACCGCATCCGGGTCGGCACCGGCGAAGCGGATTTCCGGCGTCTGGCAGAGGGCATCCTGACCTTCGAACTGCACCGCGGCGCCCAACTCCGGGTCGATGCGGCGCCACGGGCTGCAGTCGGCGGCACCGTCGTCGTGGGTTTCGGCGTCGGGAAGGTCCGGTTGAATGCTCCGTGCGCGGTGGTATGGGTTGAGGAAACCGATTCAGGAAGGAACGACGACGGCACGCACCGAGCCGGCTTCGGCTACGCCACCCTGCCGGGTCACCCTGAAAGCGGCGAAGAAAGCTTCACTGCGGTGCTGGACGCTGACGGCACGGTGTTCTTCGAACTGCACGCATACAGCAGGCATGGGAACTGGTTCTACCGGCTCGGCGCACCCGTTGCACGGTTCTGCC
>NZ_KI914596.1:0-5069 GCF_000520475.1 Arthrobacter sp. 35/47
AGCGACCAGAGTGGCGCCCAACGCCGCGTTGAGGCGACGGACGATCTCCCGGATGCCGAGCCTGGCTGTCCGGGCGTGGGCTGTACCGGTGGTAGTTGCGATACCCATGGTCGGGGCTCCTTACTGACAACACCCAATCTACCCTGATTCGTCTCAAAAGCTACAAAAAATCTACACTCTGACCCGACGACGATTCAGACAAAAAGCATGCAGAGCACCTGGAGCGTAGCAGTCACGTTCATACCTGCAGGCGTCAGCCAGAGCATCTCCGGTGCTGGAAAGCTTCGGCGCCGCTTCTGCCAACGCAAGCGCCCGGGCGGTGCTCCGGGGTGAGCAGCACGTTCTCCATCGATCCTTTATTGCGCTGGAACTAGGCTGTGCCCACCGCTCGCTCGAGGCGACGTCCCCAATGTTGGTGCCATGGTGGGTGTTTGCAGGCGGTCATCATGGTTCCTGCTGTCTAAGTGTGTGTGGGATAAGGAGCGAAGCGGAGGGATCCTGTGCCGTGCACCACGGTAGTAGGCATCGGGTAGCCAGGACCCGGCGTTCATTCTAAACTGACCACCCCTTTTGATGATTGAGGAACTCCCCGGTCTCGGTGTTCCTGGATATCACCCATACGTTTGAGCCGTGGCTGGCCCTGATGGAGAACCGTCTGTCCGCCTCCATTTCGTCTGTAGGCCACACATACGGCAGTCAGTTTGGGCAATGAGGGAAAGCTTCGCACATTTTCCTCATGCTCAGTTCATCGACCTCACATGTGGGTATGGTTCCGTGTCGCTGGAGAGGATCTCGCCACAATTCGACGGAGGCATGCGGTGTCATTTCGGGTGCTGGTGGATAGAGAGTTACCTGCGGTGGATGTCCTGTTCGACGCTAGGCGGTTGTCCGGTGTGTTGGGCGGCCCGCTTCGCGTTGACCATTTGAGGCATAAGCCGGGTTTATCAGTCATCGCCCGCACGCATGATCAGGATGCCCGCGTTGGTTGGATCGCGTCCTATCACCCCCGTGAAGCGGTGAAACTGGAGAAGACTGTCCGCCGTGCCGAGCGGCTCGGAGCGAAACTTTCACGGGTGCTGATTGATGATTCAACTGCCCATGAGCTTGTAATGGGCGCGATTGAGTTGGATCGGCGGCTTTATGAACCGTTGAGCGTGCTCGGGTATCGGAGCGACTGGGGAGGGCCGGAACCCGTTCGGGTGCTCAATTACAATCCTCTTCGCCGGGTCGTTTTGGCTTTGGGTGAAGGTGACGAACGGGTTGTCTGCAAGGTTGGTGTCCCGAGTGGGGCCGACGCCGCACTACTGCGAAGGCTTGCTGCTGACGGCGTGCCGGTGCTCGAGCAGGTAAGCCCGGCGGGCCTTCCCGACTCCAATATGCTGCGGTATTTCCCGTGGTTCGGTGCCTACGATTTGTCTACCGGACGGGGCGGGGGGACCGGCCAGGAACATCTTGATGTTCGGTGTGGGTATGAGGCAGGAGAGGCTCTGGCACGGCTTCATGCTGTCCACCCCCCTGCGACTTTGGTGGCTCGCATTGACAGTGTCGGGGCGATTGTTCAAGGGGCCGTTCAGGAGACCGCCCGCCGTATTCCAGCGCTGGCGTCGCGGCTGCTGCACCGCGTCGCGGGGTTTCTTGGGGAGGAACCGGTGGGTCGGTGCCGGTGTGTCTTGCTGCACGGCGATTTTTCCGCCGATCAGGTCCTCGTGGACCAGCACGAAGTCCGGTTGATCGATTTCGACCGGTGCGGTCTGGGACCGGCGGAATCGGATCTGGGCAGTTTCGCCGCCGATGAGCTGATCAGAGGGCTCCCGGGATCCGGGTCCGTGCCTGTGCTGGATCTGCCGGTTACGGCAGCACTGCTGGCTGGTTACACCGACGGGCACGGGTCATTCTCAGAGCGGCGGGTCCGGGACTGGGTCGCTCTACATGTGCTTCGGCGTCTCAACGAGCCCTTCCGTGCATGCTCACCCCACTGGCGGGAGAGCACCGCGGAGCGGATGAAGCTAATCGAACAACTGTTGGTATAGCAGTGAAACCACCAACCGAGCCAGCGGCAGATCAGGAAAGATCCGCACTCCCCAGCGTTCGTTGGAGCGGTGATGTTGAAAGCTGCACCGTGCTGAGTCATCGGGTGCCGGCGTTCTGCAGCTCACGCAGTATGCGCAACTGTTCGGCGTTGATGGTCATGAGTTGTTCGATTTCTGCTTTCGCCGCGGTGTTCGTTTCGTAATCGTGCTGGGCCATGACGGCCGCGATCGCGTCCTGGCGTTTGGCGGCGATCAGGAGGATCGCTCCCTGTAAACCGGCGAGCATGGAGAGAAACAGGTTCAGGAGGATGTAGGGGTACGGGTCCCAGGCACGTGCTGTCAGAACCACTGAATTAGCGACAGCCCACAGGACCATGAAAGCAATGAACCCACTGACGAAGCGCCAGCTTCCCATGCTGTTGCGCAGCCGATCCGCGGCCCGTTCCCCTTTGGTCAGTGATTCTTTGTGTTTTGCGTGCCAGGTTCGTGGGTGATTGTTCATGAGGCAGTCTAGATCGGCAGACTAGCCCGGTACTGCACGCCTGGAGCCAGCCGTGCATCACTGGGCACGGTCGGCAGCCAGAGAAGAGGTACACCCACAGCGGGTGCAGCGCCGGTGGAACAGGGTGAACCGTGCACTCTCTCTCGCACTTAGCTCGTCCTCAGGTTCTCTCAGCGTTCTCTTAGCGGGTGGGGGCGAGAGTAGTTGCAGGCACCGGGAAACGGGGCCGGACCTGAACGGGAGAGTCCCGGAGGGTTAAGTCCTCACTGAAAGGTAATTGTCATGAACACCACCCCGAAGAACAAGAAGATGCTGGTTGGTTCCCTCGCCGGACTGGCGCTGCTCGGCGGCACCGCCGTTGTTGGTCTGACCGCGGCCAACGCGGCGACCGTCCCGGCTCCGGCTCCCGTCGAGGCGAACCAGGACGCCAACGAGACCGACGAGAAGCAGGAACCGAAGCTCAACGGCTCCATCACGGTTCCCGAGTCGGCGACGGAGCTGTCCGAGGCCGACGAGTCGGCCCAGTACGCGGACCTGGCGACCATCGACACGAAAGCCGCCGAGGACGCAGCCCTTGCCTCGGTTTCCGGGGCGAGCGTAGTCTCATCCGAGCTGGGCGATGAGAACGGGTCGCTGGTGTACGAGGTGACTGTGAAGGACGGCGCCGGAGCTTTGACCGAGGTCAAGGTCGATGCCGGCAACGCCACCGTTTTGGACACCGAAGCCGGTGACGACGAGGGCAGCGAAGGCGCCGAGGACGAAGCCGGGGAGACCGGTGAAACCGCCGATGACCAGAACGGCTCGGACAACGAAGCCGACGGCGAGCAGGACGACGCGCAGGAGGCCGCCGCAACCGGTACCAAATAACCCCCGAAAGGATCCACACCAGAACTGAATAAGACCCCGGCCGCACACCCTGCCCCAACGGTGTGCGGCCGGCCGCGTCCACACCGGAGACACCTACTTTTTCGACCGCTTTCAGGGTTCCTTCAGTAACCCGGGTGCATGCTTTGAACGCGATCGGTAACAGCTCACCCCGGAGGAAAAACAATGATGACTCAACTAGCAGCGGTTGCTGCGGGCAAAGCGGCCGCCGCCCCGTGGTCCGGCTTAACCGACCCCGAAGCGCTCCTGCAAGGTTTGGGTGGTTGGGCGCTCGGGGTGGTGGCGGTCATCGTCTTCATCGAATCGGGGGTGCTGTTCCCCTTCCTGCCGGGCGATTCGCTGATCTTCACGGCAGGCCTTTTGCATGGCAGTCTCGGATTGAACCTTGCGGTGTTGATCGCCGTCATCGTCAGCGCTGCTTTTCTCGGCGACCAGATCGGGTATTGGCTGGGCCGGCGTTTTGGTCGCCGGCTCTTCGCCGATAACGCAAAGATCCTGAAGACCCGGTATCTGCTGAGCGCTGAAACCTTCTTCAACCGCTACGGCGGGCGGTCACTGGTCCTGGCCCGCTTCGTACCGTTCGCCCGCACTTTCGTTCCATTGGCGGCCGGCATCGCACACTACCAGTACCGGAAGTTCCTGCTCTGGAACGCGCTGGGCGCCCTTTTGTGGGGGGCAGGTTTGACGGTTGCGGGGTCCCTTCTCGGTGGTGTCCCTTTCATTGCGGGGCACGTTGATCTGATCGCGCTGGTCATTGTGGTTGCGTCGGTGGTTCCCACGGTGGTGGAGGTGATCCGCCAGGTCCGCCGGAACCGCGCAGCACCTCATTCGACTGGCATCACTGGTGACGATAAGGCTTCTCGCTTCGGCGACGGAGTTTCAACTGCCCGTTCAGGGCGGGACGGGTGACTAGGATGGGCCGGGGAACGGGCGGAGGAGGTTCACTGTGAGAGTTCTGTTGGTCGAGGATGAAAAGGATCTCGCCGAGTCAGTCCGCCGAGGCTTGACGAATGAGGGTTTCGTGGTCGATGTCGCCAACGACGGCGTGACCGGGGCCTGGCTGGCCCTGGAAAACCCCTACGACGTTGCGGTGTTGGACATCATGCTCCCGGGCAAGCATGGCTACCAGATCCTCAAGGAGATCCGGGAAGCAAAGATCTGGACACCGGTGTTGATGCTGACCGCCAAAGACGGAGAGTATGACCAGACGGATGCGTTCGACCTCGGAGCCGATGATTATCTGACTAAACCGTTCAGCTTCATCGTCCTCGTCGCACACCTGAGGGCTCTGATCCGTCGGGGAGCCCCGGAACGTCCCGTCACTCTCGCCGTGGGTTCACTGGTTTTGGACCCGGTCCGCAGAACCGTCGCCCGGCACAACACGCCGGTGGCGTTGACGCCGAAGGAATACGCCATCCTGCACTACTTGATGCGCAGCCATGATCAGGTGGTATCCAAAGCCGAGATCCTCGATAACGTGTGGGATTCAGCTTACGAGGGCAGCGATAACGTCATCGAGGTGTATATGGGGTACCTCCGCAAGAAGATCGACATACCGTTCGGTACGAACACCCTAAAGACGGTACGCGGGATGGGGTATTGCCTGGTCAGTGATGAACGCTAAGACATACCCGCCGGCCGGCGGCGACGGG
>NZ_KI914596.1:5169-6261 GCF_000520475.1 Arthrobacter sp. 35/47
ACCCGCCGGCCGGCGGCGACGGGCGGCGACGGGCGACGTGGGGTGTGCGGAAACAGGCCACGGCAGCTGCGGTCCTCATCCTCGCTGTCGTCCTCGCCGTCGCGGGTATCATTCTGCTGGTCTTGCTGCGGTCCTCGTTGCTGGACAATGCACGCGAACTGGCCATCCAGCACCGCGATTCCGTCCTTGAGCAGGTCGCAGAAGATGACAGCGCCGATGTGACCGGTGATGTCACCGGGACCAACACGCAGATCACCCAGATCTTACGCGCCGACGGCACCATGCTGGCCAGTTCCGATGATTCGATCACGGAATCCTTGTATGAGGGGGGACCATTACGACCCGGACAGAAGTACGTTTCCCCGGACCCCGGCCTGTTCACGCTCACTGATTTCGACGATCACGTCGTTGCAGCGGGCGGGGTTGCAACACCGGACGGTGAGTTCACGGTGGTGGCCGGGGTGCCGACATCGATCCAGCGGGACGCTGTCACCACCGTTGGTTGGTTCCTCCTCGGCGGTGTTCCGGTCCTGCTCGCGCTGGCTGGAGGGTTGATCTGGGTCCTGGTGGGCCGGTCCCTCAGACCGGTGGAGAGAATACGCGCCACCGTCGCAGGGATCACGCGCCAGCATCTCGACGAACGGGTAGAAGTCCCGGCGACCCGGGACGAAATAGAGCATCTTGCGGCGACCATGAACGAGATGCTCGGCCGCCTCGAATCAGCGGACCAGGCCCAACGTCGTTTCGTCACCAACGCCAGCCACGAACTGCGCAGTCCGTTGGCCACCCTGACCACGGCACTGGAGATCGCGGCAGCCGACCCGACCGCGCGTACCTGGTGGGACACGAGCGGGATGCTGCAACTTCAGACCCGCCGCATGAGCTACCTGGTGGAGGATCTGCTCACCCTGGCCAAGCTCGACGATGCCGGCCTGCGGTTCACCATGACCGATGTGGACCTCGACGACGTGCTCGGAGAGGAAATACACCGGCTACGCTCGGTCTCCACCCACACGGTCAACGCCCTTCTGGCTCCCGCCCGTGTCACCGGAGACCCACACCGGCTCGCCCAGGTGTTCCGCAACGTGCTCA
>NZ_KI914596.1:6361-11207 GCF_000520475.1 Arthrobacter sp. 35/47
ATATCCACGTCACCACCATCAACCGTGCAGCGGTGATCACCGTCGATAACGACGGCGATACCATCCCCGCCGACCAGCGCGAGAAAATTTTCGACCGGTTCGTCCGCCTGGATGCCAGCCGCACCCGAGAAAGCGGCGGCAGCGGCCTCGGCCTTGCCATCAGCAGGGAAATCCTCCACATGCACCGCGGCGCCATCCACGCCACCGAAACACCCGAGGGTCACACCCGCTTCCGCATCACCGTCCCACTACAAGACACAGCAGATACCCGGCACGCCCTGCTTCTGGATGCTGAGAATAAACCATCCTCGGACGATGCCACATGACACAGGTCATCGATTTCATCATGTCCCTGTCCGGGCCGCTGGTTTACGTCATCATCGGTGCTCTCGCGTTCGGTGAGGCCGCCGCGTTCATCGGGCTGGTCCTGCCGGGGGAGACCGCGCTGTTCATCGGCGGGGTGATCGCCAGCCAGGGTCATATCAACATCTGGATTATGCTCACCGTGGCGATCCTCGCCGCTATTACGGGGGATTCCGTGGGCTATGAAATCGGCAGACGCTTCGGGCCGGGACTGAAAAACAGCCGCGTCGGGCGGTTTGTCGGGGCTGAACGCTGGGTCAAAGGTGAACAGTTCCTGGTCAGGCGTGGGGGCAGCGCGGTTCTGATCGGACGTTGGGTGGGGCTGCTGCGCGCACTGGTGCCCGCGCTGGCGGGAATGGGACGCATGCCGTATCGCACCTTCCTGCTGTATAACAGCATCGGCGGCACCATCTGGGCCACCACCGTGGTCTTGTTGGGCTACTTCGCCGGGCAGTCCTATAAGACGGTCGAGCAATACCTGGGCAGGGCCAGCCTCATCCTCACGTTCGTCCTTGCCGGATTCCTGCTGATCGCGCTCCTGGTACGGTTCGCGGTGCGCAACAACGTCTGGACCCAGCAGCAGGTCCACAAACTGCGTACATCCCGCCCCGCGGCCGCGCTCACCTCGGCCACCCGCACGGCGGCGTCCGGACTGAACACCCGGCAGGGGCTCATCACGGTCGGTGGCGTATTGCTTACGGTGGTCCTGTTCTCCGCCGGGTATACCCTGCTCAGCCGTGTTCCTGCCACCGGGCTGGCCTTGCGCGGAATCAACGAACCGGTTCTCTCCTGGTTCCTCGACCATCAAGACGACGAATTCACCGCCATCATGGCCGTGATCGCCGTCCTCGGGCATCCGGCAGCGATCACCGCCATCATCATCGCCACCACCGCCGTGCTCCCACGCAGCGGCCTTTCAAACGTTCTTGTGCCCGGGGCGATCACCGCCGGTGGCGCGGTCGTGATCACCGCAGCCGGACACCTGGCCGTGGCTGGGACCCCCAACCCAATCCACTCGAGTCAGCTCGGTATCTCGTTGCTCAGTCCCGCGGGCACAACACTGATCTCAGCTGCCATCCTCACCACGACCGCCTGGTTCCTCATCGGCCACGAACACTCATGGACATCGAAAGTGCTCACCCTCGCCGGACTGATAACCACCGGCGGGCTGATCGTCCTAAGCCACCTGTACCCTGCAGTTCAGCAACCCACCGACACCGTCTTTGCCTGGGCCGCAGGATCGCTCTGGGCGTTCACCATCGCCGCCCTGTGGACGGCCGCCCGCCACGTCCCGTCACCTCGCGATGAAACTCCGGTGCAGGAACAAGACTGATGACCTCCTGACCAGTGCCTTACACCAACGGAATACTCGGGGTCCCCTTCTCGGGCGTTCACCCACGCGGACTGCTTCTCAGCTGCGTCTCAGGAACCATGGGTGAAGATGAAGCCGAACGGAAAAGACAGTGACACCGGCATAGAAAGTCGATCGACATGCGACGCACGCAGGAAACCCGCAAGACCCCAGCAGGTAGGAAGACTCTCATCCTCGCCCTGGTCGTCGGATTGAACCTCGCCGGAGCCGGCGCAGCCCTGGCCGGTGACTTCCAGCCTGGCCATCACCAGATCCAGTCATCGACAGCCCAGAATCAACCCGCTATCTCCGGCGCCCCGGCAGGGGCGGTCTCACCGGTAGTCGGTGCTCCTTCGGATGCGGCCAGCGCCCAGTCGCAGGAACCACATACCGAGGTGGAAAACAGGATCCGTGAGGGTGAAGGACGTTCCACCCGCCACATCCACGACTCGACCCTGTAAAGGCGGACCTCGTTACGGACGTTCCGGATCCGACGGCGCCGGCCCTGCCGTGTCCTCCGTGGAACCGCTGGGATTGACGGTGTCGCGGTGCCGGGCCGTCAGGTATAGACGGTGGGCTGTGATGACCAGGGCCAGCCACGCAACACCGAGGGTCCACGCGACCAGCACGTCCGTGAACCAGTGATGGCCCAGGAACACCCGGCTCAAGCCCATGGTGACAGCAAACAGGGCGGCCGCGGTCGTCGTGAGAATTCTGGACTGGCGGGTCGTCTGCCGCAGGATAAGCAGGTAAGCCACAACCCCGGCTATCACGACGGCATTGAGGGAGTGGCCGCTGGGGAAGGACGCCGAATACTCATAGGGTGGGACGGCCTCCGTCAGTGCCGGGCGGGAGCGTCCGATGGATTGCTTGCCGGCAATGGTCATCAGCAGGGAGCCGGCTGCCGCGGTCACGATCAGGATGCCCGGTGTCCATGACCGGCGCCGGACGGTGAGGATACCCAGGGTCGTGAGTGCGAGGATCGGCATGCCGATCGGTCCGCCGAGGTTCGTGTAAGCGGTCACCACTGTGTCCAGCCACGGCGACCTCAGGGTCTGTGCTGCGTCCAGGATCGGATGGTCCAGGGCGGCGACGCCGTCTCCCTCGGTGACCGCTTCGTAGATTTCCGTCGAGGCGACGGTGAGGAGAACAGCGATCAGCGCACCGAGAACATGGGTGAGGATCAGCGCGGCATGCGGTCCCAGCAGACCACTGATCCGGTGCGCCCAGCGGGCAAGGAGCCGCCCCGGCGGCGTGCCCCATTCGGTCAGATCCTGGCCGCCGACGAAGCGATCATCATGGATCTCACCGTCGGGCGGCGCTCCGTCCGGACCGGGGTTTTTGCTCATTTCGTCTGACACCGGGTCATCAACTCCGTCTTCATGGCCGCTGTGCGGCGTTTGGTGGGCAGCCTACGCCCGGGAACTAGCAGGCGGTGAGACGCAGTGACTGTGGGTATCGCCGGCCATGTTCCGTGCAGCGCGGTGCCGCCCAGTTGTTCGCGAGAGAACCGGTTACCGGGTTCCGGTTCCAGTTCCAGTTCCGGCAAGTTTCATCACGAGTTGTAGCCCTTCGGTGCTGCCCGGCCAGTGCTTGGCCAAAGCGTCCGGTCCGGTCCGGCGCAGAACTGAGCGCAGCACCACGGCGACAACGATTACATCGTCCGCGTAGCCGATCACTGGAAAGAAGTCCGGAACCACATCGATGGGCAAGAGCAGATAGACCAGAAGCAGGACCAACTCCACACGGACAACCGGGGACACGGATTTGTCGGCGGCGAGGGATTTGATCATCCGTAGGAGGTCCGGCACCAGCCTCAGCGCATCCTTCATGCCCAGCGTCTGCGGATGATTCCGGGCGTAGACCCAGAGCAGGACCAACAGCACCGCATAGAGGGCTGCGATTCCCCCCAGGGACGTGAGGATGGTCTGCCACCACTCAAGCATTTTCAGCCTCGTTCTTGTTCATAGGTTGCTGAGCCCGAGGCGTTGATCGTCCAGGCAGGGAGACCGTTTTCCCGCAGGGGCGGCGATGGATCTGCGGCAGGTGCACCGTGGGCCCTTGGCGGCGGGCATGGTCAGCCAGATGAACCGCTGAATGTTGTTGTAGTCCCCAAAGTCCAGCACGCCTCCGTGGATTTTCGGGGCGAGGTCGCTGCTGACACTGAGGTTGATAGCCGAAAAATCATGCCGCTGGTCGGCGGCGCTACTGGTTGGTATTCGCTGCCCGTCCGCTTCGGTCTCGGGCACGGGGGAGAGTGCGCTGAAGACCGGTTTGCGTGGCAGGACAAGGGAAAAGTACAGGCCCTGTGAGCGGCAGCCGCCGGGCCCCTGGTAGCAGTGCAGGGTGCCACCGAAGACGCCGATCATTTCCAGCGCATCAGCAGTGACCTCGAACGTGTACCCGCGCGGGAGAGTGGCCTGCGCGGCCGGGAACGGGCGGGGCATCTGAATCTCCTGCTCTAACAATGCGACTGTGCGGTTCGGGGATTCAGGATGTTGCCGCCGGTGCGTTCGGTTCACGAGTGGTCCAGACAGGGATAGTCAGCACCGAACCAACGTGGGGGACACCTGCCCGTAGCGCGGCTTCCACCGCACGGCCTTGCTCCTGCACCGCGCCCACCGACGACGACGTGGCAGGAAAGGAGGCCTCGACGTGGAGTTTATGTCCCATCCAACGCATGCGGACCGAACCCCCTGGTGCACATGGCTCGATGGCCTGTTCTGCCTGGTCCATCAGGACAGGGTCCACCCCGTCCATCAGACGGCGGCCGATGTCCCTGGCCGTTCCCCACAGCAGCACCCCGATCGCAGCGGAAATGAGCAGACCGATAATCGGATCCGCCAGCGGGAAGCCAAGCCAGACCCCAGCGACGCCGAGCACCACCGCCAGCGAGGTGAATCCATCGGTCCGGGCATGGACGCCATCGGCAACCAGGGCAGCGGAACCGATCTGCCGTCCGACTCGGATCCGGTAGATCGCCACCAGCTCATTGCCAGCAAAACCGATCAGCCCGGCGGCCAGCACCCAACCGAGATTATCCAGCGGCTGAGGATTGAAGAACCGGCGAATCGACTCAACGGCAGCGACCACGGCAGATAAGGCGATCATCGCGACGATGAACAGCCCCGC
>NZ_KI914596.1:11307-14244 GCF_000520475.1 Arthrobacter sp. 35/47
CCACCAGCTCATTGCCAGCAAAACCGATCAGCCCGGCGGCCCAACAGAAAAGCAATCCACAACGGGATTGCAGTCAACGCATCCGAGAAGTTGTGCACCGTATCCGCTAACAGCGCCACCGAACCACTGATCAGCACAACAAACAGCTGGAACAACGCCGTCGCACCCAAGCCGAGCAGCGAGATCTTCACCGCACGGATACCCTTGGCGCTGCTCTGTAGGGCATCATCAATCGAATCAGTGGCATCGTGGCTATGCGGTACAAACAACCCATGCAGTACACCGCGCAGGCCCGACGGGTGCTCATGACCATGACCGCTGCCGTGATCATGCTCAGGACCATGGTGCCCATCGGCATCATGATTGTGAGCAGCCGAATGGTCGTGCGGAACTCGCCGGCTCATTGGTTCGCCTCTGCATCTTTGTGATGGTGCAAAGGCGTGCCTCCCAGGGCGTGTTCGGCCTGGAAGATAGCATCCCTGACGAGCTGGCGGGCATGCTCGTTGGCCAAACGGTAAAAAACCTTTGTGCCTTCCTGGCGGCTGGAAACCATTCTGGCCAACCGCATCTTCGCCAAATGCTGAGACACCGCCGCCGGAGACTTATCAACGATGTCCGCCAGATGATTGACCGAAAGCTCCCCATCCCGCAGGGCAAGAATCAACCGGACCCGGGTCGCGTCGGCAAGCATGGAAAACACCTCCACCGCCAACTCAACAAACTGGCTGTCAGCCTCCCGACCACACATTCTACTATCTGCATTCATGCGCAGATTATTGCATATAATTCTGGGACCCTACACGCTTGGTACAGTCCACCGGGGACAACAGCGAACGCATCACAGTTGAATCTCCGACGCCGGACGACGTACGAGGGGCCGCTCGTTGGAGTAGGAGTTGGAGGTCGGCGGGCGACCATAGCACCCAGCACGCCTAACGCGGTGGACAAAACCCTGCATCGGTATTGGATGATGGTGACATTGTGAGTTTTTGTGCCTACCGGTGTGTAGGAGTGACATTCGCCCGGGTTAGCCCACATGTACCCAGGGGCGCCGGGTAACGTCTGGCTCAGCTTCGCGCAGGACCTCCCGGGTGACCGGGGCGATCTCGCCTTCTCCGATGACGAGGAATTTGAGAAGGTTCACCAGTGGGTCACCCTCCGTCCAGCGGAAGTACACGTGGGGCATGAGTCCGGTGATGTCGCGGATGTGGAGCATCACTGCGGCGATGGTGTTGGGCACGTTTGAACTGTGGACTTCGAGGATGCGGTAACCGTGGCGGGTGACGCCCCGGACGAGCAGGTGGGTCTCGAAGTCTGATGAGTCATCAACCATGACCTCGATAAATAAGGGCTCGTCCGCGGGGGTGAGGTGGCTGACGCTGCAGGCATGTTCCAGTTTCCGGCGGTATGCCGCCGCGCTCAACCGTTCGGGTTCATGAGCGATAAGCGTGATCTGTCCGGAATCCTGCGCAGCGACGAAGGAGAGCGCTTCATCGTCGAGTGTGATTGAGGCGGCACGCAGTTCGAACGCTCGCCGGGCCCGCGACACGAAAGACACCACGACGATGCCGAGGATGAACAGTGCTGCGATGCCGGCGCCGTCGGGACGGTCCCAGACGTTCGCGAGGGTGGTCCAGATGAGAATCAGGGAGATGACACCAAACCCCAGGGAGGCGATGCGCTGGCCGCGGCGGCGGGCCGATAGCGTCACGGCCACCGACGCCGAAGTAATCAGCACCAGTACGCCAGTAGCATAGGCGCCCGCCTGCGCGTTGACGTCGGCCTTGAACGCAATAGTCACCACGGCGGCCACGACGGTGAACACAATCACCATAGGTCGGACAGCCCGTGCCCAGATCGGAGCCATGCCGTAGCGCGGGAGATACCGGGGTACGAGGTTGAGCAGACCGGTCATAGCGGAGGCACCGGCGAACCAGAGGATGGCGATAGTGCTGATGTCGTACAAGGTTCCGAAGCCCTCCCCGAGGTACTTGTGTGCCAAATAGGCCAGCGCCCGCCCGCTGGCGGCGCCTCCCGCCTCGAACTCGGCCGCGGGGATCAGCAGGGTCGTGACAAAGCTCGAAGCAATCAGGAAACCGCTCATAATCCATGCCGCTGCCGTGAGGAGCTTTTGGGCGCCGAGGATCCGCCCCTGGGGGTTTGAAGGGGTGTCGCCTGGGGCGCCTTCGATTTGGGGCATGACGACGACGCCGGTCTCGAACCCGGAAAGCCCGAGCGCCAGGCGGGGGAAGACCAGCAGGGCGACGCCGATCATCGCAAGCGGATTGCTGTGCTGTGCGGTGAGTACGGTCCACCAGTCACCGATGGGCTGCGGGTGTGCAGCCACCTCCGCCGCGGCGACCAGAACAACCACAAGATTCAGGAGAAGGAAAACGGCGACAAGGGCAACAGCGATGCCGATCGCCTCACGGAACCCCCGGAGGAAGACCGCGGCAAGGAGCAGCAGGAACCCGAGGGTGACTACTACCTCTTGGCCATGCAGCCACGACGGCGCGAAGGGGTTTTCGATGAGGTGGGCGCTGGCATCGGCGGCAGAGAGGGTCATGGTGATTGTGAAACTTGTCGCCGCGAACCCGAGGAGAACGAGGACGAAGATCTTTCCCTTCCATTTCGGCAGAAGCTTCTCCAGCATCGCGATGGACCCCTCACCGTGGGGACTCTCCCGGGCCACCCGCTTATAGATCGGCAGCGCACCGAACAGTGTGACCGCAACGAGGATCAGAGTTGCAACAGGGGAGAGCGCGCCGGCCGCCGCAGCTGCGATAGCCGGCTGATACCCGAGGGTCGAGAAGTAATCGACACCGGTCAGGCACATGACTTTCCACCACGGCTGCACGGAGGAACTCCTGCCCGGCTTGACGGGTCGCTTCCGCTTGCGCTGATTCTCATCATCCAGCAGCCAGTGGCCGAGCCTGC
>NZ_KI914596.1:14344-47082 GCF_000520475.1 Arthrobacter sp. 35/47
CCAGCAGCCAGTGGCCGAGCCTGCGGGTACGGCGGGACTGGGCGAGATGATCTATGAGTGTGCTCACGAGCCCGAATGTACGCCCGGTTTCCTAGGCGATTCACGTTCCTTGATGAGTTCTTAACGCCTGTTCATCAGAAGCGGGCAAAGTCACCCCTCTAAGCCTCGCGTTACTAACCCCGCTACGGACAGTCCCGCAAGGAAGGCCGACTGCACCAGATCCATCAACGCCGTGATTAGCAGCAGGGCACCGAATCCCTGACGTATGGGCCGTTATCGGCGTCCTCATAGTCCTCGGCACGCATGATGCAGTAAAGATAGCCATCCCACATCGGCAGGTTCGGAGTCCTCCCGTGCCTTCGACGGCCAGAGGGATTACCCAGGCGGTGGCTCTCCCCGCGTTCCTAGGGCCTCCCTAAACTTGCACGATCCAACGATGTCATCCAACGCCTGAGGTGCCTCAAGCAATTCACAAGGTCAGCGTTAGAGGATGAAAGGTGCTCGAACATGAGCAGGGGTCGGTGGGACAGGGAAGGAAGTCATGTCTGTTTCACGCCGGCATGTGTTGCAATACGCGGGCGCTGGGATCCTCGGAGTCGCGGCCTTGGGCGTGCCACTGAATACGCTGCAGGCCAAGTCGGCCAGCCGGTTGGCCGCAGCAAACATGCCCAAACCCTTTCAAAGTCAGCTGAAGATCCCACCCGTTCTGGCTCCGGAAAGAACCGTCCTTGATAGCGCTGGAAGACGGCTCAGCTATTACAGGATCCGGCAAACACCCGGGCTGGCCAGCATCCTTCCCCACTTCACGACGCCTGTCCTTGGCTATAACGGCATCATCCCCGGGCCGACGATCAGCGTCGAACAGGGGACCAAAATCAGTCTGCGGATGGACAATCTGTTGCCGCTCGTCCATCCGCAGTATGGCCACGTTCTGAACACCTCCACCCATCTGCACGGTTCAGCGTCGCTGCCCCAATTCGACGGGTACGCCAGCGACCTTACCCCTAAAGGGCTGTGCAAGGATTACGAGTACCCCAACTTTCAGCCGGCACGGACTCTCTGGTACCACGATCATGCGGTTCATAAGACTGCGTGGAACGTGTACTCAGGGCTGGCGGCTCAATACCACTTGCATGACCCGGTTGAACGGGCGCTCCTGCCGCAGGGTCGATTTGATGTTCCCTTGACCGTCTCTGATGCCATGTTCGCTGCCGACGGCTCTCTCGCTTTTGATGACAATTCCCAATCGGGTTTGTGGGGCGACGTGATTCTGGTCAATGGTTCCCCCTGGCCGGTGATGAAAGTTCAGCGGCGGATTTACCGGTTCCGGCTCCTCAACGCTTCAATCTCCCGGTCCTACCGGTTCTCCCTGAGTACGAAAGACCCGGTCACTGTGGTTGCCACGGATGGCGGGCTGATGCCAGTTTCTCAACAGGTGTCCTCTTGGCGTCATGGAAGCGCTGAGCGATACGAAGTCCTGATCGACTTCTCGAAGTACCTATCCGGTACACGGATCGAGCTGAGGAACCAGTCCAACAAGAACAATGTGGATTACGACTTCACTAACCGCGTGATGGCTTTCGATGTGACGGAGGAACCGGTGAATATCGCCGACCCTTCGTGGAGGACCATCCCGACGCTGCTCGCGTCGAGTACGGCAATGGACCTGAAAGCGGGTCAGGCGCTGAAGACGAGGACGATGCGCGTGAAACGGGACAACGGCCGGTGGACGATAGCGGGGACAACCTGGGAAGAAGTCGTCAACAGCAACTATCAGAAGGTCATCGCCGATCCCGACCTGGATGATGTCGAGATCTGGCAGATCGAGAACAGTTCCGGCGGCTGGTTCCACCCAGTCCACATCCACCTTGTTGACTTTCAAATCCTCAGCCGGAACGGAAAGCCACCGTTCCCCTACGAGCGCGGACCCAAGGACGTCGTCTATGTTGGCGAGGACGAAACGGTGCGGTTGCTGATGAAGTTCGAGCACCACCGGGGCAAGTACATGGTGCACTGCCACAACCTTCCCCATGAAGACCACGACATGATGGCCCAATTCAGCGTCGGCCTCAAGAAGGGCGACATCGATCCCAACGACCCAATAACAGCTGCACCAGCCCACTTCGAACCCGACTGACACTGCTGATCACCAACTACGCTCAGGCCGCGAGCTGCCCCACAAGGGATTGAAGGATCGCCGGAACCGATTGCTGCGCCCAACGCGACGGACAAGAGACCCTAGCAGGGGAACGGCCATGCGGTTACGCCTAATCGTGGTGGGACGAGGGTTCTTCGCTCTGTCTGAGGAGGCACCGTACGCGGCCAGTACTCCGAACGGCATCGCGGCGAGCCAGGCTACCCACGCGAGTTATGGTAGGCGCGCCACCCACTCATCGCTGCTCCCCCCGAAGCAGTAGGTGAACGAGCCGAAACGTTCCACGCAAATCCTTCGGCAGGCTGTCTTCGGTCCGGGCTATGGCCGTTCCGGAAGGAAGGGAACCTGCTTCGTGCCGACGACACCTATAAGGATTTCCCAAGCAGGCCCGGTGAAACTGACCCGTACGGGGAGAGTGCCCCAACAATGGGGGGCGCGAGGGAGGGTCAGACATGTCAGTCGCGGTGCGTAGTGGTGTGATTGTTGGTTTAGCTGCCGCCGCGCTACTCGGGATGCTATGGGCCTACAGCCTTGGCGCCGGCGCGGAGCAAAACGTCTTCAACCCGGGAGGGCAGACACTGCTGGTCATGTTCACGGGCGCGAAGCTCCTCTTCAATCTAGCCGCTGCCTGCACGATCGGTTCCCTGATACTCGTACGCTTCGCGCTGTCTCCGGCAGAACCTGCTTATAATACCGGCCTACGGTTTGTCGCCTTCGCGACCACCGTATGGACGTTGGCGGCTGCCCTGCTGAACGTGATGAACTTCCAGCTCGTTGGTGGCGTATCCCTGTTCTCCGCAAGGTTTCTACCGGACTTCATAGCGTTTTCAACAACTGCGGAGGCGGGCCGGTCCGGTCTGCTGAGCTTCGTGATCGCGGCGTCCGTGTGCGCGTTGAGCTTTGTCATTCGCAGGCGAACCGCGGTCGCAGGAACCGCCGTGTTGGCGTTTACGGGTTTACTGCCACTAATCCTTAACTCCCACGCTGAGGGGGCAGGTGATCACGCCGACAACACGATGTTCCTGGTTCTGCATGTGGGTGCCGCGACCGTCTGGTTGGGGGGCCTTGTGGCGGTTGCCGTGCTTCATCGTGTCCTGGCGCCCGAGCGGTTAGGCACTGTGGTGGGAAGGTATTCCACGCTCGCTTTGGGGGCATTCGTCGTACTGGGTTTCTCGGGTTCCCTCATGGCGTGGGACCAACTGGGCTCCCGTAGCAGCCTGGGGACAACCTACGGGGCGATTGTGGTGGCCAAGACGGCCGCGTTCGGGGTACTCGGGATTTTCGGTGCGGTACACAGACGAAGGGTTATGAAGCAGCTAGAGCGTGATCCCCGGCAGGGGACACGGCGTTTCATGCTTCTTGTCGTGGTGGAATTAGCGGTGATGGGTGCCGCGTCGGGGTTGGCTGCGGCGTTGGCCCGGACGCCGGCACCACCGTTGGAGTCTGCTCCGACCGACGGGCCGCTTCCTGCACCGGACGGTTGGAGCTTCATGTCGGAGTGGACCATCGACCCCCTGTGGGCACTGGTATGCGGATTCAGTGCCGTTATTTACCTGGTGGGGGTGCGCAGGATTCGGCGGGCAGGAGAGAACTGGCCGGTCCACCGGACGATGTTTTGGCTGATCGGCATCGCCGCCCTCTTCACCATCACCAACGGCGGCATCCATGTCTATCAGGCATATTTGCTCAATTTCCATGTGCTGACTCAGATGCTCCTCAGCACGCTTGTTCCGCTGCTGCTGCTACCGGGCGCCCCGCTGGAACTTGCCACCCGTACCATCCAGACCCGATCCGACGGAAGCGCCGGGGGTGCGGAGTTCATACAGACCATCGTCCGGCCAGCAGTGGCTGCAGCCGCCGCAGCACCTTACGTCCCGGTTCTTGTCATAGCCGGTTCCCTGGTCACAACGTATTACACGCCCCTGCTGGAATTTTCCGCACTCGATCAGCCGGGCTACGCGCTGATGACCTTACTGGCGCTGGCCTCCGGCTGCTTTTTCACGGCAGCGTTGGCGGGCGCATCGCCGGGTGGCCGGCACCTGTTGAAGAAACAGCTGGCCGCACTGGCGGGAGCGGTGGTGTTGTATGGCGTCTATGGGTGGGGATTATGGACCCAAGGCGAAGCATTGGAGGGCGCCTGGGCCCAATCCGTACGACCTTGGGGGCCACTGCCGGTGTTTGCCCCGAAAACTGCCGGTGTGACCCTGTGGGTCATCGCTGGCGGAACAATCGCTGTGCTCGCCGCCATCACCGTTCGGCGGAAGCCCGCCGGCAAGGGCGTCTCACCCGAACCGGATATCACCAGGTCGTCCCAGGGAGGGGCAGGGATCAATTCCGGAGACCTCGCGGCAACGCAGATTGATCGCCGTGTAACGGCGCAGGGAGCGCGGCAAGATTAAGGACTGGGACCTAGGGCGTGTCTGCTAAATATCCGGCTTGTCGTGTTTGAAGCTGGGTAGATGATTCGTTCGAATGTGATTTCAGATGAGTTGTGGACGGTTATCGAGCCGGTCCTGCGGACGGCACCTGGCCGACGGGGCCGGCCGTGGAATGACCACCGACTGACACTGGAGGGCATCTGCTGGCGGTTCCGCACCGGTTCGCCGTGGCGGGACCTGCCAGCCGAGTTCGGTGCCTGGCAATCGGTATGGGAGCGGCACCGGCGCTGGTCGGCCGACGGATCTTATGAGCGGATGTTCACCGCAGTGCGGGACTCCAGCGAGGCAAATGACATCGAGCTGGAGTCCCTGCTCTCGGTTGACTCCACCAGTGTCCGGGCTCATCAGCATGCCGCCGGAGCACCGAACCTGAAGGCCGCGGCGGACCGCACAGGGGGCAGGAGCGAGTTACAAGTTTCTGCCCGACGAGCCAGCTGATCACGCGATTGGACGCTCAAGAGGCGGGCTGACCACCAAAATCCATGCCCTCACCGACCGGGCATGCGCACCGGTCACGATGCTGCTCACACCCGGCCAGGCCGGAGATAACCCGCAGCTGCTGCCGCTACTTGAAGTCCACAAGCTCCAGGACGGGCACCCGGTTCCGGTTGCTCGCCGATAAGGCGTACTCCCACCCCTCAACCCGCAGCGAACTGCGCTCCCGCAGGATCAAGCACACCATCCCGGAACGCTCAGACCAGATCCAACGGCGCAAAGCCAAAGGCTCCGCAGGCGGCAGGCCACCGTCCTTCGACCCCGCGACCTACAAAGAACGCAACACCGTCGATCGCGGCTTCAACCGCCTCAAACACTGGCGCGGAATCGCCACCCGATACGACAAATACGCCACGACGTTCCTCGGCGGCGTACTACTCACCGCAATGGTCACATTCCACCGAGTCCACAATTAACAGACACGACCTAAAAGTTCGGGCCTGTGCTGGATCCACAGAGAACAGCCAGCCAGCGCCCATACAGTCGCAGCATGAGTGGAGACGATAAGAACAACACCTATCTCGATGTGAGAGCCGAGGAACACTCTGCGGATCTACTTGAACCACTTGCGGCGCCAGCACGCCGGGCTGTGCTGGACTCCCTGACGGCGTGGTGCCTCGATCGTCCGGTAAGCCGCTCCGACGTCGCCGACATGATCGAGTTCCACTTTGGGATTATCGACCAGGAAGAACTGGTTCGCCGTGGTGATGTACGGCGCAACGCCACCAACTTGTTCACGCACCTCGGATAAAAGGATGGGTGACGGGTGCTCGGAGAAATGGCCTGGGATTGGAAGGTCTAGAAAATCGATGATGGGCGCTACCTGAAGGTTCCGGGAGGCTGCTGGCTCCTAAGCGGAGCTTATGGCTCATTTTGTGCTGTGTCCGGCGCTGCTCAGATATCTGCGGCCACGTGTTCACGCAGGTATTCCCGAAGGTACGGCAGGGCGAAGTCAACATAGCCCCTGCGGACGGGTTGGATCAGCTCGGCAGCGATCAGTCGCAGACGGTACTGGCTGGCGTAGTTGACGTTGACCTTCAGGCGCTCCTGAATGTCGGACATCTTCGACGGTTGGTCGTCCTTCGCCATTGCGAGGAGGAACGACTTGTCGATGTCAGAGGCGTCTGCCAGGGCAGGTTCATGCACGAGAGCGCCCAGCCGTCGCAATGCCCTGGTTACGCCTTCTTTTGCGTCCTCGACGGTGATTTCGGTTTCCCGTGTATGTAGCCTCCAGGTTTGTGCGCCGACGAGCTGGATCAGGAATGGGTATCCACTCGTACCCTCGGTCATCACCTGCAGTGCGTCACTCCCGATGGTTCGTCCGGACGCTTCGATAGGTTCACGCAGCGCACGATTCACTTCGGCGGGGGTGACCGGGCCTAGGGTATGGCGCTCGGCCCGACGAAGGAAGGTAAGGACATCATCGTTGACAACGTCGCTGATAGCTGAGGTGAGCCCGGCACCGACGAAGGCCAATTCCCTGCCTTCCCGGAAGGCGTGCTGGACCGTTGTGGCGATATCCCGCAGTTCGCTGATCTGGTTCTGGTGGATCTCATCGAGGGTGATCAGCAGCCCTGTTTCATGCTCGGCGAGTAAATCAGTGAGCAACTCGACCTGATTGCGCAGCCCCGCTTCCACCACGTGCGATTCCACGCTCTCCCACGTCACTGCTCCGATGTTGAGCGGACCAGTGATCCCGGTCAACTTTTGGCGTACCGCGTCAGGATCGAAGCTGCGCAGGAGACGGGGCAGGTGCTGCCTGGTGATGCGGGTGATGAAGCCCGGGCTAGCAGTTTCGCTGATAACCAGCCAGCCGCGTTCCTTCGCCCGGTCCTCGATGGCGTTGAGCATCACTGTCTTGCCGGATCCGCGGGCCCCGGTGTAGAGGGTGGCGCGGCCCGAGGAGCCGGGTCCGTCGTCGAGTGCCTCCATGAAATCCTCAATGACGGCATCGCGGCCGACAAGCAGCGGGGGGCTTACTCCGAAACTTGCGTGGAAAGGGTTAGGCATAGAACCAGCATACCTTGCGTCTTTAGACACTTTTAGACTTATTAGACTTCTTTAGAGTTTATAGACTCTTGTAGAACATCGGATCTTGGGGTGACGATGCGGGATGTCGCACATGTAGTGACACAACCGTTCCGAGCGTCGCGTTGTTGGATTACGTGGATGCGGGCGGAGTCCTGCCAGTGCGTGTTGGGTGCTGACTTGGTTTGCAGCTTCAGTTTTTTGCTGCAAGTTGCCCTCTGGTGGCCTGGGTTGGTGCGCTCTGTGTCATCTCGTTTTCGGCGGCGGCTTGCGCTGCACGTTCGGCCCTGTCGGCGCCGACGATGGCCCGCATCGTGAAGTAGAAGATGGTTCCCACAGCCGCAGAGGGCAAAAGCACGGAGATATATTCCATGGTGGCCAGTCTATTGGGTGGTGCTGCCACCCCTGGATTCTCGGTTCCCTCCCCGTAACGCGAGGTGGACGAGTATGGGTGCCTGGCTTTAATCAGGGTTCTGCTGTGCCCGGGAGTTACTCGTGGCCTGGTTCGTCGCGGCCCAGCGCGCTGACGAGTTCAGTTGGACGTCTGGTCGATACCAGCCAGTAGGGGGTGGGGTCGTCCGCATCCTCTATCTCGATCCGTACCACGGGGTCGATCCAGCCCCGTATGCATAGATACGCCAGCCCGTTCATCCCGGGGCCACGTTCTCTGGTGGCCTCATGTTTCACATAAGCGCGCGCCGGGCCGAGAAATTCACGGTCGATGTGGGCGCGGCCAACGCTGAGCGAGGTGGCGGTCACAGTGATCCGTGGAGTGGACAGCACCAGGAGAACAACTAGGACGAGAAAAATCACGATGCAGGCGATGATTCCGGTCAGGATGCTGATGGGCGCGAAGACGAGAATCGATGCTGCCGCAACTCCGGAAATGATTAACCATACGAAAGGCGTCGGCCACAACCGTTCGTCGTAAAGGACCGCATCCGGCGGCGCAGACGCCTCAGACATGGTCACCCGCTTTTCGCGGCCTGCGGGGGAGGGGCCCAGTGTTGGTGGCCTTGAGGGACGTCTGGGCATGCCTCAAACACTTTCGGGTGTTCGGAAATAAGTTCATCTGCCTAGCCCGGTTCCTGTGTGTGGTGCCCCGGCGGACAGGGGAGTGGCGGGTGTAGCGGGGGTTTCGGCGGTACTGGTGTGGTTGCGATGCTGCTCTGCTGCCTGCTCGCGGTAGCGGACCTTGCGGATCCGGCCCACCATGGAACGCATCAACAAGATGACGGCGATCACCATGAAAAGGGTCATGAGGAATCCCAGAAGCCCGGGGGTAACCTGGGTGGGATCCAGGCCGGGCCGTAACTGGCCCTCATCCGGCGGTGGTACCACGGTGGATAGAGACGCGGCTATTAGCATCAGAGTTTTTCCTTCATCTGTGGGCGTGCAGGTTGTCGGGTCATGGTTGGTCGAGCTTCTGGCGCAGCTGTCGCCGTAGCCGGTGGCGCGCCGCTGTGCCGGCGGCGACGCTCAGAACGGTGCCGAGGGCTGAGGCCAGACCGGCCCAGAACAAGGTTCCTTCCGTTGCGCCGACCGGTATCGGCTGGCGGAAGACCACCTCCCGCCAGATCGCGGCCGTCGCCAACAGCCAGGCCAGGGCGGTGAAACCGGCGGCCCACATGTACGGCTGAGAGCCCTTCCGGCGGCCGTTACTGCTGAACCCGATTGCCAGCAGGGCCAGGCCGGTCAGGGTCACAACTACACCCCCGACCACGAGCTGGCTCAGCAGCGCCCCGAACAGGGTCAGCAATGAGGCGATGAGCACTAGCCGGCGGTGCCGCAGGGGCAGCCGGACCGGTGAGTTGACGGCGGCTCGTCCGAGTGCTGCCCTGATGTCCGGCTCCTGTGGAACTGCCGGCCCGGGAAGGGACCCCGCTGCGTCCACCTGCCCGCTCGCAACTGGGCCGATCTCCCGTCCGTCCACCCGTAGCATGGGGCTGCCGGGAAATATCGCTGCGGCGGCGCCTTCCCCGGCGGGAATCCTGGTGAAAATGATGTGTTCTTGCGGAGCGAGGTCCTCCAGGATGGCCTCGGTTGTTTCCCGCAACGGTTGCGCCGCCGGACACCCGTCGGTGTACCGGAGTTCGACGCGCATCACCGGCCCCCGGTATGCGCTGGGACCTGCTCGGGTTTGGTGGTTGATGACCGTGGCCGGTTCCTACGGATGAGGAACACTGTGAGAGCAACCAGGAAGAGGATGGCGGAGACCCAGGTGTTGATGCGCAGCCCGAGGATGGTGTTGGCGTAGTCGGAGCGCATCAGTTCGAAGAAAAACCTGCCGGCCGTGTACAGGGCGACGTAGAGGGCGAAAGGTGCCCCGGCACCCAGAGCGTATTTCTTATCCAGGAAAAGGATCAGCGCCGCCGCGGCCAGGCACCACAGCGATTCGTAGAGGAAGGTCGGGGCGAAGTACCCCAGCACGACCGGGTTGCCGGCAGCGTCGAGCCGTGCAGACCCAGCCGACAGGTCCATGTCGTGTATTTGGAGAGCCCAGGGCAGGGTCGAGCGATCACCGTAGAGTTCGTTGTTGAACCAGTTTCCCCATCGGCCGATCGCCTGGGCGATGAGGATGCCGGGTGCGGCAGCGTCAGCAAAGGCCAGAAAGTTGACCTCGTTCCGGCGGCAACCGATGTAGGCGCCGACAGCGCCGAGGGCGATCGCCCCCCAGATACCGAGCCCGCCTTCCCATATCCGCAGGGCACCCCAGGGGTCCTTCCCGGGGGCGAAGTAGAGCTGGTAGTCGGTGATCACGTGGTACAGCCGACCGCCGATGATCCCGAACGGTACGGCCCACATCACCACGTCCACAGCCTGCCCGGGGTTACCTCCGCGCGCTGTAAGCCGGCGGTTGGTAAGCCACACGGCAACAGCGATGCCAGTCATGATGCACAGTGCGTAAAAGCTGATGGAAACCGGTCCCAGCGAGAGGGAACTGATAGATGGGGACGGGAGGTAGGCGAGGGATTCTTCTGCGTTCATGGTGGGTCCAATGGTGGTGATGTCGAAGACGGCCTCGCACGGCCGCTTCGATCAAATGGGGAGGCTGGCCTGATGACCTTGCCGGAGGGTGGGTTGCGGGGCGAGCTGTCGCACCTAGACGTGGATAGCGGGTTTAGGGGTCTAGATGGGGAGTCGGATGTCGTTGGCGAACCAGTTCTGGAGTTCTGCGACCCAGGCTCCCCACACGCCGGAGACCATGAGCAACCCAAGGGTGATCAGGATCCCGCCACCGAGCCGTTGCAGCGCGAGGCGGTGCGTGCGGAAGAAGCGCAGGGCTCCCATGCCGCGGCGGGCTCCGAGTGCTATGAGCAGGAACGGGACGCCGAGTCCCAGACAGTAGAAGAAGGTCAACAAGGCGCCCTTGGCTGCGCCGGATCCGTCGGTGAAGGCCAGTAGCTGGACAGCCGAAAGGGTCGGGCCGATGCACGGCGCCCACCCGAGGCCGAAGGTGACGCCAAGCAACGGCGCCCCCCAGAGCCCGGTAGGTACGTGTGGGTGGATTCTCGCTTCCCGCTGGAACCAGGAGAGGCCACCGAGGAAGACCACACCCATCAGGACCACCAGGACACCGAGCACCTGGGTGATCCATGCCTGCCCTGGCGCTTGAAGCCACGCACCGAGCTGCCCGAACACCGCTCCGATCAGCATGAACACCAATGAGAATCCCAGAACGAACAACCCGACCCCGGCAACCATCCGCCCGCGCTTTTGCTGTGCGAGGTCGACTCCGGTCAGGCCGGTGACGTAGCCGAGGTAGCCGGGTACGAGAGGCAGGACGCACGGTGAGGCGAAGGACACCAACCCTGCCAGCACAGCGATAGGAACCGCCAGCAGAAGTGAGCCGCTCAGGATGGTCTCCGCGAAAGGGTTGGCCACGGTGGAAATGACCGTGGCCGGTGCGTCCGTGAGTCGGGTCATTGTTCGGCCGCCACATCCGCGATGAGAGCCTTCAGGGTGCTTTTCTCCGCCAACCCGATAATGCGGGCGGCAACACGGCCCTGACGGTCCAACACCAGGGTGCTTGGCACGGCCTGCGCCGGCACGTACTCCGCCATGGTGAACTGAACAGTCCCGTCCTGGTCGTTGAAACTGGGATAGGTGATGCCGAAGTTCCGTTCGAACGCCTCAGCGGTCCCCCGTTGGTCCCGAATGTTCACCCCGAAGAACTGAACACCGTCCTGCTGGTGTTCCTGCGAGAGTGCTTGCAGGTCCGGGGCCTCCACACGGCACGGCGCGCAGGCGGCGTACCACACGTTCAGGACGGTCACTTGCCCGGCCCAGTCGGCTGATGAGATCGTCGTCCCGTCGTAGAGTTCGGCGGTCAGTTCCACCGGTTCTCCCCGTGTTTCGGGAGCGTACTCGCTCACTGAACCGTCACCGGCGATGTAGTTCTTGTTATCTCCGGCTGTGGCCTGTTGCGCCAGTGGATCGGTAGCGGCGCACCCGGAGATCAGCAATGACAGGGTCAGAAACAGGACCGGAAATTTCATTCCTGGCCGGTTTTTGCCGATCTTTGCTGCCCGGGGGGCGCCGGTTGGTGCGTGCCGGAAGAGTTGTCTGCTCATTTTCGTCGCCGATCGCGCCGGGCGTCGGAGGAAGCGGTATAGGCGGCGAGGATCGCCACGGGCAGGACGATGAGTACCGACACCCATGAAGGGAACGTTCGCCTGAGCAGGAGGTAGCCGATGGTGGCGATCAGGAGCAGGAAGGTCATTTCATGCCATCCGCGCCATTGGGACATTTCTTTCCAATCCGGAAGGTAGGGTCCGTGCATCAGGGCACCAGATCGTTGAATGAGGTTCCGCCGTCACCGGACACTTTCACGCCGGTTTCGGTGGCAACCCAAATTTCCTGATCGGCTCCGTCGTCGGTGTGTGTGTCTATGGCGGTGGGTGCGGCCTCGATGGATCCCTTCTTCGCCCAGGTCGCCCCCGCGTCTGCGCTGGTGTGAATGTCACCTTCAGGAGTGACACCGACTGCCGTTTCCCCGTCCAGGGCGGTCAGCAACAGTAGAGGACTGTCAGCGACAAGACTCCAAGTGGAACCGGCGTCGGTGGAACGGTAGAGCCCTTCCCCTGTGGTGGCCAGCACGACGTCGCTGCTTGTCGTGCCGGAGAGGTCGAAGGGAGCGATCTGGGTTTCCGCCGGAAGCCATTGAAGACCATCACCGCTGGTAATCAGTTGCCCGTCGTATCCGACGAATGATTCCCCGGTTCTGGTCAGGGCATGAAAGTCGGACTGGCCCTGCCGGGACAGGGGCTCCCAACTCTTACCACCGTCGGTGGAGCTGAGCAGCCCAACCGGGTTGGGCAGATCTGTGTCCGGTCCGGGGTGCCCGGACGCGTACAGGGTGTTGTTCTCACCGGCGGTGTATCCCATCAGGTCGATGACGGGTCCGATGCGTGGGGCGGGGGAGGAGGAGACGTCGTACAGCCCGTTGTGGGTGGCTAACAGCACCCGGTCACTGCCCGGGTCCACGCTCATACCGTGCACATGACCGGTGGGAAAGCTCTTTGCTGTGCCGGGTGGTTGCGGTGCCGCCGAAGGAGCCGAACAGGCCGCCACGGACATCATCGAGATAAGCGCCACCGTGGGCAAGACGAGACGACGGCGGAGAAGGATAGGGAAAAATTTTGGACGCATTTGTTGCTCTCCAACCAAAGGGGGAATGACGGGAAGAGGAGGAAGGCACGGTCCGCGGGAGACGCCGGTAATGGACGCCTCCGGCGGACTGTGCTTGCCCGTCTTAGAGCTCGGCCAGGAGGGCTTCCATCTCCTCGATCTCGGCCTGCTGCGTTTCCACGATGGTTTCCGCCAGGGCGATGGCATCCGGGTACTGCCCGTTCTCGATTTCTTCCTGCGCCATTTCGACCGCTCCGTCGTGGTGGGCCGTCATGGACTCCAGGAACATGCGCGCCGCTTCGTCGCCTTCGGCGGCTTCCAGCCCGGCGAGCCCGTCCTCGGTCATCATGCCCTGCATCTCCCCGCCACCGCCCATGTCCCCCATGTCATGGCCTTCCATGCCACCTTCGGGTTCGACCGGTTCACCCCAAGCTTCGAGCCAGCCGGTCATCGTCTCGATTTCGGGTGCCTGCGCATCTCTGATCTGGGTAGCCAGGTCGCGTACTTCCGGGCTGATGGAGTCCTGGGCGAGCATGATCTCGCTCATTTCCACGGCCTGACGGTGGTGCGGGATCATCATCTGGGCGAACATGACGTCCGCATCGTTAGGTTCGGCCGCAGTGTCCTGCGTGGTTTCCGGTGCAGCGGAGCCGGCGCTGCTCTCCGGCGCCGTAGCAGTGCCGGGTGTTTCGCCGGATCCACAACCGGCAAGCGTGAGGGTCGCGGCGATCGCCAGTGCGGACATGGAAAGGTAACGCTTGGTCATGAGGGGTGTCCTTCGATGGTTGAGCTAGCTGCAGTTCAGTACGTCGGCACGACGGGGTTGCCGTCGGGCCGTTACCGGAGTCGGGTACTTACGCGACTCTCACGTGCGGCTGATGCAGAGCTGAACCAGTGTCAGCGAAGGTACGAAGGTGCGGGGAAGCTGTACTACCGGCGGCGGGCCCCGCAGGCGAACACGGCCATAGACCAGCCGGCTCCTGAGGACGATGGCAGCGGCGAAGGAAACAACCAGGAACGCCAGGATGCACACGGCCGCGGCGATCTCTTCACCGCACGTATCCGCACAATCCAGATTCAGGGTCATTCCCGAGTCTGCGGTGTCGGATGCGGATGCCGGCGTGATCGCCTGGTGGTGCACATCAGCTGCGGGCGCCGCGGTGACCACCGGGCCGACGGCGTGTGAGGCACCATGCCCGCCCATCCACACATGCATCGCAAGGATGCCCACAATGACCGCGGTCAGACTGAAAAGAAGAGCTGCCCGGGGAAAGCGGCGTGAAAGGGGAACGAACAGCGCTCTCGGCGGATACTTATGCACCGTCCTGCCCCTTCCCGCCTACGTGATGGTTTATGCCTGATATCAGAGTACCGACCCATCCTGGGCCGGATCGAATCGGTGCTCCACCAGCGGTGGCTGCCGGATGCCAGATTCAGCTGGCGCAGGAGCTGCGCGTTCAGCGCCACCACAGGAATCGGGGAAAGGAGCTTCCTGAGGTGACAGGGGAGACCCACCGTGACCCAATTGTGATATTCGCAGTCCGGTGGGATACCCTCAATCTCGTGCCTGCACCCCATGGAGGCACTCCCACACGGATCGCCGAGCTCTGTCACCGTGGTGGGGTCGTCCGTTTTCCGCTGGCAGAGGCGGGGGAACCATGTACGCGGGCCCAACGCTTTATGGGTCCTTGGGGTTAAGCCGTGTCCACGGCCGGGTGACTCCCATCCGAACCCGACAGCTAACCTCGCAGGCGTTGGGAGAAGGTACTCATCTATGTCCACTCGGCATGCCCCCGCGCGCCATCGCGCAGTCCCCGCCCAGACCAATACGTTGGCGGTCCTCTCCAAGGCTGTTTCCTCCAACATGGGTTCTGCAGGCCGTCAGGCTGCAGTGATCACCGCAGCTTCTGGTCTCGTTCTCACCGCTGGCCTTCCGGCCCAGGCGGTGGACGCACCGCAGCGTCAGGTGAGCACCAGTTCGCTGGTTACCACCGTGGAATCCGAGCCGGTGTCCGCGGATACATCGGCCGCTATCTCCTTCGAACGAGAAGCCGTTACCGCTGCGCCCGCTCCGGTGGTTGCTGCTCCGGCTCCTGTCCTGGAGCACCCGGTCCCCGAAGCTGACCCGTCACCTGTAACAGTGCAGGCGGTGGAACCCGCCCCGGTACAGCCGAGCCCTGCCGTGCAGGAAGTGGCGCTGCAGGCTGCCGTAGCGCTTCCCGCTGCCCCTGCCCCTGCTCCCGAGCCGAAGCCGGCTCCTGCCCCTGCAGCGAGCAGCAGTGTCGGTGCCGCGCTGGTCGCCTCCGCCTACGCACAGATCGGCCGCACGCAGGACTGCACCATCCTCGTCGAGGTCGCGCTGCGGTCCATCGGCAAGTCTGTGGGCGACCTCGGGCCCGAGCAGTTCTACCAGTACGGGACCGTTGTCGGCTCGCCCGCACCGGGTGACCTGGTCATCCGACCCGGCCACATCGCCATCTATGTAGGTAACGGCCAGGTCATTAGCAGCGGCATGAACGGTGTCAACGACACCCTCCTGCACCCCCTGAGCGATCTCGCCGGCTCATCCTTCGTCCGGGTCAACGGCTAACAACCACCTAAGCCGGGTAGGCAAAAAGGGCCAACAGGGCGACCGCGAACCGCTCCAAGCCCTTTGCCTACCCACACCTGGGCATGCCGGAGTCATCCCCCTGCACTTCGGCATGCCCTCACCCTTCCCCTGAGCGAGACGAGATCATCGTTGTCTTCCCACAACGCCCACGGTCGACGCCGCGCCGCCACAGGACGTCGCCGCGCAGAACCGGCCACCCCCCGTCACCAGCAGGGCCGCCGCGCCGCGAAGCGGAGCGCGACGAACCGCCGCCCTTCACCTGTCGCCCCGATCGCCGGTGCAATCTCGGCCGCCAGTGTGCTTAGCGGCGTTCTCCTCTCCGGCATCCCCGTGACTGCAGCGGCCCCGTCATCCGTAGAACCAGCCGCCGTCAGCGCGGCCGCGGACAGCGCTCAGCAGCCACGAGCGCAAACCATTGAAGCCGACCCGAAAGCCAGCGTGGATTTCAGCCGCGCCGCAGTCGTGGGCGCCTCCTCCGCGGAGCCGGCGACAGGGTCGGTAGACTCATCGCACTTTCTGGCTGATGGTCCCATCGAGATGACCCCCGGCGATGACGCGGACGAAAGCCCTGCTGCCGAACCTCCTAAACAGTCCGGCCTCGGCGCGCCCTTGGCCGAAATGACCACCGTCTCGACCTTCGGATATCGCACCAACCCACTGACCGGGGTGCCAGGGGAAATGCACACCGGCATCGACCTCACCGGCTCATGTTCCACCCCTGTCACGGCCGCTGCCAGTGGAACCATCAGCGAAGCTGGATGGAGTCCCTACGGTGGAGGGAACCGTATCGTTGTCGACCACGGGAATGGGCTGAAGACCACCTACAACCACCTCGCGACGATTGCCGTCGGCGTAGGCCAAACAGTTGCTCGGGGAGAGTTTGTGGGCGGGGTTGGAACCACTGGCAACTCCACCGGCTGCCATCTGCACTTCGAAGTCATGATCAACGACACGCTCGTCGATCCCTCGACCTGGTTCTAATCCTCGGGCCTTCACCGAGATCCGATTAACCACTAGAAGCTGGGATGGCCAGAGGATCGATCTCAGGTATAGATCCCTCTCACCGTGACCGAGACGAGGCTGGGGACGGCGTCCCGGGAGCCAGAGCGACCGGGCGGAACCAATGGCCTGGACGCAGTACCGGGCGAGGTCTGCCGGGTTCATGGCCAGATCCTCGGCTTTCTCCTGGATGCCCGAGTCCGGATCAGGTCCGTGATGAGGGGCCTCGAGGTATCCATGCGCATGGTCGAGATGGGTTCCCCGGTGAAGAGCCGGAGCCGACGCGTCCTGGCCCGGCCGCACCCTGAGCAGAGGACACCACGTCACAGGAAAGCCGCGAACGTCCCGCGGCCCAGGCGCAGTTAGGGCTGAGAGCCGAGCCCCCTTCACGGGAGCCGGTGTCATGAAGGCTAGTGAGATGACGACCGAAAAAGTCCTGAAATTAGGTCGCCGCGGGTGCCTACTGGTCAGCAGTCTTACCATTTATTAGGGTGGTTTCAAGGCGAAAGACCGGGAGGGGTCGCAATTTCAGCATCAGTGCGAGGCAATGGAGGCGTCACCGTGCAGGCGGTGATGCGTATCGTGCTGAGCTTTTCACTGGTGTTCGCGTTTACGACCTCTGCCGCTGCAGCCTTGTGCCTCCAGATGGAACAGCACGGTCCGATGTCGATGGGTGACCGTACGGTGGCTATGGAGCCGTCGGGTCAGCCTGGTGCTGCGACGGCGATGAGTATGACGGCCGGGCCTAAGGGCTCACCGTCGGCGCAGGCCTGTTGCCATCAGCAGGTCAACACCACTGAGGGCATCACCGCACCGCAGCCGGCGTTACCCGCGGAGCAGGTTGTGGCCCTTGCCGCTCAGGTCGAGTCGTTCCCCGACGATAGCGGTTACCGCCCGCCCGGTTTCTTTGATCCGGTGCTCGAAAGACGTGATCACCTCACTCCGTCATTGACGGCCTTATCGATCAGTCGCACATAAAATTCCAGGCCCGTCTTGTGGGTCTTCCTTGGCGTGCCCTCATGCCTGCTCTAAGTCCGACGTCTTCGAAGTCCGACGTCCGTCGGCTGCGAGTCAGAGCGCACGCACCTGCACAAGCCCAATTCCGGTACACACAACCAATTAGCGGCTGACCTGGATCAGCTGCACCCTGATTGAGGAGAAAACAATGACACACCACTTGACGTCCATGCTCGACACCTACCCCAAGGATCTCGGGGGAGTGGACAAGGAAAAGCTCGCCGAATGCATCGAAGCGTGTTTTGAATGTGCCCAGACGTGCACCGCGTGTGCGGATGCGTGCCTGAGCGAGGATATGGTCGCCGAGCTGACCAAGTGCATCCGGACCAACCTGGACTGCGCGGACATTTGCGCGACCACCGGTAACGTGCTGTCCCGCCACACCGGGTACGACCCGAACCTCACCCGAACCATCGTCGAAGCCTGCCGTACCGCGTGCAAGGCCTGCGCTGACGAGTGTGAGCAGCACGCCGGGATGCACGACCACTGCCGGATCTGCGCTGAAGCGTGCCGCCGCTGTGAGAAGGCCTGCGCGGAACTGCTGTCCTCCCTGGGCTAAAGCTTTTCCATCATGGCCTTTACGGCGATATCCAAAGGAGGACTCCGTGAACTCAGCAGAAAACACGTCCGGCAGCCACCGCGCAGGAACTCCCGGACATGAACAGGAGCACACCGAACAACACCACCAGGAAGAAGCCTCCGGCAAGGGCGAGACTGCCAGTGGCGGAAAGGATCACTCCAGTCATGGCGGCTCGGGTCATGGTGGGTCAGGCAAGAAGATGTATGTGAAGTTTGGTCTCATCCTGCTGATCAGCCTGGGGCTGATGTGGACGTTGTCCATGTCGATGGTCCGGTCCATCGATCACTTCTACTACAACCTGAGCAACTTCTGGATGGCGTTGCTCATGGTCGGTGCGATGGCGATCGTCATGGTCATCGGCATGTGGTCGATGTTCAAGAACACCAAAGCGAACATCGCCATGCTGGTCGGGTTCGCGGTGCTCTTCGTCGGAGTGTTCGCCCTCGGGCGGACAGAAACCTTCGTCGGCAACGAGCAATTCCTGAAATCGATGATCCCGCACCACTCCCGCGCGATCCTGGTCTGCCAGGAATCCAACATCACGGATCCAGAAATCACGGAGCTGTGCGAAGCGATCGTCAAAACCCAGCAGGAAGAAATCGCCCAGATGCAGTCCATCCTGGACCGGTACGCCTCAGAGTGACCGGGAATCGCTGGGAGGTCGGGGTGCTCCTTCTGGGGTGCCTCGACCGACCAGCAGAAAGGCAATAGTCCCCAGTCACCTTGACACTATACCCCCCAGGGGTATAAGTTGCTCGTTACCGAAACGGGAAGTCCGTGCCCACTCTGATTGGGTCGCTTACTCCCTGAAGGTCATCTGATGCGGCTCGAGCCGGCCTGAACGACCACCGGATCCCAGCCGCGGACTCTAATAGCCCACTCTTGTTTGGAGATCACCATGTGCGGCACTTCTTCTTCTGATCTGACCCTGACCGACAAGTCATCCTCGGGCTGCGCCTGCTGCGCACCCCAAGACACCACAGCCAAGGACGCTTTAGCTAAGGGCACGCGAGCTTCGTCCGTTCCCACGTCTACTGGTGATGTGACCGCCAGTTTCGACGTCACTGGTCTGACCTGCGGATCATGCGCATCGCGGGTCACCTCAGCCGTGAGCGCCCTCGAGGACGTTACGGCTGTCCGGGTCGACCTCGTCGCGGGCGGGACCTCCACCGTCGCTGTCCGCAGCAACCAGCCAGTTCCTCCCGCTGCAGTACGTTCAGCGGTCGAGCAGGCCGGTTATCAACTCACCAACGCCTGACTTTCCAGGTCGGGGGACTGCATCCCCTCTGGACGAAGGAGGACCGTCATGAAACACCAGACCCACGGCCACGAGAATTCCGGGGCCGCAGATCCGGACACGCACGGCCAGGCGATGCCCACGGACGAGCCGACCTCCGCCCTGGACGCCGATGAGCACGAACACCACGGGCAGGTAACCCAGCACGCGGACGCTGATCACGAGGTACATTCCCACGGCGAGCACGCCGGGCATTCCACGGCCATGTTCAAGAACAGGTTCTGGGTCAGCCTCGTCCTGACCGTTCCGGTGGTCCTGTTCAGCCACATGTTCGCCACGATCGTCGGCTACACACCACCGGAATTCCCCGGCTCCATGTGGATCTCACCGATCCTCGGTACGGTCATCTTCATCTATGGTGGTGCGCCGTTCCTCAAAGGTGGCATCACCGAGCTGAAGTCCCGGCAGCCGGGGATGATGCTGCTGATTGCGATGGCGATCAGTGTCGCGTTCATCGCGTCCTGGATCACGACCCTCGGCGTCGGGAACTTCAACCTTGACTTCTGGTGGGAACTGGCGCTGCTGGTGGTCATCATGCTTTTGGGTCACTGGATGGAGATGCGTGCCCTCGGTTCCGCTGCCGGTGCCCTCGACGCGCTGGCGGCGCTGCTCCCCGACGAGGCGGACAAGGTCACCGAGTCGGGCATCGAAACCGTTTCGGTCAGTACGCTGGCCGCCGGTGACGTTGTCCTCGTCCGTTCGGGTGCCCGGGTACCGGCCGATGGTGACATTGTTGACGGTGCAGCGGAGTTCGACGAGTCCATGATCACCGGGGAATCCCGCACCGTCGCCCGTACCGTCGGTGAAACGGTGGTTGCCGGAACGGTTGCGACCGACAACGCGGTACGGGTGAAGGTGACCGCCGTCGGGTCGGACACTACGCTGGCCGGGATCCAGCGTCTGGTCGCCGAGGCGCAGGCCTCCTCGTCCAAGGCCCAAGCCCTCGCCGATCGTGCAGCGGCCTTGCTGTTCTACTTCGCACTGATCGCGGGCATCATCACCTTCATCGCGTGGTTGCTGCTGGGCAGTCCGGATGATGCGGTGATCCGGACCGTGACCGTGCTGGTCATCGCTTGCCCCCACGCGCTCGGGCTGGCCATTCCACTGGTTATCGCCATTTCCACGGAGCGTGCGGCGAAGGGCGGGGTGCTGATCAAGAACCGGATGGCGTTGGAGCGGATGCGCACCATCGACGTCGTGCTGTTCGACAAGACCGGCACCCTTACCGAGGGACGCCACGCCGTCACCGCGGCCACCACTACCGGCGGTATCAGCGAGGCGGAAATGCTGGCGCTGGCCGCGGCGGTGGAATCCGACAGCGAACATCCGGTGGCCCGGGCCATTGTCCAGACGGCAACAGAGGACCCGGAAGCCGTGGCGTACGGTTACCGCGGTAACGGGTTCTCCTCCATGACCGGACGCGGCGTCCGCGCGACCGTCAACAGCTCCGAGGTCGCCGTCGGCGGACCGAACATGCTGAAAGAACTGAACCTGAACACACCAGCGGACATGACCGGAACCATTCAGGAATGGGTGGACCGCGGCGCTTCGGTGCTGCACGTGGTCCGCGACGGTGAGGTGATCGGAGCGGTCCGGCTCGAGGACCGCGTCCGCGACGAGTCGAAGGCAGCAGTTAAAGCCCTGCAGGACCGCGGGGTGAAGGTAGCTATGATCACCGGTGATGCCCGTCAGGTGGCCGACGCCGTCGGCGCTGAACTGGGCATTGATGAGGTCTTCGCCGACGTCCTGCCGCAGGACAAGGACTCCAAGGTGGCAGAACTGCAGTCCCGCGGACTGAAGGTAGCGATGGTCGGGGACGGCGTGAACGACGCTCCCGCCCTGGCCCGTTCCGAAGTCGGGATCGCGATCGGCGCCGGAACCGACGTCGCGATGGAATCCGCCGGCGTCGTCCTGGCCGGAAACGACCCACGCTCGGTCCTGGCGATGATCGACCTGTCCAGGGCAAGCTACCGGAAAATGATCCAGAACCTCGTCTGGGCCACCGGCTACAACATCCTCGCGGTCCCGCTGGCCGCCGGCGTACTCGCGTTCGCCGGGTTCGTCCTCTCACCCGCAGCCGGAGCCGTGCTGATGAGCCTGTCCACGATCGTGGTCGCACTCAACGCGCAGCTGCTGCGCAGGATCGACCTCAGCCCCGAACGCATCACAACATAGGAACCGACCTGGAAACGTCGGTCCCTCGCCGGATCGCCGATTGGACAAAGCATGAGTACTCCTTCGGCTGGCTGATAGCACGCGTTTTCGTAGACCACCAGCTCGCGGCCGGCATTCTTTTGCTCTGTCCCTCTGGAGTGGGTGGACCAGGGTTTGACGGCAGTCGGATCAGTTTGGCGGGCCGTGATGATAAGGCGAGTGGGAACAGCAATGATCGAGAGAGAGGAACGTTGGAATGAGTGTTGTGCTGACGATCGTGGGGATCGTGATCGTCCTGTTTGGGCTCATGGACATGTTCCACACCCTGTTGCACCCCAGCGGTCAAGGTCACCTCAGCGGGCTCGTACTGGCTGTGGCGTGGCGGTTCTCGAAGATGATCGGACACCGGTTCGGATCAAGCCTCGGGCCAGCAGCGATGGTGACCGTGATCTTGTTGTGGGTGGCAATTCAAGGGACAGGCTGGGCACTGATCTACTACCCCCACATTCCGGGCGGGTTCATGTACTCGCCGGGCGTGGATCCGGCGGCCTATCCTGACCTGCACGAAGCGTTCTACTTTTCGTTCGTCACTCTCTCTACCCTCGGCTACGGGGACGTCGTCGCTACCGACACATGGATCCGGATCGTCTCTCCCCTAGAAGCCTTGACTGGTTTTGCCCTGCTCACCGCAGCACTGACCTGGTTTACGCAGATCTATCCGCCGCTGTCCCGACGTCGGGCCCTGGCACTGGAGCTCAAAGGCCTGGCCGATGTCGGGTACGCCGACGCGATCAGGGAAATGGACGCCGCCATCGTCTCACGGGTTCTGGATACTTTCGCTGATGAAGTGGTGAAAGTACGCCTGGATTTTGCGCAGCATGCCGAGGGCTTCTACTTTCAAGAGCAAAACCCTGATATGTCTCTATCCCGCCAGCTACCCTACGCGCTACGCCTGCGCGATGCCGCCATGGATCGGCAGGAGACCGCGGTACGGCTCAGCGCACGGCAACTCTCTCTGGCGCTGGACCAGTTGGGGTCTGAACTCAAGGAGAGCTTCCTGCACACAGGGGAAAACCTTGAGGAGATCATCGACGCGTATGCCACCGAGCACGGGCAGAAACCGCGGACCTAAACGTCAATGTGACTAGCCCGAAAACCACGGGAATCTCAGCCGGCACGGCGCGACAATGAGGCACAACATCAGCAGTCATCAACACATTGAGGTACTGGGCCGTTAACGGCACTGAAAGGTGTTCCGTCTGATGCAGACGCAACATCGCCAGGTCATTAACCCGGTCGGACCATAGGACGGTCGCTTCTCGGTGCGGGCGATGCAGTGAAGGAAACTGTCGCATTTCGGCCCATATACACAGCCCCGGGTAGGGCGTCAGGTGCAGGAAGTTTGGCACCGGCCCGTGCCAACGCCAGGGCCGTCGGCATCCCGGGTTCCGAGGGCACACTCTCCATCGGTCCATATTGCACTGGATCTAGGCTGTGCGCAGTGATGTCCAGATAACGACGACAGCCACCACGGCTATCGCGAGGAATCCGAGTCCGGAGTATCCCACTAAGGCCAGAATCGGGCCAGCCAGGGCGCCTCCGAGGGCGCCCGCAGTATTCATGCTCAAATCCGAGATGCCCTGGGTGGCGGGGCGGTCCTGGATTTGAACCGATTCCGCCACCATTGCCGATCCTGCCACCACCGAAGCCGACCAGCCGAGACCCAGCAGGACCAGGCTGATCGTCATGGCGGGGTGTGAGTTCGCAGCGACACCGGCGATGATAAGGGCCACCAAAAGCATGAACTGGCCCAACAGCACGACACGCACCCTCCCGGCTTTGTCCGCCAACCAGCCGAACGTCGGGGAGAGGGCATACATCCCTGCGATATGCAGACTGATGGTAAAGCCTACGATTACCAGGCTTGCTCCATGCTCGCGCAGGTGAACCGGCGCCATGGACATCAGTGCCACCATGGTGGCATGGCTCAGCGCAACGGTGGCCACAGCATAACGCGCCCTCGCGTTGCTGCGCAGGATCAGTGTGCCGCTGCGCGGGCGGGGTGCCTCAACGGTTGTGTCCCGCGCCGACATGACCGCCAGAAGCGGGTCCGGCCGCAGCCCTACCAGGTACACGAGGGCCGCGGCCAGTTGGGCGGCCACAGAGAAGACGAACGCACCCGTCAGTGGAGGCAAGCCGATCGCCGCGCCAACGGCTTCGCCCGGACCGAAAGGTTGGGCCCGAGCACTGCGCCAAGGGTTGTGGACCAAACAACGATGGACAGGTCCCGTGCTTTGGTGCTGGCCGGGGCAAGGTCAGTGGCGGCGAACCTGCTCTGCAGATTGACCGCGGCTCCTGCTCCGAGCAGCATCAAACCGAGCAAAAGCAAGGGAAAGACCGACACCGCCGCCGATGTGATGGCAATTATAGCCCCCGCGCCGGCGATGAACGCCCCGGTCGATAGCGATATCCGCCGCCCCTTGGCGACTGCGAGACGGGCCAAGGGCACGGCAGCGATGGCTGCCCCGAGGGTACTCATGGTGGCGGCCATCCCCGACCATGCTGGCGATCCGGAAAGTTGTGCTGCGAGCAGCGAGCCGAGCGACAATGTCGCGCCCATCCCGACGCCTCCAAGGATCTGGCCACCGACCAGGACGGAGAGTATCTTGCGTTGCGACGGAATGCCGACGGCGGGCCCGGAGAGGAGGGTCGGCGCTGCGGTGCGCGGAGTTGTTGGCATGTCCACATCGTTCCATATACCCCTAGGGGTATCCAAGGCGGTGACTTCACGGCGGTGGCCATGGCGGCTTCTGGCACGCCGGAGGGCAGTCCGGCATGTCCTGTAGCTCATCTTTTAACCGCGCACGAGACCCGCGTCCGCGACGTCCGAGTCCGGGTAAAGCCGGAGTGTCAAAGAGAGGTTTCATAACGACCCATATCTTTAGTCCGCCTTTGCCTTGATGGCGCGGGGTGCCCGAGGTGGAAAGTGGTCCACGACGCGCCTTCGACCCGGTGATGGCGGCCATAGTGTTCATTGAGTTGTTCGCGATGGGTCAGTCTCGCTTGGCATGCTGGTATACCCTCGGGGGTATACTGGAGGCATATAGGTAGTCACTTATCGAAAAGGAGATTTCAGATGTGCCGAGCGGTGTCATGCAGGAAATGTGGGAAAACGACGTGGGCCGGCTGCGGTCAACATGTGGATCAGGTGCTGCGGGGTGTGCCCCGGGCCCAGCGCTGCGCCGGTCATGAGAACGAGCCTTCGGCCGTGGCGGCTTTCTTTTCGAAGCTTTTCACTAAGCGCTGAGACGGTGTCGCTTTTTCCTGGTGGAGGTATTCCTTGTGATTAAGGGTACATCCCGCGGGAGGGGCAGTTTTGGTAGGCGGCCAGATATCGGAATGACTTTTGTGGAGATGGATACGTTGGCCTTTGGGCCGGCGGCGCGTCCTGTCCGCGCAGTCTTGGTCAGGTGAGGGTAAGGAAGAGTTTGCGGATCTCCTCCAGGGATAATGCTCCAGGGGGCGTTTCATCCGCTGGCGTTCTGGCAAGACAGTCGCGCATCTCCGTGGAAACGATGGAAAAGCATGCTTTGTTCAGCGCTGTCTGGACTGCGGAGAGTTGGGTAATCAGAGTCTGGCAGTTTGTCCCTGCTTGCACAGCAGTGATCACCGCGCCGAGCTGGGCGTGGTTTCGCCTGAGCGCGTTCATTGTCTGAGGTTGCTCCTCATCAGCCCCTTTGGTCGTCCTGGGTATTGCGCCTTGCTCGGGTGCGGTAGACGGTACCGGGGCAGCGGTGGGTTCAGGGTTTGTCGTCGGTGGGGTCTCGGTAGGGGTGACGGTCATGATTGGCTCCTTCCCCTGTGGTGGTTGTCGTGCTCCTCATCTTTCCATGGTTTACCCCCCGGGGTATAGAGTTAGAGCATGGCAACCATCGATATCACCGAAAAAACCTTTGAGGGCACCGTCACCGGTAACGGCATCGTGCTGGTGGATTTCTGGGCCGCCTGGTGCGGTCCCTGCCGGGCCTTCGCCCCGACCTTCAGCGCAGCCTCGGAGAAGCACACGGACATCGTTTTCGCCAAGGTTGACACTGAAGCCGAGCAGGCTCTGGCTGCAGCCGCTTCCATTACCTCTATTCCGACACTGATGGCGTTCCGTGATGGCATCCTGGTTTTCTCCCAGCCCGGGGCACTGAACCCCTCCTCCTTGGACCAGCTCATCGAGCGGCTGAAGGCCTTGGACATGACCGAAGTGCAGGCCAAGTTAGCCTCCCGCCAGTCCGCTTAGGACTCGGAAGACGAGTAGCTGGAGAAAACTTAGGGCACGAGCAGGGCAGCTGAACCATCATTGGTTCCGGCCCATGGGCTCACCTGCGCAATTCATGCATCCCGCCGAGCACTATTGGGTGTGTTCCAACTATTCGCATTCGTTAGTCCCTGCCTGGCCGCCGTGTCCATCGGAACTCTTCCCGAGGTGCTGGTCCGCAAGAGGCGGGGAAGTTCCTGCCCTCTACCCTGAAATGAGAGTCGCCCGAGGAAATATCGGCCCGCATACGCCGTGCCGACGTCATTAACGCTCCGAAGGGCTCTGGTTTGAGGACAAGAACTCCTCGACGATTCCTTCCTCAGCTTGGCTGAGATACCCGTATACACACCCCAGAACAGGTTCTCCCTGGAGGGGATTGAAGCTTTTGGTGCCTGCGGTCGGTGACGTAGTGTCGTGTCACGGCAATGGTCACACATATCACTCGAGGCTACGTGGATACTGAAGAGCAGGCGTCCCTTCCAGCGGAAGGCTCTACCCGGGCCGGGGGGCCGCGGCGTCCTCCGTTGTGGAAAAAGGTCAGCGCCGACCTTATGGATGAGGTTCTTGGTGGCGTCTTTGATTCGGGGTTTCCGGGCGAGTTGGAGCTGGCCAAACGGTACGGCGTCAGCAGGGGCACGATCAGGGCTGCGCTGCGGCCGCTCCGTGAGGCCGGGCAGATTACCGCTCACCCCGGGCGGAAGCCTGCGGTTGTTGCGGGGAAGAGCACGGCTTACGGGCCGATCTACAGTTTGTTGGCGTCCATCCGTGAATCTGGCCTGCACCATTCAAGTGTCGTGCTGGCACAGCACCTTGTCCGGGATGCTTCGGTTGCTGGGAAGATGTCCCTTGATGCCGATACGGAGTTCTTCCATCTTTCGCGTGTGCGTCTTGCCGATGGGGAACCCCTTGGCCTGGACCAGGTTTGGCTCCCGGCTGCGGTCGCCGTGAAGCTGATGCAAGCGGATTTCACCGACGCCGCACTGTATGCCGAGCTGGAAAGACGCTGTGGCATTGTGCTGGATGGCGGGACCGAGCAACTTACGGCCGTAGCTGCCTCCGCGGATCAGGCCTCCTGCTTGAACTGTGCCGAGGGGATGCCGTTGTTGCTGATCGAACGCACTGGATGTTATCGGGCAAGGACTCTGGAGTTTCGACGAAGCTACATTCTGGGAGAAAGAATCACCGTAGCGACGTCGTTCGGGTGTAAGGCCGGCTCTGGCCCGCGTTCTGATTGAGGGAGCTCATCGTCCTCGCACATGTGTCAACCGTTTGTTGACCGTGCGGCAGATGGCACCTGTGGTGCCCGGCACCGGTCCTCGGATGTCGCCCGTTGGTGGAGAGCCCACGTGAGCAGGGCTACGGACCCGGCAGCCAGCAGCGGCTGGATGGGTTCGAAGTACTGCATCGCACCGGAGGCTCCCAACGCCAGCAGGACGAGCTTGTTGCAGACCGGGCAACCGACCGCGAAGAACGATATCGCTGTACCAGCGGCTCCGAACCGGCCGTGGCGGTCATTCTGCAGAGCAGGTTCCCGGGCGACGTACGTGGCGGCCACCATGCCGGTGAGTCCGGCCGTCACGGCCAGAACAGGGAAGGACCACCACGTCGGCGGAACCTCACGGGTGAACAGCGGCGTGTCAATAAGATCCGTCGGGACGGCCACGATCAGGTAGGTGATGAGCGTGCCGCCGACCGCGGCCAACCAACGCCGGGCAGGCCAGTGTGACAGGGCCGCAGCCAGTGAGATGCGGTGATCGTCCTTCATCGAACGTCCTTTTCCTCGCGCGCTACGGATATTTTCCTTTCAGCGCCGGCGTCGCTTGATCCTCGGCGGGTCCTCCAACGCAGTGCGGCGGTCAACGCCAACACTGTCACGGCCGCCACCATGAATACCGGGTTGGATACATCCGAGGCGATCCCGCTGGCAGCTGATTCAAGGCGGAACTGGTCGGACACAGTCAGTACCCCACCGAGTCCTGCGGTGCCGTCGGTGACAAGCAGGAGCACCCCAATGCCGATTGAGAGGCCACCGGAAATGACCATCACCACGGAGTTGGACCACCGCCCCACCCTGACCTGACGCGGCCGCAACCAACTCCGCCCGGAAACCCCCAGCCGGTCCCACAGGAGAGCCAGCATAAACAGCGGCAAGGCCATCCCCAACGCGTACACGGCGAGCAGAACTCCGCCATACACGGCATTGCTTCCCACCGCCGCCACGGTCAGGACTGAGCCGAGAATGGGGCCGGTGCAGGCCCCGGCGACCCCGTAGACAGAACCGAGGACGAACACGGACAAACGGGAGCCTTCACCTTGATGGGCGCTGCGGAACATTGGGGGCAGACGGATCCCTATCAGCTGGGCTATTCCCACGCTGATAACCAGAGCTGACGCAACTGCAATGAGAATACTGCGGTGCTGGGTCACCAAAGAGCCGAGAGCACCGGCGAAGACGCCCAGCGGCACCAGTGTGGAGAGCAGCCCCAGGTAAAACAGTCCGGTCCTGGCTACGAGCTGGGCAGGGGTGGTGAAAGCGTAAGCGAAAAAAGCTGGCAGCAGTAAAGCTGAACAGGGGCTGAGTAAGGTTAGGAGACCACCAAGGAATGCGCCGGCATAACCGATGACCATTACCCTTGCCCCGCCCGTTCCAGTTCACCGTCAATGACCTGTTCAAAGGCGGCCAGAGGCTGCGCGCCGATCAGGGGGACACCGTTAACCAGGAAAGTCGGGGTACCGGTGGCGCCCAATGATGCCGCTTCCTGTGCATCCTTCTCGACGGCTGCGGAAAGCTCTTCCGAGTCCAGATCGGTCTTGAACTTTTCCAGATCGGGTACCCCGGCAGCCTCTGCCAGCTGGATCAGGCGTTCCTCGGTCAGATCGATGTGACCACGTTCCGGAGCCTCGGCAAAAACCGCCTTGTTGAATTCCCAGAACTTGCTCTGCTCGCCGGCTGCCCGCCCGGCCACGGCTGCGCTGAAGGATTGCTCACCGAACACCGGCAGGTCCCGCCATTCAATGCGCAAATCTCCGCTTTCCACGTATTTGTCGACCAGGGTAGGCAGGGTGTCGCGGGAGAACAAGCCGCAGAACGGGCAGCGGTAGTCGGCATACTCGATCATGACTACGGGAGCATCCACCCGGCCAAGCGCGGTCGGGTCATCGGCTGTCCGCCGTGACAAATCAAGTGGCTCCCCAGCCTCGCTCTGTCCGGGGGCAGCCGCTGGTGCTGAGCCTCCACCCTGAGAGGGACGTTTCTGTGATGTCGCTATGCCGATCAGCAGGATCAAAAGGACCAGGCCAACAACGGCGAGGGAGATCGTTAACGCTCGGCGGCTGGATCTTTCAGGGGTGGATGTTTCCGGGGATGACATGCAACTCCTTGAATGGGCACTGATAGTACAACCGATCAACCAGGCATGAATGAGTGATCCAGTGTCCGGACGATGGGTGGAAATGCGTTCACTGGTACACGCAGGGGAGGCGGTGTTGAAAAAGTTCCCGATGTTCTCCTGCGGTCGACCGCCCTGCCGCTGGAACCTGCCACGTCTGCAGCAGGTTCCAGCGGAGGATTTAGGCGTTCACCCGGTAGTAGATAGGGCCGGAGCCGACATCGACACTCTCAACCACGGTCTGGTTACCGTTCCATCCACTGTGGATGGCTTGGCCGTTTCCGATGTAGACCGCATTGTGTGAAAAGCCCATGCCTCCATCGGCGTAGTAGATGAAGTCTCCGGGCTGCGGATCCGACACAGGTGTTGCGTAAGCCATCAGGGACTCCGGAGATTCATCGCCCACACCCTGGATTCCAGCCGCACGCAGTGCCACCTCACCAAGAACGGTGCAGTCCTGCACCGCGCCTAATTGGGCCCGCGCCGCAGCGAGGATCGCTTGATTAGCCGACGAGGGCGCTACCTCCGCGCTGACAGATCCCGCAGCGTAGACGGACGAGGTCACTGCCGGCCCGGACAGTTGCGTTAGGGTCATCATCTCGGGCTGGGCACCAGAGGTAACGGCACCCGGTGCGACGTTGATGCGGTCACCGGGATAGATCACAGTGTCCATCGACAGGCCATTCAGCGACAACAGCGCTGGCAAATCAATACCGTGCCGCGTCGCAATGAGACCGAGGGTATCCCCAGCCTGCACCGTATAGGTCTCTTCCGTCGGCGCGGTGGCCGAGGAAGACTGGATTGGTGTGAAATCCGTAGCAGGGGCGGATGCTATCGCTCCTGCTTGGGCAGGCACGGCACTCCCCAGCAAAAGCCCAGCACCTACGACAGCCACCGCGGCCTGACGGCTGCCGGCGCGCGTCTGATCCAGCGCGGATCCATACATTCTTGCCATAGGGCTGATAGTGACCGCACGGTGGCGGCCACGAGTGTTCTTCAATGACATCTATGTAGCCTCTCCCGATACCTGCGAGGTGAGCTGTCGGATTCGGGTGGGAGTCACCCGGTCGCGCGATGTGGTCATCGAACGGCTTAACCCCAAGGATTCAACGGAACCCAAAAATTGGTTCCCCCGCCCCTGCCTCAGTCTCTAGCTAGTGCCTTGGCAAGCGGCAGAGTTCGGTAACGAGCCAAGGATGCCGCGAAACGATGCGCGGCACATGACCAAGATACAGGGAAACATCTCAAATGTATAAACATTTATATGACGGGCCCCCAAGGGGTGTCCCAGACTGTTCACTACCGCCGCCTCGGGCTCTGAATTCCGCGTCATGTCCGCCTCAGTTGACCGGTGCACGCGGGATTTTGTGTGCACCGGTCGCTGATTCGAGCGGATAAGGTTTCCGGAGGGATCTGATGATGCTTGCTACAGATGCAACATCTGTCTAACTCCGAACCCATGGGATAGGTTCCTCCGGAGTGTTCACCTATTGTGGCGAAACAAGGAGCCAGTGATCCTCAGAGGCAACAGAGAACATGAAGGAAAGAAGGTCCAATGCGACGCACAACAAGAGCCTGCGCTCCTGTCTCCGAGTGCACGTTCATGCCGGGAAGAACGAAAAGTTCGGACGCACGGATGAACCGCGCCGGGATGGGTCACTGAAGCATGTCCACGGCTTCGAATAAGGAGATCCTCATTGTGCACTTGGCTGGCCCAGGTTCGGACCCCTTCCCCGGTCTGCCCATGGCGATGCAGGTGGCACGCAACGCGTTGGCTGAACTGCCTGATGTCGCTATCGAAATAGTGGTCCAAGGACCAAGCGTCCGCCAGCTTATCCCGGGAGCCGAGCCCCTTGAGAATGTGGCGAGGGGGATAACGGTGTATGCCTGTGAGAACAGTCTCCGGTCGGCCGGAATGGAGTCCGCTGACCTCCAGCCAAATGTGGAAGTCGTCCCCGCCGCTGTTTCCCATATTGCCACGCGTCAGTTTCAAGGCGCGGCCTATATCCGTCTGTGAGTACCCGAAAATCGTCGGCGGCCGACACGCTTTCACCTGGTGTCTTACAAGCATCAACCCCGGAAATTCCAGTCGGCGCTGCACGGCCCTGACGGCAGCTAGAAAGCCGGCCGGACGAGGAGCCACGTCGCAACGTGGGAGGATCCGTCAGGCAGCGTGTTGTGCTACGGAATGCCCCTCTACATCACTGACCAGGCGGTGCCATCCTGATGTCTTCGACGCCAGCACGGCCCGCTGGTCCCGGCGGCCATGCCTCAGTGCTGCCCGGCTTTCATCCCCGCCCGGACTGCATCCAGGGCACCTGGCGGGAAATCCACCGCGCCGCCGAGCGCTGCCGCGGCCAGTTCAGCCGCGGCTGATTCCTCGATCGCGATGACCAGCCGCCCGGTCGCTACGGGGTCCGGACCGAAGGCGAGGAGCCCGTGATTTCCCAACAGTACGGCGTTCGTTCCAGGTTGCTCGGCCAGCACTCGGGTGATGCCCTTCACGGACAGGTCTGACCCGCGCGGGCCCCACGGCACAACAGGGACAGTCTGGGCCTGCCCGAAGCGTAGCAGGGGCTCTGTGCGGCAGGGTAGTGACGCGTTCGCCACGGCAAACGCTGTCGCTGCAGGGGAGTGGGTGTGGATAATTGCAGCGATGTCGTCCCGGGTGTTGTAGACGACCGAATGCATGTGGATAATTTCGGCGTTCTCAGGGCCAAGTTCACCGTCGACGACGTCACCGCCGACGGTCACTGTGGCGAGCTGCTCTGGACGAAGGTCCCTCACCACCCCGGTGCTGGTAAGCAGGAAACGGTCGTCGTCGATTCTGGCACTGAGGTTTCCGTGCCCTGAATGGGACATCACCCCGGCTGTAAACAGCAGCTGGGATGCCTGCACTATCGCCGCACGCGCGTCAGCTGAAGCTTCGTTAGCGGTCATATTTGTTCCCTTCTGAACAGTTGCCGGTTCCCGTGCCGGCGATCACTGGTCCTGCTTGCGTCTTTAGGCTGGGTTGCCTTCGAGGGAGGTCAGTGCGGCTCGCAGTCTCGTGTCGGCGTCACTGGCCACTTCCTGTACGGCCGGGCTGGCGCTGAGCTGGACCATTGTCTGGGGGTCGATGGCCTGGATTGTGGTCTGCGTGGCGTCGGGTCCGCGGCGTACGACGACGTTGCAGGGTAGCAGTGCGCCGAGGTCCGGCTCGGCCGCCAGGGCGCGACTGGCAAGTTGTGGGTTGCACGCGCCGAGGATCACGTAATCACCGAGGCCCTGCCCTGCTTCGGCATCAAGTTTGGTTTCGAAGGTTGCGCGGACGTCGATCTCAGAGAGGATGCCGAAGCCCTGCTCGGCCAGCGCCTCGCGGGTCTTCAGCACTGCTTCCTCGTAAGCTGCTGACACTACGATGCTGTGGGTATAGGTCATGTCTGCTCCTTCCAATACGGTTCTGGCAGGTATTAACTACCGGCCTTGTTCGATGGTGGCAGTTCAGGCGAGGGAAAGGAAAAGTTTCTCCAGGTCCTTTTTATCCATGCTGGCGTCTTCCTGGGTGATGCACTGCTGAAGACCGCTGGCGATGATGGCGAAACCGGCCTTGTCCAGCGCCTTGGAGACCGCCGCGAGCTGCGTGACGACGTCCTTGC
>NZ_KI914597.1:0-18144 GCF_000520475.1 Arthrobacter sp. 35/47
ACCAGTTCACCTACGCCGAACGCGCCACTGACTGGCGCGGCAACAACAACATCGCCGAATCGATCTTCCGGCAGATGGAACACGAGCGGTTCCCGGTGCCCGAGTGGGTGGTGGTCGGCGCGGGAACCGGAGGAACCAGCGCCACCATCGGTAGGTACCTCCGATACAACCGGTACCCCACGCGCCTCGCCGTCGTTGATCCTGAGAACTCGGCGTTCTACCCGACCTGGGCGGGCGGCAGCGCTGCCGTCGGTCAACCCTCCCGCATCGAGGGGATCGGACGGCCCCGGCCCGAGCCGAGCTTCATCCCCTCCGTCATCGACGCGATGATCCAGGTGCCCGACGCCGCCTCGGTCGCTGCCTCCCGCCATCTGCGCTCGTTCGCCGGGATCTCCGCGGGCCCCTCTACCGGGACCAACCTGTGGGGAGTGTGGCAGCTCGTTGCGCAGCTGAAGGCTGCCGGCCGGAGGGGGAGCATCGTGTCCCTCCTGTGTGACTCCGGTGACCGGTACGCCTGCTCTTATAACGACGACGGCTGGCTGGGTGAGCGCGGCCTGGATCCAGCCCCCGCGCTCGGCCTGCTGGAGGAGTTCCTTGCGACGGGGGAGTGGCCGGCGGCCTGACCATTGTGGATAGTGCCCGTTGGCGGTAGTTTCTGGCTAGCTGCGGTCAGCAGCACAAGGAGAGGTACAGATGAACCAGCTGCTTCGGGTCCAGAACTTCTGCGTGTCGAGTGACGGCTATGGCGCCGGCGAAAACCAGAGCTTCGAGAGGCCCTTCGGCCACGCAGACCCGGGCGCGATGTTCGCGTGGGCGGGGGCAACGGCGAGCTGGCCGAACCGCACGGACCCCGGCGGAACCCGGGGCATCGATGACTACTTCACCCGGGACTTCACAAACAACATCGGGGCGGAGATCATGGGCCGCAACAAGTTCAGCCCGCACCGCGGCCCCTGGGAGAGCGAGGAGTGGCAGGGCTGGTGGGGTAGCGAGCCGCCCTTCCATACGCCTGTCTTTGTGCTGACCCATTATGAGCGGCCGTCCTTCACCCTTTCTGACACCACCTTCCACTTCATCAACGCTGACCCGTCCAGTGTTATGGCGAAGGCCCGTGATGCTGCCAACGGCAAGGACGTACGGCTGGGCGGGGGCGCCGCCACCATCCGGGAGTTCCTTGACGCGGATCTGGTGGACACGCTGCACGTGGCGGTCTCACCGATACAGCTCGGCGGCGGGTCCCGGCTCTGGGAATCACCCGAGGAGCTGCTTGACCGGTACCACCTTGAGACTGTTCCCAGTCCGAGCGGGGTAACGCATCACCTGTTCTGGCGTCGCTGAGCGCCCGGGCCTTTTCCGCGCCCTGCGGGCGGCGGTTGTACCCTGAAATACCAGGGAATGCAGGAGCGGTGATGTCGACAGACGAGAACTCTCTGGCACGTCAGGCCGCCGATGCGGCAGAGGACGCGTCGGACCACAAGGCGCTCGACGTCGTCGCGCGCTTTGGGTTCGCTGTTCTCGCCGTGGTCCACATTCTGATTGGCCTGATCGCACTGCAGATCGCGTTCGGCGGAAACGGCGAGGCCGAGCCCAGCGGGGCCCTGGAACACCTGGCCGGCGGAACCTTCGGTCCGTGGACCATGTGGGCGTGCGCGGGCGGGTGTCTGGGGTTGGCCGCGTGGCAGTTCAGCGAAGCGACGCTGCGTGCCCGGCACCTTCCCACCGGGCAGCAGGTGTCCAAGACCATTTCCTCAGGGTCCCTGAGCATCATCTACGGCAGCATGGCTTTCACCTTCGCCCGGTTCGCCTTTGGCGGGGAGGTGGACTCCAGCGAATCCACCCGGGATTTCACCGCCTCCATGATGGAATCCGCGTTCGGCATCTTCGTGATTCTCGCCGTCGGTGGGACTGTGTTCGGGATTGGTGTCTATTTTGTCTTCAAGGGGATCCTGCGCAAGTTCCGGCCCGAACTTGCGCACTTCGAAGACACGCGACGGGGTGCTCTCATCGACGTGCTCGGGGTGATCGGGCACGTCGCCAAGGGGCTCGCACTTGTGCTGGTGGGCATGCTGTTTGTGGCCGCCGTGATGACGCATGATCCGAGCCGTTCCACCGGTCTTGACGGCAGCCTGAAGGCGCTGCCCGAGCACCCCTTCGGTATCCCGCTGCTGATCACCATTGCCGTTGGGCTGATCTGCTACGGCATCTTCGCGCTGGTCCGCTCCAGGTTCGGGCGGATGTAACGGTGCCTGGCGGCAGTAGGGTGCGGACCGGCAGGGCTGTCTGAAACCACGCCTATAGGGTGAAGAGGTGGACACTGACACTCTTGTGAATGCCCTGCTGGTTCTCGTCTTCGTGCTGGTCGGGGGTGTGTTCGCGGGCACCGAGATGGCCATCGTCAACCTGCGCGAGGGACAGATCAAGCGCATCGAAGAGTCCGGCAGCGGTGGTGCGAAGACCGCCACACTGGTCCGCAATCCGAACCTGTTCCTCTCGGCTGTGCAGATCGGCGTCACACTGGCCGGATTCTTCTCCTCGGCCTACGGTGCATCCACCCTTGCGCCGGACGTGGCGCCAATCCTGGTGGACCTCGGAATAACGGAAGGGACCGCCAATACGCTGGCCCTGATCGGGATGACGCTGGTCATTGCGTACCTGTCGCTGGTGCTCGGCGAACTGGTTCCCAAGCGCCTCGCCATGCAGCGCGCCGTCGGATTCACAAAGGTTCTTGCTCCGCCGCTCAACGTGTTCGCCGTGCTGATGCGCCCGGTGATCTGGCTCCTGTCCGTGTCGACCAACTTCGTGGTGAAGCTGGTCGGCGGCGACCCGCATGCCACCACCGAGGACTACACCGCAGCGGAACTGCGGCAGCTGGTCCAGGACACCCCGGACCTGCGGCAGGAACACCGTCAGATACTTTCCGATGCCTTCACCGCAGGCGAGCGCCTTGTCGAAGAAGTGAAGCGCCCGAGAACCGACGTCGAATTTCTGGACCAGGCCATGCCGGTCAGGGAGGCCGGCGATGCGGTGCGCAGTCTCCCCTTCACCAGGTATCCCGTGTACCGGGAGTCGATTGACGACGTCGTCGGCTTTATCCACCTCCGCGACCTACTCACCCACGAGGGTTCCGGCGGGGAGCCGATCGCAGGGCTTGTCCGTCCCATCCTCGCCGTGCCGGGATCCAACAAGATCCTGCCGACCCTTACGCAGATGAGGCGGGAGGGACACCACATCGCCCTGGTGGTTGACGAATACGGCGGCACCGACGGGATCGTCACGCTCGAGGATCTCCTGGAGGAACTGGTGGGGGAAATCTACGACGAGTACGACGACGACCGCGCCGGCCATCCGGAAGCGCACCGGCTCGAGGGCGGTGAAGTGCTGGAACTCGATGGTGGGCTGATTCTTCAGGAGGCCTCCGAGAAAATGGGAGCTGAGCTTCCCGACGACGGACGCTATGAGACGCTGGCAGGCCTGGTCCTTGATCTTCTCGGCCGTCTCCCTCAACGTGGCGACAGTGTGGAGGTCGCCGGGCACCGTATCGAGGTGGACAGGATGGCTAACCACCGGATCGAACGTGTGCGGATTACCCGCCTCGAGGAGGCCCAGGAGCCGGACGCCGGGTCATAGCCGGGGAACGTCCACCGCTGCGGGGGCCGTCCGGCGCACCGGTACGGTCAGCACAGCGAGGCTGGCAATCACCAGTCCCACGCCGGCCCAGCCCACCGGAGGAAGCCGTTCCCCGACGATGAGGACGGCGAGGATCGCCGCGACCACCGGTTCCGCCAGCGACAGGGTGGTGGCCGTGCTCGCCTTCACCCGGGCGAGGCCCAGGCCGAAGAACACGTAGCCGAGGAACATCGGCACCAGCGCCATGTAGATGCCTACACTGAAGTTGGTCCACGAGTCCAGCAGCGGTGCACCGGTGATGAAAAGCACCGGCATCAGCAGGACACCGCCCGCCCCGAAGATTGCGCCCATCGCCACCCGGGACGGTACGCCGCCCTGCATGGTCCGATGCGCAGCCCAGGAGTACAGCGCATAGGTGGCGCCGGCCAGGAGCCCGAGCAGGACGCCCAGCGCAGTATTGCCCGCTCCGGCCGCCCTCGCCGGCTCGACGACGGAGAGCAGTGCTACTCCCACGAGCCCGACGCCGGCACCCACCACCCAGCGCGCGCTCAGCCGGTGCCGGTCGATCAGGCGTTCGATGACGGCCGAGGCAATCGGAGCGGACCCGATCGAGATGACCGTACCCACGGCCACGCCGGCCAGGCGCATGGAGCTGTAGAAGGCGAGCGGGTAGATCGCGACCGCCAGGCCGCCGACCGCTACGGTGACCCACCGCCGTCGTAATTCATCGCGGGCGGAAGCCAGCGCCGGGCCCGCAAGGAGCGACTGGAGGAGACCTCCGACGCCCATTGCCGCTGCGCCGATGGCGAGAGGACCGACGTCGGGCGCGAACGTCGCCGCGGTTCCGGTGGTACCCCACAGCACGGCGGCGATGAGCACGAACAGCGCACCAAGGCCGGCACCGGGGGAGACAGTCACACTGGAAAGCCTATCCGGGCGGCGCCGGGCAGAATCGCCGGTTGGTTGCAGGTGCGTCGAAAGGTAACGACGTTCCCACCGGGGACCGGCGTTCCTGCACACGGGGAGCGGTCAGGTGTCCCACACCTGGAGCCGCCCGCACATCCCGAAGGCGCGTGGCTCCGGACGCGGAACAGCACGCACGACGGCGGCATCCGCCAGATGCGCAGCGTCACCGGCGGTGAGGGACGCCAGTTGCACGCGGGTGGTCTCGACGTCGGTGAGGACAGTCTCCGACCAGAGCTTCGTCCACTGCTCCACCCTGGGCTGCACCAGCGCCGCCGCGGCGGCGTAGAACTCCTCAAGCGGCCCGCGGTCCCCGTCCTGCAGCGGGCCGAGCAGGGCGTGGTAGCCCTCGATCGCAAGGTCCCGCCGTCGTCGTGCGGCGTCGGCACGCTCGCTCTCTGAGCCCTCCGGCAGGGTCACCGCTTCCCGGTAGCGATCAGCATCCGACACGACGTCCAGCGGGAAGGTGAGCACGGCGTCGCCGGCCTCCGGCAGCCCGGAATTCTGCATGACCGTCAGGATATGCAGGTCGCCGGTGTTGATCAGCCGGTGCACCGTGCCCGGGCTGAACCACAGGACGGACCCGGCGCTGAGCGGATCCCGGGCGAAGCCGTCCGATGAAAGGGTGTGCACCTCTCCCGTTCCACCGGCCACCACGTAGCCCTCGTTCGACACGGTGTGCAGGTGCGGGGTTCCGCCGTGGTGGCCGTCGTCTGTTTCCCACTCATAGACGCGCAGGTCGCTGATACCCACGCTGCCGGGGAACGCCGGTCCCTGGGGCAGGGCAGGTGTCACAGCGATGCGCCCTTCGCGATCCGCTCGATGTCGCCGCGCTCGCAGATCCGGTCCACAAAGACGTAGCGGTGCTGCAGTCGCAGCGACTCTCCGGGGGCGAGCGTTATTTCCTCATCGAACGCGGGGGAGGGCGCCAGTGCCGCGAATGGTTCGCTGCGGACAAACCACTTCAGCGGAACCGACGACGACGACGTCCCGGCCAGCGCCACGATGGTGGCGCCGCCGTCGAGCTCGTCATGCTGCCCGGTGAGGGCGATCCACGGCGCCGACGTTCCCATCATCGCTTCACCCCCGGCGCCGTCCGGTCCGAGGATGTCGCAGCCGGTCCAGCTGCGCGGGCCACGCCAGAAGAAGCCGGTGTAGCCGGCGTTGGGGCGGCCGTGGGTGGTGGGGCTGCCGAAGTCGAGCGTGCGGTCTGAAACGTTGGTCAGTTCCGTGGCGAAATCCAGCTGCCAGGACTGCTCCTGCACATCGACGGTGGAAAAGACGGTTTCGCGCTGCTCCGAGAGCCAGCGCTCGCCGGCGGAGGTGCGCCAGGTCAGGTTCTCGCCGACGGTGATCCGGTCCGGCGTCGTCGAGAGCGAGGGAAAATCGTCGTGCTCGATCGACCCCAGATTGTCCTGCCACTGGTAGTCCGTCTCCGGTGAGAATGTGGGCCCGCCCCAGAAGTTCTGACCGGAGATGTGGGACCAGGTCATCTGCAGGCCCTTGTGCCAGCGGTGATCCCAGGGGCGGAAGCAGGTCAGCGGCGCACCGCTCAGCGTGCGGAGCGGATGCAGGTACGGCTTCGGTGCCTCCGAGCGGTTGGCCGGCGGGATGAACACGTACGTCGCGAGGTCAACGGCGCCGCAGGAGATGACGAGTTCGCTGTTGTTCGGGCGGCTGAGCTGCAGGTCAGGCATCGGCTGTCTCCTTGATCGGTTCGCGGGATCCCTGCCCTGATCCGTTCATGGACCAGTAGAACGGATTATCCCGGTGAAGCTCGCTGCGCTGTACCCGCCGGCCCGTGAACGCGGACTGGTACAGTCCCGCAACCAGTTCAAGCACCCGACGCCCATCATGCCCGGACGCCGCCGGGCGCTCCCCGCGCTCAAGCGAGGACACGAGCTCCTCCAGTTGCACCGCGTGGGAGCTGGCGAGGTTCTGGGTAGGGGCCCAGGCACCCACCACATCGGGGCCGACGTGCGGTGCGGGCGTCCACCTCCAGTGCGAGTTGTCGTACCCATAGAGATGCTCCACCTCCACCGTGGCATCGGCGAAGTCGAAGCGCAGGTAGCTGGTCTCCCGCGGCGAGAGCACACTGTTGACCACCGACACGATTGCGCCGTTCTCGAAGGTCACGTGAGCGAAGGAGACGTCTTCGGTTTCCACCTCCCGTCCGAGCGTTGCCATGGTGGCGCTGATTTCAGTCCAGTCGCCGAGCAGGGACAGCAGCAGGTCCATCTGGTGGATGCCGTGGCCCATGGCGGGCCCGCCGCCTTCCGTTTCCCACTTACCCCGCCACGCGACGTCGTAATAGGCGGTGTCGCGGTACCAGAGCGTGTGGCAGATGCCCACCAGCGGCGCCCCGAGATCACCGGCGGCGATCTGCGCACGCAGCGTGCGCGCGGCGGATCCGAACCGGTGCTGGAATACGTAGGAGGCGTACGGGCCGGCGGCACCCTCGTGCTCGAGGATGGAATCGTATTCGGCGAGTGAAAGTGTCGGCGGCTTTTCGCACCAGACCGAGGCGCCGGCGTCGAGCGAGCGGATCACCGCGTCGGTGTGGGAGCCCGGCGGGGTGCACACCACCACGAGGTCGGGCTGCACCTCGGCGAGCATATCGGCCACGGCTGTGAAGGAACGGGGCGCACCCCACTCCGCCGCGACCTCCATGGCGCGGCCGCCGTCCATGTCGACGACCGCGTCAATGCTGACCCGGTCACCAAGTCCGCGCAGGGCGGGCAGATGCTGCCCCTGCGCGATGCCTCCGGCTCCGACGACGGCGGTACGGATAGGGGTACTACGAGCTGACACTGGGGTTCCTTCGCTTTCAGGTGGTGCTGAACGCCTTGCTCGGTTCATAACGGGAGGTTTGGGCCGTGCCGCGGACGGCGGCGCGGATTTCCTTCAGGGTTGCGTTCTTGCCGAGGGCACCGTCGGCGCGCGCCTGGACCAGTACATTGCCGAGGGCGGTGGCCTCCACCGGACCGGCCACGACGGGCAGGCCTGTGGCGTCCGCAGTGAGTTGGCACAGCAGCCGGTTCTGCGAACCGCCGCCCACAATATGCACGACGTCGATCGGCAGGCCGCTGAGTTCAGCCGCCTGTGCCAGCGTCCGCGCGTACACCTGCGCCAGGCTGTCGAGGATGCAGCGGACGACGGCGGCCTCAGACTCGAGCGCGGCGCCCGCGGCTTCCCGGATGCGGGCGGGCATGTTGCCCGGAGCGATGAAGGCATCCGAATCGGCGTCGATCGTGGGTCCGCCGGCCTGAAGGGCGGCCGCGTCCCTCAGGACGTCCTCGAGGGTGACTTCCGGGTCCCATTCGCGCAGGCACTCGCTCAGCAGCCACAGGCCACCGCAGTTGCGCAGGTAGCGGATGGTGCCGTCGACGCCGCGTTCGTTGGTAAAGTTCGCCGCCCTGCTCTCCCCGGTGCGGATCGGCTCGTGGAGTTCCACGCCGACCAGCGACCAGGTGCCGGAGGAGATGTAGGCGAAGTTGGCCTGCCCGGCTGGAACGGCTGCCACCGCCGACGCAGTGTCATGGGAGCCGACGGCAATGACCTTGGTTGCTGGGTCCAGTCCGGTGTGTTCGACTATCGCCGGCAGCAGGGTGCCCAGCGTGTACCCCGGTTCGATCAGAGTCGGGAAGAGGGTGCGCGGGATGCCGAGGGTGTCAAAGAGTTCGCCGGCGAAATTGCCCGTCGAGGCGTCCAGCAGGCCGGTGGTCGAGGCGTTGGTGACTTCGGTCCGGCGCTCGCCGGTGAGCCGGAATCCGAGGAGGTCGGGGATCAGGAGCGCCTGTCCGTTCTCGAGGTTCGGTTCGGCGGCGAGCTGGTAGATGGTGTTGAAGCGGAGGAACTGCAGGCCGGTGGTCTCATACAGCCGTTCGAAGGGGACTTTCTCGTGGACCGTGTCCACCACCTCCGCCGTGCGGGAGTCCCGGTAGCTGTGGGGCTGGGAGGTGAGGGCGCCGTCGTCGTGCACCAGGCCGTAGTCCACTGCCCAGGTGTCGACGCCGATACTCACGATCCGTTCACCCTTTTCGTCCACCTGCTCGCGGGCCAGCGTGAGGCCGCGGAGTACCTCGCCGAACAGGGCGGTGAAGTCCCAGCGCAGCGCGCCGTCGATCTCCTGTACCCCATTGGGGAAGCGGTGCACCACGTCGAGCGTGGGGCCGTCGGCGCCCATCCGGCCGAGGATGACCCGGCCGGATGAGGCTCCGATATCGACGGCGGCGTAGACCTGCGTCATCATGAGCCGGTCAGCGCAGGAAGGCGGCGGCGACGCCGGCGTCGACCGGGACGTGCAGCCCGGTGGTGTGGGACAGTTCAGCGGAGGTGAGGACTGCAGCGGCGTTGGCCACGTTCTCCGGGAGTACCTCGCGCTTGAGGAGGGTCCGCTGGGCGTAGTACTCGCCGAGCTTCTCTTCCTCCACACCGTAGACGGCGGCGCGCTTGGCGCCCCACCCGCCGGCGAAGATGCCGGAGCCGCGGACCACACCGTCGGGGTTGATGCCGTTCACCCGGACACCGTGCTCGCCGAGCTCCGCGGCGAGGAGGCGCACCTGGTGGGCCTGGTCCGCCTTGGTGGCGGAGTACGCGATGTTGTTCGGGCCGGCGAACACGGAGTTCTTGGAGGAGATGTAGATGATGTCTCCGCCCATTTCCTGGTCGATGAGGACCTTCGCGGCGGCCCTCGAGACCAGGAACGAGCCCTTGGCCATGACGTTGTGCTGCAGGTCCCAGTCCTTTTCGGAGGTTTCCAGCAGCGGTTTGGAGATGGACAGGCCGGCGTTGTTGACCACGAGGTCCAGCCCACCGAAGGCCAGGACGGCGGCGTTGACCGCGTCCTGGACCTGTTCGGGGCTGGTGACGTCCGCCTGGACGCCGATGGCGACGTCGGGGCCGCCGAGTTCCTCGGCCACTTTTTCGGCGTTCTCGAGATTCAGGTCCGCGATGACCACGCACGCACCCTCGGCGGCGAGCCGGGTGGCGATGGCCTTGCCGATACCCGAGGCTGCGCCGGTGACCAGCGCGATGCGGGTTGCGTGGGACTTCGGTTTGGGCATCCGCGCGAGTTTGGCCTCCTCCAGTGCCCAGTACTCGATGCGGAACTTCTCGGACTCATCGATGGGCGCGTAGGTGGAGATCGCTTCGGCGCCGCGCATCACGTTGATGGCGTTGAGGTAGAACTCGCCGGCCACGCGCGCGGTCTGCTTGTTGGCACCGTAGGAGAACATTCCGACGCCGGGGATCAGAACGATGGCCGGGTCCGCTCCGCGCATGGCCGGGGAGTCCTCTGCGGCGTGGCGCTCGTAGTACGCGCGGTAGTCCTCGCGGTACTCCTTGTGCAGTTCCTTCAGCCGCTTGACGGACTCCTCGATGGAGGCGTCTGAGGGGAGGTCCAGGACCAGGGGCTTGACCTTGGTGCGCAGGAAGTGGTCCGGGCAGGAGGTGCCCAAAGCGGCCAGGCGCGGGTGATCCGTTGAGGCAAGGAAGTCCAGGACGGCGTCGTCGTCCGTGAAGTGCCCAACCTGTGCCCGGTCGGTGGAGGCCAGGCCGCGGATCACGGGGGCGAGGGCCGCGGCCTTTGCGTGGCGCTCCTCCGGCGCGAGGGCGGCGTAACCCTCAAGGGGTTCGCCGAACGGGTTGGGGCGGCTGTTCGCGGCGATGTAGCGCTCAGCGGTTTCGATGATCCACAGTGAGTTGTTCTCGGCCTCCTCGGAGGTTTCACCCCAGGCGGTGATGCCGTGGCCGCCGAGGATGGTGCCGACGGCCTGCGGGTTCTCGGCCTTGATGGCGGCGATGTCCAGTCCCAGCTGGAACCCGGGGCGGCGCCAGGGAACCCAGAGAACCTTGTCGCCGAAGATCTTCTGCGTGAGGGCTTCACCGTCCACCGCGGTGGCGATGGCGATGCCGGAGTCCGGGTGCAGGTGGTCCACGTGTGCGGCGTCGACCAGGCCGTGCATGGCGGTATCGATCGACGGGGCAGCGCCGCCCTTGCCGTGCAGGGTGTAGTCGAACGCGGCGACCATCTTGTCTTCGCGGTTCAGGCCGGGGTAGACGTTGGTCAGGGCGCGGAGCCGGTCCAGGCGGAGTACGGCCAGGCCCTGCTCCTTGAGGGTGCCGAGGTCACCGCCGGAGCCCTTCACCCAGAGCAGCTCGACGTTTTCGCCGGTGACCGGGTCCGTGTCGGTGCCCTTCGCGGAGGTGTTCCCGCCGGCGTAATTGGTGTTGCGCTTGTCCGCGCCGAGCCGGTTTGACCGCTCGATCAAATCTCGCACTGTCTGGTTGCTCATGCTTACGCGCCCCATCCTGCCTGCTGCCCGCCTGCGCGGTCAGCGTTGATTTTGTCCTGGTAACCGCTGGCCTTGTACTCCGCCATGGGATCCGCGGGGAGGCCGCGGGATTGACGCCACTCGGCCAGCGCCGGGCGCACATCGGTGTAGAAGGCATCCATGAAGAGGGCATGTGCGCCGAGTACGTCGCCGGCCTCCTGCGCCTGGGTCAGGGCAGAGCGGTCGATCAGCAGCGCCCGTGCAGCCATCTCCTGGACATTGAGCACCGAGCGGATCTGCCCGGGGATCTTTTCCTCGAGGTTGTGGCACTGGTCCAGCATGAGAGCCACGTTGCTGGCCGGATCCAGGGCGCCGCCCCGGACCACCTCGTACATGATGCGGAAGAGCTGGAACGGATCCGCGGACCCGACAATGAGGTCATCGTCCGCGTAGAAGCGGGAGTTGAAGTCGAAGGAGCCGAGCTTTCCCAGGCGGATCAGCTGCGCGACGATGAATTCGATGTTGGTGCCCGGGGCGTGGTGCCCGGTGTCCAGGCAGACCAGGGCTTTCTCACCGAGAGCCAGGGTGTGGGCGTAGGAGGTTCCCCAGTCGGGAACGTCGGTGTGGTAGAAAGCCGGCTCGAAGAACTTGTACTCGAGGACCATGCGCTGGTCATCGCCCAGGCGTGCGTAGACCTTCTGCAGGGAATCGTGCAGCCAGTCCTGACGGGAGCGCATGTCACCCTGGCCCGGGTAGTTGGTGCCGTCCGCCAGCCAGATCTTCAGGTCCTGGGACCCGGTGACGTTCATGATGTCGATGCACTCGTACATGTGGTCGAGGGCCTTGTTGCGCACCGCCGGGTCGCTGTGGGTGAGGGAGCCGAACTTGTAGATGTCGTCCTGGAACGTGTTGCTGTTGATGGTGCCGAGCTTCATACCGAGGTTCTGCGCGAAGTCCGCGAGCTCCGTGTAGTCCTCCACCTTGTCCCAGGGGATATGCAGCGCAACCGACGGTGCCAGGCCGGTCAGCTCGTTGACCTTCGCCGCGTCCGCGATCTTCTCCTGCACAGTGCGCGGCGTGCCCGGGGTCTGGAACACCTTGAAACGGGTTCCGGAATTGCCGTAGGCCCAGGACGGCACCTCAATGGCCAGATTCTCCAGGGTTGGCGTAATGCGGCTCAGGTCAACCATTACTTCTCTCCATCTACGGCCGTGGGCTCCAGGGCCGGCGCGCGTCGTCGTCGTTTTGCACCGGCTCTTCACCGGAGGCAATGGGGCGTTCGGCGGAGAGCCAGGAGATGAATCAGATATTGAATCGATTCATTAGCACGTTTCAAAGGTATCCTTGGCGGTAAGTGGTGTCAAGCAATTCGGTGAAAGCCGCAGATTCTCCGGCGCCGCGTCCCACAACCGAGCACTTCCGCGAAACGAGGGTCTGTCCGGATGGTCAGTATCAAAGACGTTGCCGACCAGGCGCAGGTTGCCGTCGGTACGGTGTCCAACGTCCTCAACAACCCCGACCGCGTGGCGGAAAAGACGCGCGAACGGGTGCTCAATGTCATCTCCGAACTGGGCTTTGTCCGCAATGACGCCGCCCGGCAGCTCCGTGCCGGGCTCAGCCGGACCATCGGGCTGATTGTCCTCGACGTGAGCAACCCCTTCTTCTCCTCGCTGGCGCGCGCCGCCGAGGACCGCGCGGCGGAGTCGGACAGCACGGTGCTGCTGGGGGACAGCTGCCACGACGCCGGGCGCGAAGGCCGCTATCTCGATGTGTTCGAGCAGCAACGGGTGAAGGGCGTGCTGATTTCCCCAGTGGGAAACATCGACTCCCGCCTTGAGCAACTGCGGGCGCACGGAGTGCCGGTAGTCCTGGTGGATCGGGTGGACCCTCAGCGGCGTGTGAGCTCGGTGTCGGTCGACGACGTCGCGGGCGGTTACATGGCCGTGAAGCACATGCTCACGCGGGGCCGGCGGCGAATCGCCTTTATTGGTGCCTCGACCGATATCCAGCAGGTCGCGGACCGTCTCACCGGAGCCCAGCAGGCGGTGGCCGAGTATCCGGATGCCGAGCTGGAGGTGGTGGAGGCCGCAGCGATGACCGTTCTTGCCGGGCGGGCCGCGGGTGAGCTGCTCGCCGAGCGCGGCCGCGAGGGCCTGCCGGACGGCATCTTCTGCGCCAATGACCTGCTGGCGATCGGCGTCATGCAGGCGGTGCTGCTCATCCGCGGGCTGCGCATTCCGGAGGACCTCGCGCTCATCGGTTACGACGACATCGACTTTGCGCAGTCCGCCGTCGTACCGCTGTCCACCGTGCGGCGACCGACGGAACTCATGGGGCGCACCGCCGTCGAGCTGTTGCTGGAAGCGATTGACCGGACCGCCGCCGAGAGCCGCCAGGTGATTTTCCAGCCGGAACTGGTCACGCGCGGCAGTACGCTTTAGCCTCGTCCCCGTTCCCGCCCGCCCCCGGAACTTTCGGGCACCTCTGGTGGGATCGCCAGCGTCGGGCTCGCCAGACGTGCGCAAAAGTTCCGACGGTTTCGGGGTTCTGAATGGACCGTCCGGTGTACCATCGTATGAAACGATTCACATCAGGCACGAATCTGTGGGGGTTTTTGTCGCCTAACTGACGTTATAACCGCACCAAAGCAGCAGTTAGGCGACAAAAACTCCCGAGCGCCGCTGAGAGGAGATCCATGGAACGCGTCTGTTTCCAGTTGCAGGTGAAGCCCGACCGGCTGCAGGAATACAAGGAACGCCACGCCGCGGTCTGGCCGGATATGCTACGCGCACTCAAGGACACCGGCTGGAACAACTACTCTCTTTTTCTCCGCCCGGACGGGCTCCTGATCGGGTACGTGGAAACGGAAGACTTGGCAGCGGCACAGCGCGCGATGGCGGAAACCGAGGTCAACGCACGCTGGCAGGCCGAGATGGGGGAGTTCTTCGTGGAACTTGAGGGTCGTCCGGACGAGGCGTTTGTGCGTATCGAAGAGGTCTTCCATCTGGAGGACCAGCTCGGGCGCGTCGAATGACCCGCACCCTCCGCGCCGCCATTCTCGGTACCGGCGCCGTCGCGCACCTGCATGCCGAGGCGCTGGCCCGGATCGACGGTGTCACCGCTGTTGCCGCCGCGGACCCCAGCGCGGAACGCGTCCGCGACTTCAACGCCCGGCATGGCATCACAGCCGGGTACGGCACTCTGGAGGAGTTGCTGGCGGCGGAGGCCGTCGACGTCGTCCATATCTGTACGCCGCCTGCGGGACATGCGGAACAGGCAAGGGCAGCGTTCGACGCCGGTGCCCACGTGATTGCCGAGAAGCCACCCGCGCTCTCCCTCACGGAGGTGGATGACATGCAGTCCGCGGCTGCCGCCGCGAACCGCCAGCTCGCCGTCGTCTTCCAGCAGCGGACCGGCACTGCCGCCGCGCACATCAAGAAGCTGCTGAGCTCGGGAGAGCTGGGCCGGCCGCTGACCGCCGTCTGCCATACGCACTGGTACCGCGGGAGCGGCTACTACGAGGTCCCGTGGCGCGGAACCTGGGAATCCGAGGGCGGCGGCACCACGCTGAGCCACGGTATCCATCAGATCGATTTGCTGTCCTACCTGCTTGGGGAGTGGAGTTCTGCTTCGGGTCAACTCTTCCGCCTGGACCGGGAGGTGGAGACGGAGGACACGTCGTGCGGCGTCGTGGTGTTTGAAAGCGGTGCCGTCGCGTCCGTCATGAGCACGGTGCTCGCCCCGCGCGAGTCCAGTCTGATCCGCATCGACACGGAACACGCCACCATCGAGCTGGAGCACCTGTACGGCCACAATCATGCGAGTTGGAAGCTGACTCCTGCGCGCCATGTCGACGCCGGCCGCGTTGCCTCGTGGGCGCTTCCCGCCTCCGAGGTGCCAAGCGGACACGACGCGCTGCTTTCCGAGGTCTACGGTTCGTTGTTCGCGGGGGCGGATGTGCCGCCGGTTGCCGCCGATCCGGCGAGGGCCATCGAGATTGTCGCGGCGCTCTACGCGTCCGCCGGGCGGGGAGCACCGGTGTCCCGGGCGGAATTGGCGGCATCTGAGTTCCGGGGAAGCATGCGCGCGCCGGTGACGGACGTTCGCCCGGCGCGGTAGGTGCCGCTGCTCTCAATCTGCCAGTTGCGCTCGGTGGCCACGCCGGGTCTTCCATCCGCGCCTGCACCCGACAGAGCACGCCGGGCGCCGGTAGGGGTACGCCGGGCGCCGGTTGCGTAGGTCGGACGCCGGTTAGAGCAATTCGGACACCCTGTAGAGCAATCCGGAAATCCTGTAGAGCAATCCGGACACCGGTTCGAGCAGACCGGACGAGGGTGAGCGGAACGTTGCTCCCCTTTGTCTGGGTTGCTCACGCGCCGCAGTAGGCCACTCCCGTGGCGCGCCTGCAGTAGGCCACTCCCGTAGCGCGCCCGCAGGAGGCCGCACCAGCAGCGGCCGCACCAGGCAGCGGCCATACGCGACAGGGACCGAGATCGGTAGACCCGGGCGGGGGCCGGGGCCGGCAGGAAGGCTCGCGGCGGAGAGCGCGATAACCACCCGGCGGAGCATCCGATGCCGAATCACATCGACCTTGGAAAAACCTTGACCTTCTACAGCAGCTCGCCTAGCGTATAGAAAGCGCTTTCCCGTTGAAAGGATTCAAAGATGAACTCGCGCTTTCACCTTCTTCCCGTACCGGCAACGCTTGCTCTGAGTGCTGCCCTGATTGCCGGGGGTGGCGGCGTTCCAGCCGCCGCGGCTCCGGCACCCGATGCAAACGTCGGCATCCAGCTCGAACACCTCGACCGCGGTCTCGTCGCCGCCGCAACCTCCGAGGGGACCTTCCTCAGCTGGCGCCTTCTCGCCACCGAAGTCACCGGCGCCAGTGAAGCAGGCCAGACCGGCGCCGACTTCGCCGTCTACCGCAACGGCGAGAAAATTGCCACGGTGACCGACAGCACCAACTACCTCGACCCCGACGCAACGGAGGGCACCACCTACTCGGTTGCCGCCGTCGTCGACGGTGTTGAGCTGCAGCGCAGCGCGGAAATCAGTCCCTGGGCGCAAGGGCACACCGACATTCCGCTCCAGAAGCCGGCTGACGGCGTCACCCCCGCCGGTGAAAGCTACACCTACTCGGCCAATGACATGAGCCTGGGAGACGCGGACGGCGACGGCGACTACGAGTACGTGGTCAAGTGGGACCCCTCGAATTCCAAGGACGTCTCGCAGACCGGCTACACCGGCAACACCTACGTCGACACGTACACGATGGACGGCACGCTGCTGCACCGCATCGACCTCGGCGTGAACATCCGCTCCGGCGCCCACTACACGCAGTTCATGGTCTACGACTTCGACGGCGACGGCCGCACCGAGATGATGATGAAGACCGCGCCGGGTACCACAGTCACCCGGTACACCGACGGGGTGGCGGGCGAGCCGGAGTACATCACGATGCCGGCCGATGACATCGCCGCCGGCTACAGCAACGAGGACGACTACCGGAAGAGCGCGGCCGACTACTACGAGCACGTCGTGGACATGTTCGCCGGCTGGCACGAGCACCCCGAGGTTGTCGCGGGTAACTGGCCGGCCACGCTTGAGGATGCGTTCGGCATCGAGCAGCGTTACGAGTACCCGCTCTCGGACGCCGACGCACGCGCCATGGCGGACTACTTCATCGACGAGTACGCGCCCAGCCGCAGCACCCGCAACAATCTCCGCGCGTTCGAAGGCTTCATCCTTGACGGCCCCGAATACCTGACCGTGTTCGACGGCGCCACCGGGGAAGAGCTCCAGACCGTCGACTACGAGCCGGGACGGCACGACGACGGCCTCATGTGGGGCGACTACGCCATGAGCCGCATCGAGCCGGGCAACCGCGTGGACCGGTTCCTCGCCGGTGTCGCCTACCTGGACGGCCAGCGTCCGTCGGCGGTCTTCGCCCGCGGCTACTACACCCGCTCCACCCTCGTTGCCTACAACTGGGACGGAAAGAACCTTTCCAAGGTCTGGAACGTGGACAGCGGCTGGACGCCGATGACCAACCCGTTCAATGACGGCCCGCACGGCCGCCTCGGCACCGACCCGGAGTTCGGCTCGATCACCACGCAGGGCTTCCACTCGCTGAGTGCCGCGGATGTTGACGGAGACGGTCGCCAGGAAATCGTCTACGGCGCAGCCACAATCGACGACGACGGCTCCCTCCTCTACAGCTCCTTCGACACCCTGCCTGAGGGGAGCGGTAACCCGGGTGCTGAAGCGGGGCTGGGACACGGCGACGCAATGCATGTCACCGACATTGATCCGAACCGCCCCGGCCAGGAAATCTGGACCGTCCATGAAGGTGGCCGTTGGGCTCCGTATGGTTCAGTGATGCGCGACGCCGCCACCGGAGAAGTTCTCTTCGGCGCCTACTCCGGCCGGGACACTGGGCGCGGCATGATCGGCGATGTTCGTGTCGACGTCGAAGGCATCGAAGCGTGGGCCAGCATGCCGGGCGGCAGCGACGGATCGGGCCTGCTCAGCGCAACGGGCGAGCGCGTCGATGCCAAGACCCCCGGGACCAACATGAGCATCAGGTGGGCGGCGGACCTGACCACGCAGATCGTGAACGGATCCGGCAACGCCACCCCCACTATCGACGACTGGACCCGCGGTACTGTCCTCACGGCCGAGGGCACCCTCACCAACAACGGCACCAAGGGCAACCCGTCGCTGGTGGCCGACGCGTTCGGCGACTGGCGCGAGGAACTGTTTGTCCGCACGGCTGACAGCTCCGCGATCCGCGTGTACCTCAGCACCGAGGTCACCGGGCACAAGCTCACCACGCTGATGCACGACCCGCAGTACCGCGCGGAGGTGGCACGCCAGAACACCACCTACAACCAGCCGTCCTACACGAGCTACTACCTCGCCTCGGACATGGACTTCGCGGACGTTCCGGTGCCTGACGCCTGGACGCCGGGCCTCATCGGCTACCTGCAGGCCACCCTTGACTCGCTCATCGGGAGCGGGGATGTTGCAGGGCCGGTTGCGAAGCAGCTGGAGACCTCGCTCGCCCAGGCGAGGGACGGCGTGGAACAGGGCAACCTCGAGAACGTCGGCAAGGCGATGGACCGGTTTGTGCGGGCCCTGAACCAGGGCAAGAAGCCGGACGTTGTGTCGGATGACGCCCGCGCCGTGCTTGAGAACGGCGCTCAGACGGTCCTCGGCATGGTCCGGTAGCACTCGGCTAACCCCGGAACTTTCGGGCAGATATGGCGGGTTCGGCACG
>NZ_KI914597.1:18244-29160 GCF_000520475.1 Arthrobacter sp. 35/47
CCGTGAACCCGCCTCATCTGCGTAAAAGTTCAGACGTCGTTGCGGGTGAACGCGGCGGCGCGGACAACGTCGTCGTTCTCCAGGCCGGCGCCCAGAGCGCCGCCCACGGTCGCCAGCGCTGCGGTGAGCAGACTGAGCTGCGCGTATTCCGCCAGTCCCACGGAACTCCCGACGACGGCGGCAAACACTCCCGCATCCACCAGCAGCACCGCTGCCAGGAAGGACAGGACGAAGAGCGCGCCGAAGAAGGTGAGGACGCCGATGACCACGGTTGCCGTCGTCGCAATGTTGAAGAGGGTGACCTGCTCCCGTTCAAGACGCCGCCGCGGCCGTTCCCACAGGTCCGCGCCGATCATGAGGGTCAGGGTCACCGCGCCGACCGCGAGCACGGTCAGCAGGATGAGCCGCACGGGTCCGTAGGCAGTTGCCAGCAGCCAGAGGTCGCTGGTTGCGAGAGTCACTACGCCGGCGGCCGCCGCCGCGGTCAGTGCGCGGGACAGGGTGACCGCCAGCCGCCACGGCCGGTTCGCGAGGATGAGCCCAAGCAGCACGCGTGCGTTTCCGGCGACCACGCGGCCGGTGAACTGGATCGGGTTTTCATCGGAGAGGTCGGGCAGGTCATCCGCCATTTCGCGGGCGCGGCGTGCGCGGTCCTCAGGCTCGTCACCGTCGTCCCACCCGGCAAGCGGCCCGACCAGGCGCGCCACCGCCGTCGTCAGGCTCTCCCTCCGACCGACGGACCGAAGGGTAGGCAAGGCGACGAGCCCTACCTTGTGGACGGGGCTGATCTGGGTGAGGACCGGCTTCCGCCCGCTGCGGAGCGCCAGATCGCTGACGACGACGGCGAGATCCCAGTCCTCATCCAGCAGCCGGTCGCGCGCGGTTTCCAGCAGCTCCGACGGCGCATGTCCATCGAGCGTTTCGACCATGACGGACAGGCGCCACGCAACGCCGGGATACAGGTCGCCGAGGAGCCGCGGCAGCGCATCGTCCAACTCCCGAGCGGACACAGGGTCGAGGGACGGAGGCACCACGACGCCGAGGGTCAGGACGGGGACATGGTCGCCGTCGGGAGCTTCGTCTGGCAGGGGCGGGGGTGTAGCGGGCACCGGTCAATGATCGCCGGGCCGGAGGCGTGGAGGGAAATCGACGGGGGCGGGGAGAGGAGTCACGAACCGCCGTGGGCCACACGGTACGCCCGTGGACTCACTCCGGTTTCCGAAAGAAAGTGTCGGTTGAAGTTCGAGAGATTGGAGAACCCTACCTCGTAGCAGATCGAGGAGACCGGCGTATCAGTCTGCTCCAGCAACCTGCACGCATGCGCCAGCCGGAGCTTGCGGACCATGTCGCTGAAATTCTGGCCCGTGGCTTTGCGGAAGTACTTCGAGAACGTGGGCTCGGTCATCCCAACCAGTGACGCGGCTTCAGACATGCGCACCGACCCCGCATGGTTCGCGAAGATGTACTCCAGCGCAATATCAACCACGGCTGCCGCTTGGCTGTCGAGCTGCGGTTGGAACCACTCGCGAGCCAGCAGCACCCGGTCGGACTGTGGCGAACGGGCGAAGACTGCCAGGATCCGGAGGACCTGATGCAGGCGCTCCACTCCCGTACTGACAGCGACGGCTTCGATAGCTTCCGTTGCCGCGACCGCCGTCTCACCGGTGAAATGTATGCCACGGGCAGACTGCTGCAGGACCGGCTCCACTTCAGTGAGTTCAGGCATCAGTTCGGCGCACTTGCGGAGCCATCCGCCGTCGAACTGGATGACGGCGTCGCGATTGGTGAGAACTTCACCGGGCTCAAGGTCACTCACCCAGTCATGGGGCAGCCCCGAACCGACCAGGGTGACCTGCCCCGCCTCGAACGTTCCGAGATGGTCGCCCACAATGAAGCGCCCGGTCCCTTTACGGATGAGGTGGATCTCGTACTCGGGGTGGTAGTTCCACCGCGCAATTGGGCTCGGATAGTCGTGCTCATGCCAGCGCACCGAAGAGTTTGGGTCATGTGGGATTACTTCGCGGTTCGCCCGCAGGCCGGTAAGGCGCTCGGCCAACCGAACCGCAGCATCTGCCTCCTGCACCCTGCTCATCCGCTTCCTTCCTGCATCACATAACAATTGTCCGGCATGCCGACCCCGCAGTCGGCAACCGTTCGATAACGGCAGGTCCCTTCTCCCGCGGCGCTCCAGCGCAACAGAAAATAAGTATCAGTTTGAGGAAACAGGGGCGCTAGTTGTGCCTATCGTCACACCCTACAGTTTTTGTATAGGCACAACCGGCGCCGCTTGAGGCACGGTTATCCAACACAAATCACCAGCACTGAGTGCGTCGATCCGGCGCGCCCTCAAACAAGTAAGAACGAAGGAGTCCTTATGGGAAGCCCACGTACGCGAATCACAGTGACAGCGGGCCTGACCGGTGTGACCCTGGCCCTCAGCGCCTGCTCCGGCGCAGGGGGAGGGGCAACCGGTGGCGGTGCCGACGGCGATGCGCAAAGCATCAACGTCCTCATGGTGAATAACCCCCAGATGGAGGACCTGCAGCGACTGACTGCCGATAACTTCACCACGGAAACCGGCATCACCGTCAACTTCACCACCCTTCCCGAGAACGATGTCCGGGCGAAGATCAGCCAGGAGTTCTCGGCTCAGGCTGGCCAGTACGATGTCGCGTCGCTTTCCAATTATGAGATTCCGTTCTACTCCGCGAATGGTTGGCTTGCTCCCCTTGATGAGCATGTTGCTGCGGACGAGGAATTCAACCAGGACGACATCCTGCCCGCCTATACGGCATCACTCACCGGCGAGGACGGGAAGCTTTACGGCGAGCCGTTCTACGGGGAGTCCTCTTTCACCATGTACCGCACCGATGTTTTCGAGGAACTTGGGCTCACCATGCCCGAGGAACCCACCTGGGACGAGGTTGCGGAACTCGCAGCCACGGTTGATGAGGCCAGGGACGATATGAAGGGCATTTGCCTCCGCGGCCAGCCCGGCTGGGGACAGGTTTTCGCTCCGCTGACCTCGGTGGTGAACACCTTCGGCGGCACCTGGTTCGACAAGGACTGGAACGCCCAGGTGGACTCGCCCGAATTCACCGAGGCGGTCCAGTTCTACACAGACCTGGTCAAGGAGCACGGCGAGGCCGGAGCCGCACAGGCCGGCTTCACCGAGTGCCTGAACAACATGACCCAGGGGAATACGGCCATGTGGTACGACGCGACCTCCGCCGCCGGAAGCCTCGAAGCTGAGGGCTCCCCAGTTGCGGGCAAGATCGGTTACGCCGCTGCCCCGGTGAAGGAGACTGACTCCTCCGGATGGCTGTGGACCTGGTCCTGGGGTATCCAGGCCGCATCGCAGAAGCAGGACGCCGCGTGGGAGTTCATCTCCTGGGCCAGCTCGCAGGAGTACGAGGAGCTCGTAGCTGAGGAACTCGGCTGGGCGAAGGTCCCCTCGGGCAAGCGCATCTCCACGTACGAGAACGAGGAATACCAGGCTTCTGCTCCCTTCTACGAGGCCGAACGCAACGCCATCGAGAATGCCGACCCCCTAAACCCGGGAGTACAGGAACGCCCCTACATCGGGATCCAGTTTGTCGGAATCCCGGAATTCGCCGACCTCGGAACCACCGTTTCCCAGGACATCAGCGCCGTCATTGCCGGTCAGCAGACCGTTGAGGAGGCTCTGGCCAAGGGCCAGGCAGCCGCCCAGACCGTCGGCGACAAGTACAAATAAGCAGCATCTAACGCACGGCTGGCGTTCTGACCGGATTCCGGTCCGAACGCCAGCCAAGCAGGAGAACCCATGACTTCCGCCACCGTAGCCCCCCAGCGCAAGAGCCACCGCCCCTCCCCACCCGTCCGCAACGCCGCAGCACGAGAGCGCAGGACAGCCTGGGCGCGCAGAGCTCCACTTCTGCCGGCCCTCATCTTCCTGATCGTTGTCACCCAGCTGCCGTTCGTGGCCACCCTGGTGATCTCGTTCATGGACTGGAACAGCCTTCGCCCGAATGACACGGGCTTCGCCGGCTTCGGAAACTATGTGCAGGTCCTTTCAGACCCCGTACTCCGCCAGTCAATCTTCACTACCATCCTTCTCACCGCGACCGTGGTGTTCGTGAGCCTGGTCCTTGGCCTGGGGCTGGCCCTGCTGCTGGACAAGAAGTTCATCGGCCGGGGAATCGTGCGGACCATGCTTATCGCACCGTTCCTGGTCGTACCGGTGGCAGCAGCGTTGATCTGGAAGCATGCACTCCTGAATCCAAGCTATGGCCTAGTCAACGGCGCGCTGACCTGGATCTGGTCACTGTTCGGCAGCAGCAACGCCCCGCAGCCCGAGATCCTCACTCAGTCACCGTTGCTTGCCGTTGAAGCTTCTCTGATCTGGCAGTGGACGCCCTTCATGATGCTGATCCTCCTTGCCGGACTGCAGTCCCGGCCCTCGGACGCCGTCGAGGCAGCTGAGATGGACGGCGCGTCGCCGTGGCAGGTCTTCCTATACCTGACGCTCCCGCATCTGCGGCAGTACCTCGAGTTGGGAGGGCTCCTGGGCACCATCTACATCGTCCAGAACTTCGATGCAGTCTTCACGCTCACATCAGGCGGCCTCGGCACAGCCAACCTGCCATATTCCGTCTACCAGACCTTCTACATTGCCAACGAATACGGCCCGGCATCAGCCACCGGTGTCATCACGGTCATAGGTTCGCTCATCGTGGCCACCTTCGCCCTGCGCACCGTCTTCACTCTCTTCAAGAAGGAGGAGTCCCGATGACCGCCCTGAATCCGACCGCCGGCCCCCGCTTTCTCGGCCGGAAGCCAAAATCGCGCCTGGATCCAACACGGAACAACACCGTCGCGGGCCTGCTGGCATGGACCGCCGCGTTCATCTTCGCGATTCCGGTGCTGTGGATGGTACTGACGTCCTTCCACTCGGAAGTCGATGCCGCAACAAACCCGCCGTCCATCGCGGCGGAACTCACCCTGGACTCCTACCGGGACTTCTTCAGCGGAGCCTCCGGACTCAACCCGTGGCCTCCACTGATCAACTCCGCCACAGCGTCGATCACCTCCACCGTACTGGTGCTTCTCCTGGCGATCCCGGCGGCCTATGCGCTGTCCATCCGTCCGGTGAAGAAGTGGACGGACGTCATGTTCTTCTTCCTCTCCACCAAAATGCTCCCCGTGGTTGCCGCGCTCCTCCCGCTCTTCCTTATCGCCCGCAACCTCGGCGCACTGGACAACATCTGGTTCCTCGTCCTGCTCTACACGTCCATGAACCTCCCCATCGCGGTCTGGATGATGCGCTCCTTCCTGGCTGAGGTGCCGGTCGAGATGCTTGAGGCAGCGCAGATCGACGGTGCCGGGCTCCTGCTGACGCTCCGTAAGGTCGTGGCACCGGTCGCCATGCCGGGTATCGCCGCGACGGCGCTGATCTGCTTCATCTTCAGCTGGAACGAACTCCTCCTCGCCCGGGTCCTCACCGGCGTCGTCGCGGGAACCGCTCCCGTCTTCCTCACCAGCTTCGTCTCCAGCCAGGGACTCTTCCTCGCCAAAGTCTGCACCGCAGCAGTAATCATCTCGCTGCCCGTCCTGCTCGCAGGATTCGCGGCGCAGGACAAGCTCGTACAGGGCCTGTCCCTCGGCGCCGTGAAATAAGAAACGCTCAACTGAAAGGACAGGTCCGTGACTGCGACTGTCGAAGCAACACCCATCAACATCCCGGCAACCATGCGCGCCTCCATCCTGCGCAAGCAGGGAGACATAGCACTGGAACAGGTTGGAGTCCCCTCCCTCGACGATGACCAGGTCCTGGTGCAGGTTGCGGCCGTCGGCGTCTGCGGCAGCGACGTCCACTACTACGAGCACGGACGGATCGGCGACTACGTTGTTGACCACCCGCTGGTCCTGGGACATGAGCTCTCCGGCCGGATCGTCGCGGTCGGCGCGACCGTTGACCCGGCGCGGGTTGGTGAGCGCGTCGCCGTCGAACCTCAGCGTCCCTGCCGGGTGTGCGACCAGTGCAGGCAGGGCCGGTACAACCTCTGCCCTGACATCGAGTTCTACGCCACACCGCCGATCGACGGCGCCTTCACGGAATATGTGGCCATCCAGGCGGACTTCGCCTACCCGATTCCTGACAATGTGAGCGACGAAGCGGCCGCCCTGATCGAACCCCTGTCCGTGGGGATCTGGGCCTGCCAGCGCGCCAAGATCGGCCCGGGCAGCCGGGTGCTCATTGCAGGCGCCGGTCCGATCGGCATCATCGCCGCCCAAACGGCGAGGGCATTCGGAGCAACGGAAATCCACATCACCGATATCTCACCCGACCGCCTCGCCTTCGCCCTCAAACACGGCGCCACCCACACCCTCGACCCCCGGACCGACTCCGTGGAAGGGCTCGACGTCGACGCGTTCATCGACGCCTCCGGAGCACCGCAGGCGGTGCGTTCCGGAATCAAGGCGGTAGGTCCGGCCGGCCGGGTGATCCTCGTGGGGCTCGGAGCCGACGACGTCGAACTCCCCGTTTCATACATCCAGAACCGCGAGATCTGGCTCTCCGGTGTCTTCCGCTACGCCAACACCTGGCCGCTGGCCATCCAGCTCGTCGCCGAGGGGAAGGTTGACCTTGATGTCCTCGTGACCGCTCACTTCGGGTTGTCGGAGGCTGAAGCAGCGCTCCAGGCGGGCAAGGAACCCGGTCAGCTCAAGGCCGTTGTCCACCCCGGACGATAATGGGCACCCCCACCCTTCCACGCAAAGGCACCACATGACCCAGCTTTCAGCCTCGACCCTCGCTTCACTAGCGCCCGCCCTGCCGGTGCCGGCCTATGACCGGTCGGCCCTGGCAGTGGGTATCGTCCACTTCGGCGTCGGCGGCTTCCACCGTGCACACCAGGCGATGTACCTCGACCGGTTGATGAGCCGGGGGCAGGCACTGGACTGGGCGGTCTGCGGTGTCGGCGTCCTTCCAGACGACGTTGCCATGAAACAGGTCATGGACCACCAGGATTGCCTGTACACCCTGGTGGAGAAGGCACCTGACGGTTCCCGAAACGCCCGCGTCATCGGTTCAATTCTTGAGTACCTCTTTGCACCGGATGATCCGGAAGCCGTCATCGAAACCATCGCAGCACCCGATGTCCGTATTGTGTCGATGACCGTCACCGAGGGCGGCTACTTGATCGACCCGGTGACCGGCCAGGTGGACACCGGGAACCCCGCCTTCAACGCCGATCTGGTGCCGGGCGCAGTTCCGGCGACGGTATTCGGGATGGTCACGGAAGCCCTGGCCCGACGCCGGGACCGAGGGCTTCCCGGGCTGACCGTCATGTCCTGCGACAACATCCAGGGCAACGGCGACACGGCCCGCGCTGTCTTCAGCGCGTTTGCCGAACGACGCAACGCAGCCCTTGCGGAATGGATCGCCGACAACGTGACCTTTCCCAACTCCATGGTGGACCGGATCACCCCGGCGACCACGGACGCGGACCGCGCGGAGGTATCCGCCGAGTTGGGAATCGAGGACGCCTGGCCCGTGGTGTGCGAGGACTTCGAGCAGTGGGTCCTCGAGGATTCCTTCGCCCAGGGGCGCCCTGCGTGGGAAGAGGCGGGTGTCCAACTGGTTGACGACGTCGAACCGTACGAGCTCATGAAGCTCCGCCTCCTGAATGCGAGCCATCAGGCGCTCTGCTATCCCGGTTTCCTGGCGGGGTACCGGCTGGTGCACGACGTGTGCCAGGACCCCGCTTTCGCCCGGTACCTGCTTGCCTACATGGAACAGGAGGCGACTCCGACCCTCCGGCCGGTGCCCGGCGTGGACCTGGACGTCTACCGGCACAAGCTCATTTCCCGTTTCTCCAACGCCGCGGTCCGCGACACAGTGGCGCGCCTGTGCGCCGAAAGTTCAGACCGCATTCCCAAGTGGCTTGTGCCAGTCATCCGCGAGAATCTCGCAGCCGGCAGGAGCGTCCGCTACGGCGCCGCGATCATTGCCGCGTGGGCGCGCTACGCAGAGGGTACCGATGAGGCGGGACAGTCTATCGACGTCGTCGACCGGCTCCGGGCACGGGTCATGACCGCCGCCTCGCAGACCCGGGAGGACCCGCTTGCTTTCCTTCGGCAGCGGGACCTCTTCCTTGACCTCGCCGACGACGCCGCATTCGTCGACGCCTACCTCGATGCGCTCGGCGTACTCCACGGACCAGGTGCCAAGGCACTGGTCGCAGAGCTGGCAGCGTAGCTAAGTGGGTTTCCAGGACGGCAGGTAAGGAAATCTTGCGCAGATCTGGCGGTTTCCAGAGCGCCGAGCCCGCCAGACATGCGCGAAAGTTCCGTGGTTTAGGTCCGGGCGAACACCTCGCGCTGGAACCGGATGTGCTCGGCGGCCTGGACCGCCCCGCCGTTCTCGTGACCGTTGTAGGGGAACACGTTCATCGACTTCGGCCCGGCGTAGGCGTTGTAGGCGGCGTATACGCAGGAGGGCGGGCAGACGTCGTCGAGCAGGCCCACCGAGAACAGTGCGGGCAGCGTGGCGCGCGTGGCGAAGTTGACGCCGTCGAAATAGCTGAGGGTTGAGAAGATTTCCTCCTCGCGTCCGCGCTGGATGCCGAGGTAGCGCACCAGCTCGCCGTAGGGAGCGGTGTCCACAATCTCGGTGGCGCGGCGGATGTGGGAGAGGAACGGCACGTCCACAATGGCGGCCACCGGCGCGTGCTCGAGGAACGTAGGGGAGAGGGCGGCGGATGCCAGTGCAATCGCTCCGCCCTGGCTGCCGCCCGAAATGAGCACCTTGGAAGCATCCACAAACGGGTGAGCCTGCGCGGCCTCGACGGCGCGCACCGCGTCGGTGAACAGCCGCCGGTAGTAATAGGTTTCGGGAGTGTCGATGCCGAGCGTCAGATGCCCGCCGAAGTGTGGTCCGCTCACCCCGGGATCCGGGGTGTCCCCGCTGCGGTGGCCGGCACCCTGCCCGCGCAGATCCATGACGAAATGCGCGACGCCGGTGCTCGGGATCGCGGTCCACTCGCCGGGGAGGCTCCGGCCTCCTCCGTACCCGATGTACGTGACCACTGTGGGCAGCGGACCGGACGCGGAACGCGGGCGCAGCATCCAGCCCTTGATCGGGTGCCCGCCGAAGCCGGCGAAGGTGACGTCCTCGGTGACAAGCTCGGAATATCCGGCGTCGATCTCGTCGAAGCGGGCATCGAGCGCAAAGGACGCGGTCTCCGCGAGCGTCTTCTCCCAGAAGGCGTCAAAATCGGCTGGTTCCGTGCGTTCCGGCGCATAGCGCTCAAGCTCGGCGAGGGGCAGGTCAAACTGCGGCATGAGGAGAATCCTTCGCTGAATAGTGTCTCGGAAGTATCACGGCTCACATTATTCTAGGAATAGGTCTTGCGTATTGAGACGATTCAATTTAGTCTCATTGGAGAGCGCTTTCCGTGATGTGCACCACTGTACCAGCGGACCCGAAGAGCTTCACGTCATATCTGAGCCGTTCCCCAGGAGGACAAGGATGTTCAAGAGAATCTCACCACGCGCCGGCTCCGGCGTAGCGGTCACAGTTGCAGCCGCACTCATGCTGACGGCCTGCGGCGGCAGCGGCGGTGGCGACGCCGGCGGCACGCCGGATCCCAACGAGGAAGTAACTCTCAACTTCACCTGGTGGGGTAACGAGGACCGCGCGGAGCGTTACGAAGAAGCGATCGCACTGTTCGAAGAGCAGAACCCGAACATCGACGTCAACGGAACCTTCATGGACTTCCCGGCCTACTGGGAGAAGCGCCAGACAGAAGCTGCCGGTGGCGGCCTGCCGGACGTCATGCAGTTCGACTACAGCTACCTGCGCCAGTACGGCCAGAACGGCCTCCTCCTCGACCTCACCGGATTCGAGGGCAACGGACTGACCACCGACGGCATCGACGAGACGCTGCTGGCAACCGGCAAGCTTGAGGACCAGACACTGGCTGTCCCCACCGGCTACAACGCCTGGTCACTCTTCGAGAACCCCGCGGTGCTTGAGCAGGCCGGTGTTGAGGGCTACGAAGGCGGAACAACGTGGGACGACTACGACGCCTACATGGCCGGCGTCACCGAAGCCTCGGGCGGCGAAGTCTACGGCGGCACCGACTACACCATGCGCATCCAGAACTTCGAGCTCCAGCTGCGCCAGGAAGGCCGTGACCTGTTCACCGAAGAGGGCGAAATCAACTTCACCCAGGAGGAACTCGCCGAGTTCTGGAGCAGCGCCGAGGACATCCGTGAGAACGCCGTGATCCCCGCACGCCAGCTTGAGGAAGTAGCCCCGAAGTCCGGCTTCGGTGCCAACCTCACCGCAACTGAGATGACCTGGTCCAACTTCATGGGCGGCTACCTGGGAGACACCGGCGCCGAAGACCTGAACATCGTTGCACCGCCCACCAGCGATCCTTCCGTGCAGGACCTCTACCAAAAGCCCTCCATGCTGCATGCAGTATCGGCCGGAACCGAGCACCCTGAAGCAGCGGTGGCGTTCATCGAGTTCCTGATCAACAGCCCTGAGGTGGGCGAGATCTTCGGCGCAACCCTGGGTGTTCCCGCCTCGGAGACCGCGCTCGAGGGTGCCGCTCTCGAAGGCCCGGAGCTCGAGGTCAAGGAATACCTGGACTCGGTGGCGGACCGCATCGGTGAGCCCCCGGCAGCACCGGTTGTCGGCTACGGCGCACTGGAGAACACCTTCCTGACGCTGGGCACCTCGATCGGGCTCGGCGCCATCACTCCTGAAGAAGCCGCACAGCAGTTCTTCGACGAGGCCGCCGTTACGCTCGGCAGCTGAACCAACCGTTATTAGGAGCAGTTCATGACCACGGGATCGGCGCACGCGCCAACACACACCCGCCATAGTGCCGAACCCGGCACCCGTCCGGCGGGCCCCCGCC
>NZ_KI914597.1:29260-35888 GCF_000520475.1 Arthrobacter sp. 35/47
GCCCCGCCGGACGGGTGGGCAGCCCAGACGAAAAGGCAACAGGGAGAACCTCGCCGGGTATCTTTTCCTCTCCCCCTGGCTGCTCGGGCTCTTTGCCCTCACCCTGGGCCCCATGCTCTTTTCGCTCTACCTCGCCTTCACGGACTACAACATCTTCACCGCCCCCAAATGGTCCGGCCTGGCCAACTTTGAACGGATGGCGGGCGACACCATCTTCTGGGGTTCCGTTCAGATCACCCTGATCTACGTACTCGTGGGAACGCCCATCAAGCTCGCCGCCGCCCTCGGGGTGGCCATGCTGCTGAACTTCAAGTCGAAGGGCACCGCGTTCTTCCGCTCGGCGTTCTACGCACCCAGCCTCATCGGCGCGTCGGTCAGCATCGCCATCGTGTGGCGCGCAATGTTCTCCGCTGACGGCCCGGTTGACAGTGGCCTGAGCCTGTTCGGCATCAACCTCGGCGGCTGGGTGGGCGTTCCCGCCCTGATCATGCCGATGATGATCCTCCTGGCGGTCTGGCAGTTCGGCGCCCCGATGGTCATCTTTCTGGCCGGCCTGAAGCAGATCCCCACTGAACTCTATGAAGCAGCATCCGTGGACGGTGCAAAGGCCTGGCGCAAGTTCCTGAGCGTCACCCTGCCGATGCTCTCTCCCGTGATCTTCTTCAACCTGCTGCTCGAGATGATCGGCGCGTTCCAGATCTTCGCGTCCGCCTACATCATTGGCTCGGGCACCGGCGGGCCTGCGGGAGCCACCAACTTCTACACCGTCTACCTCTACACCCGCGCGTTCACGAACAACCAGATGGGCTACGCCTCGGCGATGGCCTGGGTGCTCCTGATCGCGGTGGGCATCCTCGCTTTCATCCTTTTCCGCACCTCCAAGAGCTGGGTGCACTACGGAGGTGACACCAAGTGACCACGATCGAAACAAACCCCACGGCCGTCCCCCCGGTCCAGCCGGTACGCAAGCGCCGTCAGACCCCACGCAAGACCGCCGCGACGGTGGTCTGGATCATCGGCATTGTGGTGCTGACCGCCGTCGTGCTTTATCCGCTCATGTGGATGATCTCGGCGTCCTTCAAGCCCAGCTCGGAGTTCGGCTCGAACCAGGGTTTCCTGCCCGAGAACCCCACCGTCGACAACTTCGTGAAGGTCATGGAGGGCGTGGCCGGCATCCCCACCTGGAAGTTCTTCTGGAACTCCACCATCCTGGGCGTCGGCGCCGTGATCGGTACGGTCATCTCCTCATCGATGGCGGCCTACGCGTTCGCCCGCCTCGACTTCAAGGGGCGCCCGCTGTTCTTCACCATGATGATCGGCACCCTCCTGCTCCCGTTCCACGTGCTGATCATCCCGCAGTACATGATCTTCCGGAACCTCGGCATGGTGGACACGTTCTTCCCCCTGCTGGTCGGCAAGTTCCTGGCCACCGAGGCGTTCTTCGTCTTCCTGATGGTCCAGTTCATCCGGAACCTGCCCAAGGAACTCGACGAGGCGGCGCGCATTGACGGCTGCGGCCACTGGCGGATCTTCTGGTCCATCACCGTCCCGCTGATCAAACCCGCACTCATCACGTCCTCGATCTTCGCGTTCATCTGGAGCTGGAACGACTTCCTCGGCCCGCTGCTCTACCTGAACTCGCCTGACAACTACCCGCTGCCGCTCGCACTGCGCGTCTTCAATGACCAGTCGAGCGCCTCCGACTACGGAGCAACCGTGGCGATTTCCGTTCTCGCCCTGCTGCCGGTCATGCTGTTCTTCGTGATCTTCCAGCGATTCCTCGTTGACGGCGTGGCCACCCAGGGCCTGAAGGGATGACACCCCGCAAACGGCGCGAACTTCCCGACGGTACCCAGCTCAAGTGGCCGGGCGCCGAGGGGAAGTTCGCGCTGTTCGCGGAAGTACTGTGGATGGGCATCCTCACCGTTGCCGGCGGTCTGCTCATCATCACCCTCCCGGCCGCGATCAGCGCCTCCACCCGTCACCTCCACCGCTACCTGCTGGCGGAGCGCTCCACACTCGGCCAGTGGTGGTCGGACTTCCTGTCCGCCCTCCGCACCGGCTGGGTGGTGGGATTGACGACGACGGCGCTTGCCGCCGTCCTGCTCTTCAACCTCCTGCTCGCCGGCACCCAGGTGCTGCCGGGCTGGCAGGCGGTGTTCGCCGTCGGGCTGGTGGCGCTTACCGCGCTCGCGCTGGCCCTGCTGCAGTCGGCGGTGCGTTGGAAGCCTTCCACGGGGTGGCGGCAGGCGGTCCGGGACGGCGTGGGCTCGTTCGCCACGGATCCGGGGGCGATTGTTCCGCTGATTGTCGCGCTGGTGCTCACCGTCGTCGTGACCTGGCAGTTGCCGCCCCTGATTGTGCCCGGAATGGGCTGTCTTGTTTTTGCTGTGCTCGTAGTGAAGGAACGCGAGCGCAAGCGCTGAATCCCCATCCCGAAAGGAACACCACCGTGCACTACGGCGGCGATTACAATCCTGAACAGTGGCCGGAATCGGTCTGGCCCGAGGACATTGCGCGGATGCGCGAGGCCGGGGTCACCATGGTAAGCCTCGGCATCTTTGCGTGGGCGCGGATCCAGCCTGCGGAGGACGTCTACGATTTCGGGTGGCTCGACCGCGTGATCGACCTGCTGCACGAGGGCGGTATCGCCGTGGACCTGGCAACTGCGACGGCGTCGCCCCCGCCGTGGATGACCATCGTCTACCCGGACATCCTCGCCGCGGATGAGAACGGCGCGCCGTACTGGCACGGGAGCCGGCAGCATTACGCGCCGTCATCGCCGTCATACCGCCGGCTCGCGGGCGCTTTGGTTCAGCGGATCGCCGAGCGGTACGCAAGCCATCCCGCAGTGGTGCTGTGGCACGTGAACAACGAGTACGGCTGCCACCTGAACCTGGACTACTCGGACTCTGCGCGGGATGCCTTCCGGGGGTGGCTGCGGAAGAAGTACGGGTCCCTGGATGCGTTGAATGAGGCCTGGGGCACCTGGTTCTGGGCCCAGCACTACGAGTCCTTCGACCACATCTTCCCGCCGCGGAAGGCGCCGTACAGCCACAACCCGGGCCAGCTGCTCGACTTCCGCCGGTTCACCTCGGACATGCTGCTCGAGTGCTACCGGATGGAACGGGACATCATTCGCGCCGCCGGGGCCACCCAGCCCGTCACCACCAACTTCATGGGCGCCTTCAAGCCCGCGAACTACTGGGAATGGGCGCAGGAGATGGACGTCATTTCCGATGACTGCTACCCGGACCCGAACGACCCTGAGAGCTTCCGCGCCGGCGCGTTCCAGCGGGACCTGATCCGCTCCTTCAAACCGGAGACGCCGTGGCTGCTGATGGAGCAGTCCACCAACGCGCTCAACTGGCGGCCCACCAACGCGCCCAAGGCGCCGGGCCAGATGCAGGCCCTGTCGATGCAGTCCGTGGGCCGTGGCGCCGACGGAATCCTCTTCTTCCAGTGGCGGCAGTCCCGGGCCGGCGCCGAGAAGTTCCACTCGGCGATGCTGCCGCATGCCGGGACATCCACCCGGACCTGGCGCGAGGTGGTCCAGCTCGGCGGGGAGCTCGCGTCCCTGCCCGTGCTGCCCGCAGGATCCCGTGACGCCCGCGTGGCCATCGTGTTCGACTGGGAGAACTGGTGGGCCCTTGAGGCGCCGGACCACCCGGTGGTGCTCGACTACGTCGAGTGCGTTCAGCGCTGGTACTTCGCCATCCACCGGCAGCATGTGCAGGTGGATTTTGTTCAGCCGACGTCGGACGTTTCCGGGTACGCCGTCGTCGTCGCGCCCCAGCTGTACCTGCTCGGTTCCTCCGGGGCTGCGAACCTGACCCGCTTCGTGGAGGGCGGTGGGCACCTGCTGGTCACCGCGTTCAGCGACGTGGTCGACGAGCACGACCGGTTCCGGAAGGGCGGTTTCCTCACCCAGCTCGGGCCGCTGCTCGGCGTCACCGTCGAGGAGTTCGGCGCGCTGGTGCCGCCTGCCTCGGACGGTCCGGGCCCGCGTTCTGCGCCGGTTTCCTTTGAAACCGGCTTCGACGGCCTGTACCTCGCCGAGGAGATCGCCGCCGTCGACGCCGAGGTGCTCGCGTCCTTCAGCGGCGGCCGCACCGCAGGTCTGCCCGCCTTCACTGCCCGTTCCATTGGTGCCGGCCGCGCCTACTACCTCGCGACAATTCCCGACGACGACGGCGCACGCCTGGTGAGTGCGCATGTATTCGCGGGTGCCGGCGTCGTGCCTGTGCTTGAGGGATTGCCCTCGACCGTGGAGGCCGCCCAGCGGGGCGACGTGGTGACCCTGATCAACCACGGTCCGGATGCCGTCGCGATCGAGGTCACCGGGACGGACCTGCTCGCGGGTGAGGCTGTGGACAAGGTGCACCTGGAGTCATTCGGGTACGCGCTGATACGCCGCTGAGGTCTTGCGCACGCCTGGGATGCGGGGGAACCCGCGGATGCGGGCGTGCTACCTCGGAGCGCATACCCTATTCACGACGACACAAAGGAGTGGATAGAACCATGACGAGCGCCAGCACACACGTTCCGGAAGCAGGAGCGGCCGCGATGTTTCCGGATGAGGGGCATGTTTCGGCGGCGGTGGCTGATGCTGTTGCGGAGCGTGCCGGGCATTTGTTCGGGTTGATGGGCAATGGGAACGCGCATCTGATCAGCCGGCTCACCAGGCGCGGTTTCCCGTTCACTTCGGCGCGGCATGAATCGGCGACGGTGGCGATGGCGGATGCGTATCACCGGGCTACGGGTGGGGTTGCTGCGGCGACCACCACGTATGGCGCCGGGTTCACCAATGCCTATACGACTCTGGCCGAGGCGCGTATTGCCCGTATTCCGCTGGTCCTGGTGGTGGGGGATGCCCCGGCCGGCGGGCCGCGCAACTTCGACATTGACCAGGTGAGGGCTGCTGAGGCGGTGGGGGTGCGGACCCTGGTGGCAGGTCCGGGGAATGCGGCGGCGATCACTCACCGTGCGTTTGATCTTGCCGTGCAGACGGTGCAGCCGGTCATTGTCGCGATCCCGTATGACCTCGCGACGGCGCCGCTGGCGGAGCCGGAGACCCTTGAGCCGCTTCCCGCCAAGGCCGTCTGGCCCCCGCAGGAGAGTGACCTGGAGCGTGTGGCTGCGCTGCTTGCGGCGGCGGAGCGGCCGGTGGTGATTGCCGGACGCGGTGTGGTGCTCGCTGATGCCGCCTCGCCGTTGCGGGAGATCGGCGACCGGCTGGGAGCGCTGTTCATGACGTCGGTGATGGCGATCAACGCGTTCGGCAGCCAGTGGGACCTCGGCGTCGCGGGCGGATTCACGCGCCGTCACCGTCTCGAGGTGGCGCGGCAGGCCGACGTCGTGCTGGTGGTCGGCGCGAGCATGAACATCTTCCAGACCCGGTACGGGACGCTGTTCCCGGAAGGGACAAGGATTATCCGGGTGGATAACGAGCCCGATGAGGAACACCCGATTGTGGTGGATTACATCCGATCCGACATCCGGCCATTCGTTGAGCGTCTGCTGGGGCGGGTGGAGCCCGCAACGTCCGCGTGGCGGGAGCGTGTCCCGGAGGTGGCGGGGGAGGAGTTCCGGTCCTCCTCGCCGACGGAGGATCCGGTGGAGTTCGGGCCGGACGGGAGGCTGAATCCGCGGGCCGTGGTTGCCGCGCTGGAGGGTATTCTCCCGGCGGAGCGGTCCGTGGTGATGGATGGCGGGCACTTCATCGGGTGGGCGCCGATGTACCTGTCGGTGCCGGATCCGCACGCGATGATCCTGGTGGGGACGGCGTTCCAGTCGATCGGCATGGGGTTCGGTTCCGCGGCTGGGGTGTCTGTGGCGAGGCCGGAGCGCGTCACGGTGCTGGTCAGTGGTGACGGCGGCGGGCTCATGGGGTTGGCTGATTTTGAGACGTTCCTGCGGGTTACCCGTCGGGGTGTGGTGATCGTGCTGAATGACTCGGCGTATGGTGCCGAGCTGCACCAGTACGCGGCCAAGGGGCTGCATAACGCGGCGATGCTGATCGATGAGGTGGATTTCGCCGCCGTCGGGCGTGCTCTCGGTGCCAAGGGCGCCAAGGCCTACTCGCTGGCCGACCTGGCCGAGCTGGAGTCCTGGCTCGCCACCGGCGACGACGGCGTGTTTGTCCTCGACGTCGCCATCTCCCAGCAGGTGGTCGCCGAATTCATGGCCGAATCAGTCGCCAGGAAGTAAGCGGCTACCGTTCTTCGGCTGCCGGACCTTCGTTGCGTTCCCGGTTGCGCTCCTCGGCGCGGCGCCGGAAATACCGCCGCGCGGGTCCGGCCCAGGACAGGATGAGGATGATCGTGAAGAGGTTGTTCGCGAGTCCGCCGAACACCTGAAACGGCACGATCTGCACCAATGCCGTGATCACCAGCACGCCCAGGAGCACGGTCTTTACCGCCTTCAGCGCCTGCGCGCTCAACGGCTTTGGCCACTCGAGCGTTGCCGTCACTTCTTCATGCCTGTCCGCGCGCTGCATCGGTCCCCTTTCCTCCCTTAAGGTTAGCGCGCTGACGGCCCTCGCGCGGCAGGTCCGTGGCACCGGGCCGGCCCTTGCGTGGTGCCGCCCCTGACCGCGCAGGTCCGTGGGCGCGCAGAAACTGCCGGG
>NZ_KI914597.1:35988-41591 GCF_000520475.1 Arthrobacter sp. 35/47
AGGCGCAAACCCGCCGGTTCGAAGCGGCGCCCCTGCACCTCCGGGCAGTTTCTGCGATCGAGTCTTCGGCGGCTTTTCCACATACGCGCATTTTCACCAGCCCGCGGCCGCCGGAACGCATCAACCTGAGAGGGTGCAATCACTTGACTGGCTTACCGGGAGCAGCGGGCTATGGCTCACCGACGTACTCATGGACCGGGGGCTCACGAAGCGAAACATCCAGGCCCTGGTGAAGTCGGGCCGGTTGGTGAGGCTCCGGCGCGGCTGCTATATGGCGGCGGCCGCCTGGAAGAAGCTGTCGTCGGAAGGCCGCGCTTTCCGGTTGATTCACGCTCACCGCCACGCAACGGTGGCCACCGGTTCAGGCTCCGGAACCTACAGCCATACCTCTGCTGCCCGCGCCCATCAGCTTTACCTGTGGGAGGTGGACTCGCTGATCCACCTGACGCAGCCGTCAAACATCTCGTCCACCAGCCACGCGCCGGACGTCCGGAATCACCAGGCACGGCTGGAGCCAGATGACGTGGTACTGGTAGGCAACCTTCCGGTCACCTCCCTTGAGCGCACCGTGGTGGACTGCGCACGCATACTGCCGTTCAGGCAGGGGCTGGTCATCGCTGAACACGCCCTTCAGAAGGGCGCCAGCGAGGACCTGATGTGGAGGAGCATTGAACAACTCATCGGCCATAAGGGTGTGGCCCGGGCGCGGAAGGTGATGGCCCATGCCAGTTCCCTCTCGGAGTCTCCCGGTGAAACCCTCACCTGGTACTTCCTCCACAAAATGCGCCTGCCGATGCCGGTGCAGCAACTTCGGGTCCCGACGCGGAACGGAGCGCACCGGTTGGACTTCGCGTGGAAGGACATCAAGCTCGCCCTCGAGTTTGACGGCCGGACGAAATACTTCGACTACGCACCCACCAGCGAGGTGCTCTTCCAGGAACGACGACGGGAGAAAGCCCTGATGGAGGAAGGTTGGACGTTCATCCGCATCGAGTGGAAGGACCTCTTCGACGAGGGTCGCCTCAAGAAGCGCGTTCTGGATGCGATCGCCCGGGCGGAGGCCAGGAAGGCAGCCTGACGCCCCACACCGTTCACCCACCCGAGCCGCAGAAACTGCCCGGAGGTGCAAAGCCGCCGATTCGAAGCGGCGCTCCTGCACCTCCGGGCAGTTTCTGCGAAGGAACCGGTTGACGCACACCACATCCAGCGCCTACCATTTCATTAGACAGAAAGTAAGTTCCACATTACGGAATCAAGCACAAGGATCGATGATGACCTACACCGTGAACTGCTCCATCCTCCTCACCGAGCTGCCCCTGCTGGAACGGCCTGCCGCGGCGAAGAAGGCGGGCTTTGACGCCGTCGAGTTCTGGTGGCCGTTCAGCACCTCCACGCCGTCGGACGCAGACCTCCAGGCTTTCGAGAGTGCCATCACCGACGCCGGGGTCCAGCTCACCGGTCTCAACTTCAACGCCGGAGACATGCCCGGCGGCGACAGGGGCCTGGTGTCCTGGCCGGAGCGGCAGGAGGACTTCCGGGCCAACGTGCCGGTCGTCGTCGGGATCGGTGAGCGGCTGGGCTGCAAAGCCTTCAACGCGCTGTACGGAAACCGAATCGACGGCGTCAGCCCCGAGGAACAGGACGCCGTCGCCGTCGAGAACCTGGCCTTCGCCGCAGATGCGGTGGCAGCCATCGGCGGAACGGTCCTCCTAGAGCCGGTGAGCGGAGCAGACCGGTACCCGCTGCTCACCGCCCAGGACGCGCTGAACGTCATCTCGAAGACGGGAAAGAGCAACATCAAGTTCCTCGCGGACTTCTACCACCTTGCTGTCAACGGCGACGACGTCCCGCAGGTCATCGAGAACCACGCCAAGGACTTCGGCCACATCCAAATCGCCGACGCTCCCGGCCGCGGAGCCCCCGGCAGCGGAAACCTTCCGCTCGGCGAGTGGATCGCCCGCAGCCGCGAACTCGGCTACGAAGGGCCTATCGGCCTCGAATACAAAGCCGCACAGGACGAGGCGTTCACCTGGACCATCCGCGAACACGCCTCCCGCTAACCCGAACCCCGCAAGCCCGGCCAGGCAACCCGGCGGCCGGGCCCGCCACAGATCTCAAAGGACAGACAGAATGAGCAACGTAACAGTCATCGGACTCGGCATCATGGGCCTGCCCATGGCCGTCAACCTCGTCAAGGCCGGTTACACCGTCACCGGGTTCAACCGCAGCTCCGACAAAATGGACAAGCTCGTCGCCGAGGGCGGCTCAGCGGCAGCCGGCATTGCAGAAGCAGTGAAGGATGCCGACGTCGTCATCACCATGGTGCCGGACTCGCCGGACGTCGAGGGCGTGGTGACCGGCAGCGACGGCGTTTTCGCCAACGCGAAGAAGGGCGCGCTCTGGATCGACGCGAGCAGCATTCGCCCCGATGTGGCGGTCGAGCTTTCCAGGCAGGCCCGCGACGCCGGCCTCCGCCCCCTGGACGCACCCGTATCCGGCGGTGAACAGGGCGCCATCGACGGGGCCCTCTCGATCATGGTCGGCGGCGAGAAGGAAGACTTCGACGCCGCACAGGACGTACTCAACGCCGTCGGAAAGACCATCGTCCATGTTGGACCCTCCGGCTCCGGACAGACCGTCAAGGCAGCCAACCAGCTCATCGTCGCCGTCAACATCGGCGCACTCTCCGAAGCGATCGTCTTCCTCGAGGCCTACGGCGTGGACACCGACGCCGCCCTCAAGGTCCTTGGCGGCGGCCTTGCCGGCTCCAAGGTGCTCGACCAGAAGGGCCAGAAGATGCTGGACCGCAACTTCGACCCGGGCTTCCGCCTGGCCCTCCACCACAAGGATCTCGGCATTGTCACCTCAGCCGCCCGCGAAGCCGGCGTCGCCACCCCACTGGGTGCCGTCGTCGCGCAGTTGGTTGCCTCGCTCGTCAACACGGGCGACGGCGGCCTGGACCACTCCGGCCTCTTCAAGCTGATCAACCAGCTGTCGGGCAAATAACCCCAACTTTCGAGCAGATCAGGCGAGCCGACGACGTCGTTAGTCGCCTTATCTGCCCAAAACTTCACTGAAGTAGGAGCACACCATGCCTAAAATGCGCGCTGTTGACGCAGCCGTTGCGATCCTGGAGAAGGAGGGCGCCACCACGGCGTTCGGCCTGCCCGGAGCAGCAATCAACCCCTTCTATTCCGCGATGCGTGCCCACGGCGGCATCCATCACGTCCTCGCCCGCCACGTTGAGGGCGCCTCGCACATGGCCGAGGGATTCACCCGGGCAAAGCCCGGCAACATCGGCGTCTGTATCGGCACCTCCGGTCCCGCCGGGACGGACATGATCACCGGTCTCTACTCGGCCATGGCGGACTCGATCCCCATCCTCTGCATCACCGGCCAGGCGCCGGTGGCCAAGCTGCACAAGGAAGACTTCCAGGCGGTCGATATCGCCTCGATCGCGGGACCGGTCACCAAGATGGCCGTCACCGTGATGGAGGCCGGCCAGGTTCCGGGTACCTTCCAGAAGGCGTTCTACGAAATGCGCACCGGCCGCCCCGGACCCGTGCTCATCGACCTGCCGATCGACGTCCAACAGACCGAGATCGAGTTCGACCCCGACACCTACGAACCCCTCCAGGTCCACAAGCCCGCCGCCACGCGCAGGCAGCTCGAGAAGGCGCTGGACATGCTGACGGCCGCGGAAAGGCCGCTCATCGTCGCCGGCGGCGGCATCATCAACGCCAACGCCTCCGAGCAGCTGGTGGAACTCGCCGAACTGCTGCACATCCCCGTCATCCCCACCCTCATGGGCTGGGGCACCATCCCCGATGACCACGAGCTCATGGCCGGCATGGTGGGCCTGCAGACCTCGCACCGCTACGGCAACGCGACCATGCTCGAGTCCGACTTCGTCATCGGCATCGGCAACCGCTGGGCCAACCGCCACACGGGCGCCCTGGACGTCTACACCAGGGGACGCAAGTTTGTTCACATCGACATCGAACCCACGCAGATCGGCCGCGTCTTCGCACCGGACTACGGAATAGTGTCCGACGCCGGTGCAGCCCTGAGCGGTCTGGTCGAGATCGCGCGTGAACGCAAGGAACAGCAGGGCCTGCCGGACTGGGGCGCCTGGGTGAAGGACTGCGCACAGCGGAAGTCCACCATGCAGCGCAAGACCAACTTCACCAACGTTCCGGTCAAGCCGCAGCGTGTGTACCAGGAGATGAACCGCGCGTTCGGCCGGGACACCTGTTACGTGTCGACCATCGGCCTCTCGCAGATTGCAGGCGCCCAGTTCCTGCACGTGTACGAGGCCCGCAACTGGATCAACTGCGGCCAGGCCGGTCCGCTCGGCTGGACTGCACCGGCTGCGATCGGCGTAGCCCAGGCGAGCCCGGGGGAGACCGTCGTTGCACTGTCCGGTGACTACGATTTCCAGTTCATGATCGAGGAACTGGCCGTCGGCGCCCAGTTCCAGCTGCCGTACATCCACGTGGTGGTCAACAACTCCTACCTGGGCCTCATCCGCCAGGCCCAGCGCGGGTTCGAGATGGACTACCACGTATCGCTGGCCTTCGAGAACGTGAACGCTCCGGAGCTGGACGGCTACGGCGTGGACCACATCAAGGTTGCCGAGGGCCTGGGCTGCAAGGCGATCCGCGTCCGCGAGGCCGACGATCTGCAGGCAGCGTTCGAGAAGGCCCGCGCGCTGATGCAGGAATACCGGGTACCGGTGGTTGTCGAGGTCATCCTCGAACGCGTCACCAACATCTCGATGGGTGCAGCAGGGATCGACGCGATCAACGAGTTCGAGGAGCTCGCTGAGGTCGCGGATGACGCCCCCACCGCCATCTCCCTGCTGGTCTAGAGGGCTGGTTCAATAGCGTCATGCGAATCGTCATTGCACCGGACAAGTTCAAGGGGTCCCTGACCGCCCCGCAGGTCGCGGCCCATCTCAGGGCCGGGCTGCTGGCGGCGGACCCGGCGCTGAGTGTCGACGTTGTCCCGGTGGCCGACGGCGGTGAGGGCACGCTGGATGCGGCGCTCGCCGCCGGTTTCACCCTGCACACGGCAGTGGTTTCCGGGCCCACCGGGGAGCAGATCGAGGCGCCGCTCGCGATCCGTGGTACCACTGCGGTGATCGAGATGGCGCTCGCGTCCGGCCTGGCTGTCCTTCCCGGCGGAGTGCTGAAGGCCCGCGAAGCCTCCAGCCGCGGGACCGGGGAACTTATCCGGTACGCGCTTGACCGGGGCTGCACCAGCATCGTGCTCGGCGTCGGCGGCAGCGCCAACACCGACGGCGGCGCCGGCATGCTCACCGGACTCGGCGCCGTCCTGCTGGACGACGCCGGCAATCCGCTTCCCCCCGGGGGCGGCGCACTGGCGGACCTTGCCCGGATCGACCTGTTCGGCCTCGATCCCCGCCTCACCAACGCGGCATTCGTCCTGGCGTCCGACGTCGACAATCCGCTACTCGGGCCCAACGGCGCCGCAGCGGTCTTCGGCCCACAGAAGGGAGCAACGCCCGACGACGTCGCTCACCTGGACCGCTCCCTCGTCCGCTTCGTCGACGTGCTCGCAAAGGAACTCGGGTCGCGCGT
>NZ_KI914597.1:41691-43516 GCF_000520475.1 Arthrobacter sp. 35/47
GCCGACGCTCCCGGAGCCGGCGCCGCAGGCGGCGTGGGGTACGCGGCCCTCGCCGTACTGGACGCGGAGCGCAGGCCGGGCATCGACGTCGTGCTTGAACTGACGGGGCTGGCAGGCAGGCTCGAGGACGCACGCCTGGTGATCACCGGTGAGGGCAGCCTGGATGAGCAGAGCCTTGGCGGGAAAACGCCGCTCGGCGTGGCGACAGCGTCAGGAGACATCCCGGTGATCGCGGTCTGCGGACGGACCACGCTCACGCGGGCACAGGCGGCGGAGGCCGGCTTCGAGGCCGTGTACGCACTCACGGACCTGGAACCCGACGTCGCGAAGTGCATTGCTCACGCCGGACCGTTGCTTGAGCAGGTAGGCCAAAATATTGCCGCCCACATAGGCGTGGGCGCCGGAAAAGGAGGAAAACCATGAGTACCGAAACTTATGACCTGGTGATCCGTGGCGAACGCATCCTCACGACGGCGGGCATTGCGCCGCGTGAGGTCGGCGTCCGGAACGGCGTCATTGTGGCGATGGAGCCGCTGGGCAACGGTCTCGATGGGGCCACGGTCGTTGAACTGGCCCCCGATGAAACGCTGATCCCGGGACTCGTCGACTCCCACGTGCACGTCAACGAGCCGGGGCGCACGGAGTGGGAGGGCTTCGCGTCCGCCACAAAGGCGGCCGCTGCCGGAGGCGTCACCACCATCATCGACATGCCGTTGAACAGCATCCCGCCCACCGTGAACGTGGATGCACTCCAGCAGAAACGGGCGGCAGCGGAAACCCAGGCGTTCGTCGACGTCGGCTTCTGGGGCGGCGCCATTCCCGGGAACAAGGCAGACCTGCGCCCGCTCCACGACGAGGGTGTCTTCGGATTCAAGTGCTTCCTGCTCCACTCGGGTGTGGACGAGTTCCCGCACCTCGAAGCTGACGAGATGGAAGCGGACATGGCGGAGCTGAAGACCTTCGACTCCCTCATGATCGTCCACGCAGAGGATTCCCGGGCCATCGACCGGGCACCGTCCGCGGAGGGCGACCAGTACTCGAAGTTCCTTGCGTCACGACCGCGCGGCGCGGAGAACGTGGCCATCGCCGAGGTGATTGAGCGGGCCCGCTGGACGGGGGCGAGGGCGCACATCCTGCACCTATCGTCGTCGGACGCGCTGCCCATGATCGCTTCAGCCAGGCGCGACGGCGTCAACCTCACGGTCGAGACGTGCCCGCACTACCTGACCCTGTTGTCGGAGGAGATCCCCAACGGCGCGACGGCGTTCAAATGCTGCCCGCCCATCCGCGAGGCCTCGAACCGGGAGCTGCTGTGGCAGGGCCTGATCGACGGGACAATCGACTGCATCGTCTCCGACCATTCACCCTCAACCCTGGACCTGAAGGACCTCGAAAACGGTGACTTCGGCGTCGCCTGGGGCGGGGTCTCCTCGCTGCAGCTCGGGCTATCGCTGATCTGGTCCGAGGCCCGGAAGCGGGGGCTTCCGCTGGAACAGGTTGTGGAGTGGATGTCGGCCCGCCCGGCGGCCATCGCCCGGCTGCAGCGCAAGGGCAAGCTGGCACTGGGATACGACGCCGATTTCTCCGTCTTTGCGCCGGACGAGACCTTCGTGGTCGACGTCCACAAACTCCACCACAAGAATCCCATCTCGCCGTACGCGGGCAAGGCGCTCTCCGGCGTCGTGCGTTCCACCTACCTGCGCGGTGAAGTGCTGGACCTCGAGAAGCCAACCGGGCGCCTGCTCCGCCGCGGCGCAGCCTGAACCCCACAAACCTGCATCGACCGGGGGCGGATGAGGCGACGTTGTCCGCGTGAGACCCCACC
>NZ_KI914597.1:43524-50863 GCF_000520475.1 Arthrobacter sp. 35/47
CGATGCACCAACACTCCGGAAGGGTGCTAGCACGTCCATCCGGGAACGCAGAAGGCCCTCCCTCTTTAGCCAGGGGAGGGCCTTTTGCGCGTGGCCCCGCAAGGGTGGAACGGGTCAGGCGACGCTCAGCTGCTCCCGCAGGCGTGCCACGTGGCCCTTCGCGTCCACACCGTACTCGGCATGCTCAACCGTTCCATCCGGACCCACAACGATGGTTGACCGGATGATGCCGACGGTGGTCTGACCGTTCCGCTCCCGTTCGCCGTACGCGCCCCATGCCTTCGCGACGGCGTTGTCCACGTCGGAGAGCAGCGGGAAGGCAAGGCCGTGGTTGCTCGTGAACGCAGCCAGCTCCTCGGGCGTATCGGGCGAGATGCCCACAACGCTGAAGCCTGCACCCTGCAGCGACGCCAGGTTGTCGCGGAAGTCGCACGCCTCCGTGGTGCAGTCCGGCGTTTCCGCCTTGGGGTAAAAGTAGACAACAACGCTGCGGTCCCGGAACTCCGCCAGGCTCACGGGCTGGCCGTCGGCGTCAGGAAGCGTGAACGATGGAGCCGGATCTCCAACTGTGAGGTGGTTGCTCATGGGTTGGTCCTTTCATCTGGTGATAATCACTTACTGTATTGCGAAAACTCACTAAGGAAGGCCGAAGGACGGCCAGAAGACTTTTTTGGTCGTAGTGTTTACCGTCCTCCACGGCCCGGCGGTGGATTACGACGACGCCGGTTGCGTAAGGTTCTCGGTATGGCTCCCCTTCGCAATAGCCGCGCTGCCGCGCTTCCCGCCAAGCTGTCCCGCTCCTGGCTGCTCGCCTCCGCTGCGTCGGAGTCAAACTTCGCCCCCGCGCTGGCATCCGAAGCGGATTCAGTGGTCTTCGATATTGAGGACGCGGTGCCGGCGCCATCGAAGGCAGAAGCACGCGAGCGGGTTGTCGAGGCCCTCTCCACCGGCATGACCGCCTGGGTGCGCGTCAATGGTATCGAAACCGACTACTGGGCTGACGATCTCGCCGCCCTGTCCAGGGCGCCCGGGCTCCGCGGAGTCATGCTCGCCATGACGGAAAAGCCCGAGCAGGTCACCCACACCGCCATGCGCCTGCAGGCGGGCACCCCGGTGCTCGCGCTCGTCGAATCAGCCCTCGGTATCGAGAACGCCACAGCGATCGCCAGTGCCCCCGGCACCTTCCGCCTCGCCTTCGGCGTGGGCGACTTCCGCCGGGACACCGGTGCCTCGGATGACCCGATGGCCCTGGCCTATGCCCGCGCCAAACTCGTGGTCGCCTCCCGTGTGGGCCAGCTGCCCGGCCCCATCGACGGACCGACCGTCGGAGCGCTGGGCGAGGATCTCCTGGAGGCGTGCAAGGTTACCGCATCCATGGGGATGACCGGCAAGCTGTGCCTCCGCCCGGAGGCCGCGGACACCATCAACAAGGGCCTCTCGCCAAGCGAGTCCGAGATCCAGTGGGCGCACGAACTGCTCGACGCGCACGCTTCCGGTGCGGTGGTCGGTGACGGCTCCTACCTGCCGCGCCTGGCCCGCGCGCAGAAGATCTCCTCGCTGGCTGATTCCTACGGACTCTGGAACGCCTAAGGGCTCACCGCCGTACTCTTCCAGAGAGCAGGACCCCGGCCAGAACGTCCGGGGATCCCTACCGCCCTCGAACGGGCTGCCCGCATCCCATCAGCGGATGCGGGCTTTTTTACATCATTCCACTATATGGAAATGTGGTTCCCCCTTGCGGAATAACGTGAACCGCCCTACGCTTATTGTGATCGCTCGACGGTGAGCGTCGTCACAGTCTCACGGGCACATCGGATGCCCACCGGCATCGCAGGGCACCCACACGGTGCCGTCGTCGTCGAACCCCACCGGTCACCAAAGCTTGACCGCCCTACCATCCGGCGCAACGATGCGCCCAGGACAGAACAGGCAGACTATGAAAGTCGATCCCGCACCGGCAATAACGGAAGAAGTTGCCGCCGCCGCTGAAGCCAATGCACGAGCGCAGTCCGAAGGACTCGCCGCCGTCAGCCCGCGGCTCTATAACCAGGACCTCGCACCCACCAAACGCGAAGGCCGCAAATGGACCAGCTACAGCATCTTCACGCTGTGGGCCAATGACGTACACAGCCTTGGAAACTATGCCTTCGCCATCGGGCTGTTTGCCCTTGGCCTCGGCGGCTGGCAGATCCTGCTCGCGCTCGGCGTCGGCGCTGTACTGCTCTTCCTTCTGCTGAACCTCTCCGGCTATATGGGAGTCAAGACCGGCATCCCCTTCCCCGTGATGAGCCGGATCAGTTTCGGAATCCACGGAGCACAGATTGCGGCCATCCTGCGCGGCGGCGTAGCCATCGTCTGGTTCGGCGTCCAGACCTACCTCGCGTCAGTCGTCTTCCGGGTCCTGCTCATCGCAGTGTTCCCGGGGCTTGCCAGCCTCGATGCCGACAACATCCTCGGGCTCTCGACACTCGGCTGGTTCGCATTCATCTCCCTGTGGATCGTCCAGGTGGTCATTGTCAGCTACGGCATGGAGATGATCAGGAAGTACGAGGCATTTGCCGGCCCGGTCATCCTGTTCACCTTCGCTGCGCTGGCCATCTGGATGCTGATCGAAGCCGGCGGCTCCATCGCGTTCACAACGGACCAGAGCCTGAGCGGTGCCGAGATGTGGGTCGCGATCTTCGGCGGCGGTGCTTTGTGGGTGGCCATCTACGGCACCTTCGTGCTCAACTTCTGCGACTTCACCCGGTCCGCGGTCTCGAAGCAGGCCGTCACGCGCGGCAACTTCTGGGGTATCCCCATCAACATGATGCTCTTCGGGGCCATCGTGGTGGTACTCGCCGGTGCGCAGTTCACCATCAACGGAACCATCATCACCAGCCCGGCGGACATCGTCCAGACCATCCCCAGCACCTTCCTGCTGGTGCTCGCCTGCCTTTCCCTGCTCATCCTCACCATCGCGGTCAATTTGATGGCCAACTTTGTGGCCCCGGTATACATGCTGGCCAACCTGTTCCCGAAGTACCTGAACTTCCGCAAGGCCGGAATCATCAGCGCGGTCATCGGACTGGTCATCCTGCCCTGGAACCTCTACAACAACCCGGTGGTCATCGTGTACTTCCTCGGTGGTCTCGGAGCGGTCCTTGGCCCGCTGTTCGGCGTGGTGATGGCTGACTACTGGCTCATCCGGCGCAGTCGGGTCAACGTCCCCGACCTCTACACGGAAAACCCCTCCGGCGCGTACTTCTACCGGCGCGGGTACAACACCAAGGCCATCGCCGCGCTGATCCCCTCGTCACTGATCGCCATCCTGATTGCCTTCATCCCGTACCTGTCAGCGGCCGCGCCGTTCTCCTGGTTCTTCGGCGCAGGCATAGCGGCGCTGGTGTACTACTTCATCGCGGACCGGGACAGGACGTTCGAAGACGTCTCAGGGGAACCCATCGCCGTTTCCAGCGTCCACTAGAGAGCGGAAGAAACCCATGAGAATCCTTGTCGTCAACGTCAACACCACCCAGTCCATGACCGACTCCATCGGCGAGCAGGCACGGGCCGCGGCGGCGCCGGGCACCGAGATTGTGCCGCTGACCCCCGAATTCGGTGCCGAATCCGTGGAGGGAAACTTTGAAAGCTACCTCGCCGCAGTTGCCGTCATGCACACTGTGCGTTCCTACCCGGAGCCGTTCGACGCCGTCATCCAGGCCGGCTACGGAGAGCACGGACGGGAAGGCCTCCAGGAGCTTCTCGACGTGCCGGTCGTGGACATCACGGAGGCCGCGGCGAGCACCGCCATGTTCCTCGGGCACAAATACTCCGTGGTCACCACGCTCGACCGCGCGGTTCCGCTCATCGAGGACCGGCTGAAACTGGCGGGGCTGTCGGACCGGTGCGCATCCGTGCGTGCCAGCGGGCTGGCGGTCCTTGAGCTGGAGGAGGATCCGGCCGGCGCTGTCGAGGCCATCGTGCGGCAGGCCGAACTGGCGGTATCAGAGGACAAGGCCGAGGTGATCGTCCTGGGCTGCGGTGGAATGGCCGGCCTCGACGAGCAGATCCGTCTCCGTGCAGGCGTGCCCGTGGTGGACGGGGTGAGCTCCGCCGTCGTGATTGCTGAAGGCCTGGTGCGGCTGGGACTGACCACCTCCAAGGTGCGCACCTTCGCCCCGCCGCGTCCGAAGCGGGTCACGGGATTCCCGCTCACCGTGCCGGTGGGCGTCTAGTTTCACCAGCCGGAAGAACGACGACGGCGACCCTCACCGGATGGTGGGGGTCGCCGTCGTCGTGAGGGCTCTCGGAACTACGGCCGGCGGTACCGGTTGACCATCGGGCAGTCAAAGGGGTCCCGGGCTGAGAGGCCCACCCGGTTCAGGTAGGAGACAACGGCGCCGTAGGACGCGGCCACGCCCACCTCGGTGTAGGGGACCTTGAGGCGCTCGCAGTGCTCGCGCACAATCACGGCCGCCCGGCGCAGGTGCGGGCGCGGCATGTCCGGGAAGAGGTGGTGCTCGATCTGGAAGTTCAGGCCGCCGTAGGCGTTGTTGATGAAGTTGCCGCCGCGGATATTGCGCGAGGTGAGGACCTGTTTCTGAAAGAAATCCAGTTTGCTGCCGCGGGGGATGATCGGCATGCCCTTGTGGTTCGGTGCGAAGGAAGCGCCCATGTAGATCCCGAACACGGCCATCTGCACGCCGATGAAGGCGAAGGCCATCCCGACGGGCAGGAACCAGAACAGCACACCGAAAAAGAGACCAAAACGTACCGCAAGGAGCGCCAGCTCGACCCAGCGACCCTGGATCGCCCCGGGGCGGAACAGCGTGGCAATGGAGCGGGCGTGCAGGTTGAGGCCCTCGAAGGTCAGCAGGGGAAAGAACAGGTAGCCCTGGCGCCGGGTGACCCAGGCCTGGATGCCCTTCGCCTTGGCGGCGTCTTCCTCGATGAACGAGATGGTGTCCACCTCGATGTCCGGGTCCTTGCCCACTACGTTGGGGTCATTGTGGTGGCGGGAGTGCTTGTTCATCCACCACTGGTAACTGATGCCGACGACGCCGGCGGCCAGGATGCGCCCGGACCAGTCGTTGGCGCCGCGGGAGGCGAAGATCTGGCGGTGGGACGCCTCATGGGCGAGGAACGCGATCTGCGTGAGGACGATGCCGAGCACGCCGGCGATGAGGAGCTGGAACCAGGTGTCGCCCAAAAGGGCAAAGCCCGTCCAGGAAGCGCCGAGCGCCAGGCCGAGGCAGGCCATCACCGAGATGTAGAAGCCGCGCTTCCGGGTCAGGAGGCCTTCCCTGCGCACTTCCTTGAGGAGCGTCGTATAGGAGGCAACGACGTCGTTCGGTTTGGCAACGCGCACGGTGCGGGCGGGTGCAGTGATAGTCATGTAAATCCCTGAAGTCGATAACCGACTTCCCAGCCGCGGAGGGTCCCCAAGATTCCCGAAGATGTCCCAAGGCTACAGGTTGCACCTGATGGTCGGCTGGAAGTATGCAGCCGGACGCTTACGTCCGCGCGCCTGTTGGGACAAAAACATCGGCCGGCCGCAGGTCCGTCGCAACGTACCGACGGACCTGCAACCAGCCGACAAATCGAACCGGACCTACTCCACTACGGGGATGGACTGTGCCTTCAGGGCGTCGACGGTCTTGGTTTCGCCGTTCTGCAGGGCCTCGCTCAGCGTAGACTCACCGCCGATTGCGGCGCCGAACCCATCGGAGACGTCGGTGTAGGTCTGGGTCATGGTGGGGCCCCAGGTGAACTCGGGGTCAACGTTGTTAGAGGCTTCGGCGAAGACGTCGTAGACGGCCTGTCCACCGAAGAACTCGGACTCACCGGCGAACGCCTCGAGCTCTGATCCTGCCGATGCGGCCGGGTAGAGTCCGCCCAGCTCGTTGGCCAGGGCCAGCGCCTCCGGGTCGGTGTTGAGCCACAGCGCAAACTGGGAGGCTTCATAGGGGTGGTCGGACCCCTTCAGCACGGCGGTGGATGATCCGCCCCAGTTGCTGGCAGCGCTCTGGTCTTCAGACCATTGCGGCATCGGGGCAACGGCCCACTTGCCGGAGGTGTCCGGCGCGCCGCTCTGCAGGGTGGAGGTACCCCAGACCGCGGACACCCAGGTCCACTGGTCGCCCTCGTTGAAGGATGCGTTCCACTCGTCGGAGAAGGAGGGCAGCGTGGAGACAAGGTCATCCTCGAGGAGGCCCTGCCAGTACTCGGCCACCTGGGTGGACTCCTCGCCGGTGAGGTTGACCTCCCAGCCGTCTTCCTCGTTGCTGAACCACTCGCCGCCTGCCTGCCAGACGAGGCCGGCGAACCAGTTCACGTCCGAGCGCGGGAAGTTGTGGATGTAACCGCCTTCCTCACGGATCTGCCCGGCGGCGGTGGCGTACTCTTCCCAGGTGGTGGGGACCTCGATGCCGGCCTGTTCGAACAGGTCCGCGCGGTAGAACAGCGCCATCGGACCGCTGTCCTGCGGGATCGCGTAGACGGCGTCCTCTTCACCGAACGTCACCTGGTTCCAGGTCCAGTCGATGAACTGGTCACTCGCCTCGGCGATGCCTTCACAGGCGGCAATGTTCTCGAGCCCGTCCTGGACCCGGAAGTTGGGCAGCGCGTCGTATTCGATCTGGCCGAGGTCCGGGGCGTTGCCTGCCTGAAGCTGGTTGAAGAAGTTCCGGTACGTGCCGGCATTTCCGTTGGGGCCGGACTGCACGGTCACCTGGATGTCCGGGTTCTCCTCGTTCCACAGCTCCACAACCTTGTCCATGCCCGGAACCCATGCGGTGTAGGTGAGCTCTACAGGCTCGGTGGAGGGCTCGCACGCCGCAGCTCCTGGTGCTCCGGCGGTGTTGGACCCGCCGGAGCAGCCCGCGAGGGCCAGGGCAGAGACCATGACGACGGCGGCGGTGGTCTTTCCATGATGCTTGCGCATTGTATTTTTCCTTTGTGTATGAGGCCGGAAGGCGGGCGCCTTCCGGTGATTTTCATGCGGTCGGGTTTATTTGACGCTTCCCGCGCCGAGGCCGCTGCTCCAGAAGCGCTGCAGGCCCAGGAACGCGATGATGAGCGGGACGATCGAGACCAGCGCCCCGATGATCGCAGCTCCTGGTGCTCCGGCGGTGTTGGACCCGCCGGAGCAGCCCGCGAGGGCCAGGGCAGAGACCATGACGACGGCGGCGGTGGTCTTTCCATGATGCTTGCGCATTGTATTTTTCCTTTGTGTATGAGGCCGGAAGGCGGGCGCCTTCCGGTGATTTTCATGCGGTCGGGTTTATTTGACGCTTCCCGCGCCGAGGCCGCTGCTCCAGAAGCGCTGCAGGCCCAGGAACGCGATGATGAGCGGGAC
>NZ_KI914598.1:0-18152 GCF_000520475.1 Arthrobacter sp. 35/47
CGCCTCGAGTGTCAGTTTTTTCATTTGGTGGGTGGCGTTGCGGCCTTCGAAGTGCGGGCCGAGGCCGTAGCCCTTGACGGTTTTGGCCAGGATCACGGTGGGCTTGCCCTTGAATTCCGTGGCGGCCTTGTACGCCGCGTACACCTTCCGGTAATCATGCCCGCCACGCTTCAGCCCCCACACCTGCGCGTCGGTCATGTCCGCCACGAGATCCTTCGTGGCCGGGGTCTTCCCGAAGAAATGATCCCGCACAAACCCGCCGGACTCCGCCTTGTAGGTCTGGTAGTCCCCGTCCGCGGTCTCATTCATGATCTTCACCAGGTCCCCGGTGGAATCCCTGGCCAGCAGATCATCCCACTCCCGGCCCCAGACCACCTTGATCACGTTCCAACCCGCACCCCGGAAAAACGCCTCGAGCTCCTGCATGATCTTCCCGTTACCGCGCACCGGACCATCCAGGCGCTGCAGGTTGCAGTTGATCACGAAATTCAGGTTATCCAACCCGTCATTGGCGGCCAGCTGCAACAACCCCCGCGACTCCGGCTCATCCATCTCCCCATCCCCGAGGAACGCCCACACCTGCTGCTCACTGGTGTCCCGAATCCCACGGTTATGCAGATACCGGTTGGACTGCGCCTGGTAGATCGCGTTCATCGGCCCGATCCCCATCGACACCGTCGGGAACTCCCAGAACTCCGGCATCAACCGCGGATGCGGATACGAAGACAACGCATGCCCGGCCTTGGACTTCTCCTGCCGGAACCCGTCCAGATCCTCCTCCGACAAGCGGCCCTCCAGGAACGCCCGCGCATACATCCCCGGCGACGCGTGACCCTGGAAAAACACCTGATCCCCACCACTGGGGTGATCCTTACCCTTGAAGAAATGATTGAACCCCACCTCATACAGGGTCGCCGCCCCCGCATACGTGGAAATATGACCGCCCACACCAATCTCCGGCCGCTGCGAACGATGCACCATCACCGCCGCGTTCCACCGCATCCACGCCCGGAACTTCCGCTCGATCTCCTCATCCCCCGGAAACTCAGGCTCCTCATCAACCGGGATGGTATTCACATAATCAGTCGTCACAACACTGGGAAGACCCACCGACCGGCCACCGGCACGCGCCAACAAACGACCCAACACCTCACGGGCACGCTCAGAACCACGCACATCAACCAGCTGATCAAACGACTCAACCCACTCAGCCGTCTCCTCCGGATCCGAATCCACAGAACCCGCACCCACAATCCCCTGATCAGCAACCATGCCAAACCCTCCCAATCCGCAGATTATGTCTGCGACGTCTACGACTTTGCGCTTCGGGCCGTTGCTCGTCGAAGCGGTCAGAATCCGATCGGCGTTCGCCGGACGTATGGATTCACTGTGACACTCTAGCCCTGCAGGGTGTTTGATGCGTAGCCGAATGGGCCGCAGCGGGCCACGTTACGCAGGGCAGAAACGGCCGATTCGAATGGCCGCTCTCTGCCTTCGCACCGGCACGACGCCAGAATGGGCCCGGGAGGGGCGCGGTCGGACCCGGCGGCCGTGGGCGCGGGTTGAAGCGTAGCGCTTAAGGGTGTTGGCTGGTAATAATGCATATCAACGTACTGTGGATCCGGGGTCAGAAGCACCTCCGAGAAGAACGCAGCCTTTCGGGAGGAAAAAAGTGAGCGAGGCCGAAGCCGCCACAGCAGGTAGCGTGGCGGGCAAACTGGGTTTCAAGGACGGCGACCTTGTTCAGGAACTTGGGTATGACGAGGATGTCGACTTTGATTTCCGCGGCGACCTGGAAGATGAAATCGGATCCGAACTCCTCACTGAGGATGACCAGGACGTTGTCGACGGTGTACTCCTGTGGTGGCGGGCCGACGACGGCGACCTGGTGGATGCGCTGGTGGACTCGTTGACCTGTCTTGATGACGGGGGGGTTGTCTGGTTGCTCACGCCCAAGTCGGGGCGGGACGGCTATGTTCCTCCGTCCGAGATCCAGGAGGCAGCGCCCACCGCCGGACTGCACGCAACGTCGTCGGCCGGGGTCTCCCGGGACTGGGCCGCTACGCGGCTCGTGGCCCGACGCAAGCAGTAAGTGACCGCCCTGCCCGCGCCCGGCGACCGCGCTCCCGGGTTTGAGCTCCCCAACCAGCACGGTGAACCCGTAAGCATGGATTCACTGCAGGGGTCCGCCGTCGTTCTGGTGTTTTATCCGTTCGCATTCTCGCGGGTCTGCACGAGCGAACTGGACGAGATCCACCGCAATCTGGGGGAGTTCCAGGCGCGCGGTGTCAGGGTTCTTGCTGTGTCGGTGGACCACAAGTACGCACTTCGCACCTATGCGGAGGAGCATGGATACAGCTTCGATCTCCTCGCCGATTTCTGGCCCCATGGCGCGGTGGCTGAGAAGTATGGGGCACTGGACCGCACCGACGGATACGCGCGGCGCGTCACGTTTTTCATTGATGCAGCCGGTTTCATCAGAGCCCGGATCGAGTCACCGCTGGGGCAGCCGAGGCCGTTTGAGGACTACCGGGCCGCGCTCGTTCAGCTCTGTGAACCGACGGTTCCGGCGTCGCAATGACCACGCCGCCGCCGCACGCGTCATCGCTGCCCGGCTTCGGCATGACTGGATTCGCCAGCACAGACGCTGCCGCGGCGGGCGGGCTGACCCCGGAGGAAATCGCGGACCTGCGATCCGCGGTGAAGCTTCTCGCCCGGAAGCGGCTGGCGGTACTGACCGGTGCCGGGCTCAGCACCGATTCGGGAATTCCTGACTACCGCGGACCCAACTCCGTACCCCGAAGCCCCATGACATTCCAGCAGTTCGTGGGGGATGAGGCACTCCGGAGGCGCTACTGGGCGCGGAATCACATCGGCTGGCACCACCTCCGGCGGGCGGATCCCAATGACGGTCACCGCGCGCTGGCGCTGATGGAACAGCGGGGTCTCCTGACCGGCCTGATCACACAGAACGTCGACAGGCTGCACTCAGCCGCCGGCAGCACCACGGTGGTGGATCTGCACGGAACGTACGACCGCGTGGTGTGCCTTCAGTGCCGCAGCTCCTTCAGCCGCCGGGACATCGCGCGGCTGCTTGAGCGGCTGAATCCCGGGTACCTCGAACGGACGGGAGACGCCGGCGACGTAGCGCCGGACGCTGACGCCGATGTTGACGACACCTCGGATTTCACCGTTGCGCCGTGCCCTGTCTGCGGTGGGATGCTCAAGCCGGACTTTGTCTACTTCGGCGAGAACGTGCCAAAGGACCGGGTGGAGCGCGCGTACGCAATGGTCGATGACGCCGGTGCCCTACTGGTGGCCGGCTCCTCGCTGACGGTGATGAGTGGGCTCCGTTTTGTGCGGCACGCGGCCAAGCATGGCAAACCGGTGGTCATCGTGAACAGGGGCGCCACCCGAGGTGACGAGTTCGCGTCCCTGAAGCTCGAACTGGGCGTGTCTGAGTCGCTCGCGCACCTCGCTCACGCTCTGCCGCCGACGGAAAATCACGACGGCGGATCCTCGCCATCCTGATTGGCATTGCGGACTGTCGATCCGGTACAGTAATTCCTCGTGGTGCAGGGCGGTTCACACAGCCCCGCCGCGTCAAGGGTCTTTAGCTCAGCTGGTAGAGCGCCACGTTTACACCGTGGATGTCATCGGTTCGATCCCGGTAGGACCCACCACTGAAAACCCCGCTATTCCTGGCCCGTATGGGCTGGAACAGCGGGGTTTTTCGGTTTGAGGATTCAGATGATCCCTGCCAGCGCAGTGGCCAGGGGCTCTCCGAGCGCGAGGGACATCGGGCGGGAAATGTGATGCTCATCCCGATAGGCCAACACGTTGCCGATGATCGCAGGGCAGGTATCGGTGCAGAGGTAAGCCGTCAGATCGACATAGTGCGCACCCTCCCGGAGAGCTACGTCCTTTTCGAGGCTCTGCCGGGACAAATCAACTCCATCTTCGCGGAGCACACTGCATGCATCGGCCTCTTCAAGGTTCCTTGACAGGCACGAAGCCGGCGCCACCGGAAATTCCGGCGTATCCGCGAGGATGACCACTTCCGCGTCAGCCGGCATCTGATCGATCATCGAAGCGAGTCCTTCTGCCCACTGTTCTTCCAGGGGAGCCGATGGATCCGCCGGCTGAACCCGCCCGTAGTTGGCGAGCACAATAACTTCGGGGTCCAGCTCGTGGATTGCTTTTATTGCCTTCTTTTTCCAGTCCTCACACTGGGTATAGGGCGCATCCTTAACGGAAATCATGAGGTCCACAGACGGACAGGAGGATTTCGTCAGGGTATGCAGCCGGTATGAGCTCTCGGTGGCCACCGACTGGAGTGCTCCAAACCATTGCTGAGCGTGCGAATCTCCAAACAGAACCATGTCGAGCTCCGTGTCATCAGCTCCGTATTGGCACCCCGGCGCCAGCTCGATCTCAAGCTGGTCCAGGTGGCAGCCGTCGGCGTAGGTGTCGGGAACGCTGGCCCCGGCTTCCTCAAGCGCGGGGTCAATGTTCGACGGGACGTAGGGGGTTCCCTCCGGGTTCCTTGTCCCGGCGGTAAAACCGGCAGTTTCATCGGTGGTGATCCTACTTCGGTCCACAGCCTGCGCCGTCGTGAGTGCAGTGACCGCGCATATTGCTGAGACGCCGGCAACGAGCGTGAGCGATCGCCGGGTCGTGTTGAGGGGACTTCTCCAAGGCTTTCTGAGCGGCTCTTCCACATATCGGTACATGAGGACTGCCAGGGGGACGCTCGCAGCTCCCAGAGCCAACGTGAGCACCAGTGGAAGAGGATTCTCCGTTCCTGCCGCGAGCTGGGGGATAGTCAGGAGCGGCCAATGCACAAGATAGATCGAATAGGACCACCGGCCGATAGCCTGCATGGGGCCGTTCGACAGTGCACGGGGATGTGCGGCTGCGCCAGACCCGCCCAGAATGGTGCTGGCGGTTGCCAGTACCGGGAGGAGCGCGGCAAAACCGGGAAACGGCGTGGTTTCGGAAAGAAGCACGAAAGATGCCGTGATGCCTGCGAGCCCCACATAGGTCAGCACGGCGCCCGCCACCGGTGTACCTGCACGTTTCGTCACCGTTGACGGGAGCAGCGCAATCACTGCTCCGACTCCCAATTCCCACGCCCGGCTCGGGAGGGAAAAGAATGCCCATGGGGTGGAGACCTGCATCAGGAGCAAGTTGACACTGAACGAGCCCAGCACCATGACGGCGGCCACCGCCAGCAACCCCCGCGGCGACTTCCGCGCCGCGAGAAACGCGACTGCGAGAACCGCAGGCCAGAGGAGATAGAACTGCTCTTCGATTCCCAACGACCAGTAGTGCTGAAACGGCGAGGGAGCGGTTTCCGCGAGGTAATCAGTGCCCTGCACGGCGAAGAGAAGGTTTGGGACGTACAAGGCTGTGGCGGCGGCGTCCTGGAGCGCACCCGGTACATCCACCCGTGGGATCCAGAGATAGGCGGCGATCGTTGTGAGGACCATGACCAACATCGACGCAGGAAGAATCCGCCGCGCGCGTTTCAGATAGAAGTCTGCGAATGAAATGGATCCTGTGGACCGGAGGGTCCGCGCAAGGTGCGACGTGATGAGGAACCCGGAGATGACGAAGAAGACGTCGACCCCGGCATACCCGCCGGGGATGACTGCCACGCCTGCGTGGTAGAGGACAACCCCCAGGACAGCAATGGCACGCAGGCCCTGGATGTCAGGTCGGAAGTCTCGGACGGCCGAGGGGGTTGAAGTCAAGACGGATTCTTTCGTTGAGGAACGCATATAAAGATAGCAATCAGGACTGATACCGACGCCCAATCTGTGCTTCCTCTGTGTCAGCTCATTACCTGCAGGCGGCAGCGCGTCTGGCATCGGGCATCACCCCGGTAATAGGGTGGGAGGGCCAAGGCGCACAGGGGCGTCGCTAAGTGATGTGCCCCTGACCACGGGGGCAAACCTGCAGATGGAGACTTGATGAGTGCACAAATCGGCGTGACCGGCCTCGCCGTTATGGGAGCGAACCTGGCACGGAACCTCGCCCGCAACGGGTACACCGTAGCCCTTCATAACCGCTCGGTGGAGAAAACCGATGCCCTGCTCGAGAAGCACGGCGACGAGGGCGATTTCATTCGGACCGAATCGCTCCAGGAGTTGGTGGATTCGCTGGAGAAACCCCGCCGCGTACTGATCATGGTCAAGGCAGGCGCTCCCGTTGATTCAGTGATCGAGCAGCTTGAGCCGCTGCTTGAGCCAGGTGACATCGTCATCGACGCCGGTAACTCTCACTATGAGGACACCCGCCGCCGGGAATCGGCGCTGGCCGAAAAGAACCTCCACTTCGTTGGTGTCGGTGTGTCGGGCGGCGAGGAGGGAGCGCTCCTCGGACCCTCCATCATGCCGGGCGGATCGCGCGAGTCCTACGATTCCCTAGGCCCCATGCTTGAGAAGATCTCCGCCAAGTACAACGGTGAGCCCTGCTGCACCTGGGTGGGCACCGACGGCGCCGGCCACTTCGTGAAGATGGTGCACAACGGGATCGAATACGCCGATATGCAGGTGATCGGGGAGGCATACGACGTCCTGCGCACCGCCGCCGGCATCGAGCCGGCTGAGCAGGCGAAAATCTTCAACGACTGGAACAACGGAACGCTTTCCTCGTTCCTGATCGAAATCACGGCTGAAGTGCTGGCGCACACCGACGCCCGCACGGGCAAGCCCTTCGTCGACGTCGTGGTCGATTCGGCCGGACAGAAGGGAACCGGACGCTGGACGGTTGTCTCCGCACTGGAACTCGGCAGCCCCACCTCGGGCATTGCAGAGTCCGTGTTCGCCCGCGGCCTTTCCTCCCAGCGGGACCAGCGCGAGCTCGCGCAGGGCATCCTTGAAGGCCACGAGGGCAGCGTTGAACTGCCCGAGGGCTTCGTCGAGGACGTCCGCCTCGCCCTCTACGCCTCGAAGCTTGTCAGCTACGCGCAGGGCATCGACATGCTCACCGCGGCAGCCACGGAGTACGGCTGGGACCTGAAGCTGGACGAGATCGCCTCGCTCTGGCGTGCAGGGTGCATCATCCGCGCGGAACTGCTGGACGACATCATGAAGGCTTACGCGGCAGATGAGAAGCCGGCCAACCTGCTCCTGGCGCCGGCCTTCGCCGAGGCCATTGCCGGTGCGGTTCCCGCCTGGCGACGCGTGGTGGCGACGGCCGTTCAGCTGGGTATCCCGGTTCCCGTTTTCTCCTCATCGCTGGCCTACTACGACGGTCTGCGCCGCAAGCGCCTGCCCGCCGCACTCACCCAAGGCCTGCGGGACCTCTTCGGCGCCCACACCTACAACCGGGTGGATGCCGAAGGAACGTTCCACACGCTGTGGGGCGAGGACCGCTCGGAAGTCGAAGCAGTAGACACCCACTAAGGGTCCCGTACAAGCAAAAAGCGCCCCGGCGGTGGAAACCGCCGGGGCGCTTTTGTCGGGTGGGGAGGGCGTCGCCCGTCAGCCGTAGGTCGCGCTCAGATGTACAGAGCCGGGTCGATGTACTCGGCGGGATCGACCGCAGGAAGTGTCTCCCGTGCGGCGTCACGGTGCCGGAACGTGGCCGGAATTCCCGTCACAATCGAATCCGGAGGCGTGTCCTTCACCACGACGGCGTTGGCTCCCACAGCGCTGCCTGCACCGATCGTGATCGGGCCGAGGACCTTCGCCCCGGCCCCGATAGTGACGCGGTCGCCGATGGTTGGGTGGCGCTTGACCTTCTCCAGGGAGCGACCCCCGAGGGTGACGCCCTGGTACATCATGACGTCGTCGCCGATTTCAGCCGTTCCGCCAATCACCACCCCCATACCGTGGTCGATGAAGAACCGCCGTCCGATCGTGGCGCCCGGGTGGATCTCGATACCGGTGAGGAACCGCGCCAGCTGCGCTAGCACCCGGGCAGGGAACCGGAGGGCGGGAACAGCCCACATACGGTGGGTCAGACGGTGTACCCAGATGGCGTGCAGCCCTGAATAGACGACGCCGTTTTCGACATTGCCCCGCGCTGCCGGATCATGTGCCCGGGCAGCCTCAAGGTCTTCTCGCAGTCTCGCTAGGAAGCTCACAGACCACTTTCTGTTGAAGGAATGACTAACCCCGGATGTCGTCGAACAGCACGGTGGAGATGTAGCGCTCCCCGAAGTCGCAGACAACGGCAACAATGAGCTTACCGGCGTTCTCCGGGCGCTTGGCGAGCTCAAGCGCCGCCCAGACGATGGCTCCGGAGGAGATGCCGCCGAGGATGCCTTCCCGGGTGCCCAGCTCACGTGCTACCCGTACGGAATCCTCGACGCTCGCGTCGATGACCTCGTCGTAGATGGTGGTGTCGAGGATTTCCGGAACAAAGTTGGCGCCGAGCCCCTGGATCTTGTGGGGACCGGGAGCGCCGCCGTTGAGGATCGCGGAGTCAGCAGGTTCGACGGCGACAATCTGCACGCCGGGCTTGCGTTCCTTGAGCACCTGCCCGACGCCGGTGACGGTTCCGCCGGTGCCTACGCCGGCAACAAAGATATCCACCAACCCGTCAGTGTCATTCCACACTTCCTCGGCGGTGGTGGTCCGGTGGACTTCGGGGTTCGCTTCATTGGCGAACTGGCGGGCCCAAATGGCATTCTCGCTGGAGGCCACGATCTCCTTGGCACGCTCAACTGCGCCGCGCATTCCTTCGGAGCCCGGCGTGAGGACAATCTCGGCGCCATAAGCCCGGAGCATGACCCGACGTTCAGTGGACATGGTCTCCGGCATGGTGAGAACCACCTTGTAGCCCCGTGCTGCTCCCACCATTGCGAGTGCAATTCCGGTGTTGCCCGAGGTGCCCTCGACGATGGTGCCGCCCGGCTTGAGCGCTCCGGCCTTCTCAGCTGCATCGATGATCGCGACGCCGATGCGGTCCTTCACGCTGTTGGCAGGATTGTAGAACTCGAGCTTCACCGCCACCTGCGCGTGGAGTCCCTCGGTCAGGCGGTTGAGGCGCACCAGGGGAGTGCGGCCGACCAATTGGGTGACGTCGTCGTAAATCGGTGCCATGGGTTTCCTGTCTGAGGTACGTGCGGATTGAAGCAAAACTGTGCCCAGCCTAGTCAGCGGCCAGAAGGGGAACTATGCGGTGAGCCATTCTGCGTAATATTTCCGGGCCTTCGCAAGCTTGGGGTTGATGATCACCTGGCAGTACCCCTGCTCGGGATGCTTGGCGTAGAAGTTCTGGTGGTATTCCTCGGCCACGAAAAATTTCGGAAGGCGGACCACCTCGGTCACGATCGGGTTCGCCCAGTCCTCCTGGTGCCGCTCGATGGCCCGCTCAAACAGTTCCTTCTGTTCGGTGTCCTGGTAGAACATCGACGAACGGTACTGGGTGCCGACGTCGTATCCCTGGCGGTTCAGCGTGGTGGGATCGTGGGCGGCGAAGAAGATGCCAAGGATGACTTCGGTGGGAACAACGGTTTCATCGAAGGTGACAGCCACGACTTCGGCGTGCCCGGTGATGCCGGCGCACACGGATTCGTAGTGGGGGTTAGGGTCATGGCCGCCGGTGTAGCCGGACACCACTTCGGTCACGCCTCGGGTCTTCTGGTAGACGGCATCGAGGCACCAGAAGCAGCCCCCGCCCAATACGAAAGTCATCATGGTCTTAACAATGCGTCGCGGGGCGCGATGATTCCCGCCGCCGTCGGGTGCGGGAGCCGGTGGAGCCCGGTGGACCCCGGAATCCGGTTCGAAAGCTGGTAGAAATAGGGCTATGGAAGCTGACGAAGAACGCGTCCCGGATACTGACGAGGCGAGCGAATCGAGGCCGACTGTCGGCGACATCCTGCTCGCCATAGAAGAGTTGTGGCCCGAATCCCTTGCGGAGGACTGGGACGCTGTGGGGCTTGTGGCGGGGCGGCCGGACCGGGAAGTTTCGACGGTCTACTTTGCTGTGGACCCGTCGGAGGCTGTTCTCGACGACGCCGTGGAACGCGGCGCCGACCTCATCGTCGCGCATCATCCGCTCATGCTGAAACCCGTGCATTCCGTGGCAGCGACCCATGCCAAGGGCGCCGCCGTGCACCGGCTCATCGAGGCAGGCTGTGCCCTGGTCACTGTTCACACCAACGGGGACAGCGCAGTCGGCGGGGTTTCCGACGTGCTGGCGGACGCCTTCGGCTTATCCAACGTGGAGCCGCTGGCCAGCGCAGCGGACGGACTGCCGGAGGAGGGGATCGGCCGGGTGGGGGACCTCGCCGAGGTGACCTCCCTGGGAGACTTCGCTGAACTGGTCTTCGGACTGCTGCCTGCGGTGGCCGGCGGAATGCGCGTCGCAGGGGACCGCCACGGTCTGGTGCGGCGGGTGGCGGTGTGCGGAGGCGCCGGTGACAACCTGTTCGACCAGGTGCGTGCAAGCCAGGCGGACGTCTACGTTACGGCCGACCTGCGCCACCACCCTGCGCTCGAGGCGAGGGAATCCGCAGTGAACGGCCGTCCGTACCTGATCGACGTCTCACACTTCGGCAGCGAGTGGCTCTGGCTCACCCCGGCAGCCAACGCGTTGTCCAACGTGCTGTCGGACCAGGGTTTCACCGTCGACGTACGCGTCAGCGGCGTGAACTCCGATCCCTGGGACTTTGTGCTCACACCGGGCGGAAATTAGGCGCGCATCGTCGCCGGTTTCAAACCTGAAGAGCGTGCCGGGTCCCCACAGCAGTGCCATAAGGTAGACGGACAAAGGAATTAGGCGAGGCGGAGGACGATCGGTGGCAAAAGCACCCCAGGCGGAACAACTGCGGCTCCTTGACCTGCAGGCAAAGGATTCGAAGCTCAACCAGTTGCAACGGCAGGCAGCTACTGTCCGTGCGAACCCTGAACTGGCGGCGCTGGCTGCCCAGGTGGCGGCAGCGGAATCCGAGCTGGTCACCGCGGCGACCAACCTTGGCGATGCGGAGCGGGACCTCAAGCGGGCCGAAGATGACGTCCAGTCGGTTGTCACGCGGCTCGAACGCGACGAGCAGCGGCTGAACAGCGGAACCGGTTCCTCCAAGGACCTTACGGCCCTGCAGAGCGAGGTCGCGTCGCTGACCCGCCGCCGGTCGGATCTCGAGGACATCGAGCTGGAAGTGATGGAGCGGGTTGAAACCGCACGCACGGCACGCGATGACGCGCGGAAGCGCTCGGACTCGGTGCAGGCCCGGCTGAGGGAGCTCGAAAATGCCCGGGATGAGGAGCTTGCCGGGATTGACGCCGAGCGCGCACAGGTGCAGGCAGCACGGGATGAGCTCGCTGCGTCGTTCGAGCCGGCACTCCTGGCCATCTATGAGAAGACCCTGGCGAAGCGCGGAGTCGGCGCGGCGAGGCTTTTCCACGGGCGTTCTGAAGGGTCGGGCATGCAGCTCAGCCCCGGTGACCTCGCCGACATCTCCCGCGCAGCAGAGGACGATGTCGTGTTCTGCCCGGACTCGGGGTGCATCCTCGTGCGTTCGGCAGAGTGGGGAAGCTGACAAGGGTGCACGATCCCGCAGGAACCCTCTTCGATGACGTGTCACCTTCCACCCCTGACGACGGCGCTGCCGGCCCCGCCCGCGACCTCCTCATCGTAGAAGCCGACGGCGGTTCACGGGGCAATCCCGGGCACGCCGGCTACGGTGCCCTGGTCCGAGACCCTGACACGGGGGCCATCCTCGTGGAGAAGGCCGGCTACGTCGGGATCGCCTCCAATAACGTCGCCGAATACTCAGGCCTGCTTGCCGGTCTCGAGCTGGCCCATGAGATAGACCCGCGTTGCCGCATCCTCGTTCGAATGGACTCCAAGCTCGTGGTCGAGCAGATGAGCGGCCGCTGGAAAATCAAGCATGCTGACATGCAGAAGCTGGCCGGTCAGGCCCGGCGACTCGTTGATCCCCGCCGCGTCCGGTATGAGTGGATCCCCCGCGAGAAGAACAAGGACGCTGACAGGCTGTCCAACGAGGCGATGGATGCCGGGATGGCCGGCGTCGACTGGAAGCCGCGGGCCCCTCAGAAGCCGCAGAAAGCGGCAGATACTGCCACCGCGGAAGCTCCACGGGCCGCCAGCGGATCACTGCACCATGTCGAGATCTGGGTCCGGGACCTGGAGGCTGCCCGAAGCAGCATGGGCTGGCTGTTCGAACGGTTGGGTTTTGTGCCGAAGGATAGCTGGAACGACGGCGCCAGCTGGGTTGGGAACGGCACTTACCTTGTGATCGAGGCTGGGCCGGACGTTGTGCCCGGTTCCCATGAGCGGCGCAGGCAGGGCGTCAACCACCTTGCCTTCAACGCGGGATCGCGGGCGGAGGTCGACCTCCTTGCGCGCCGCGCTGCGAGTCATGGCTGGTCGCTCCTGTTCGGCGACAGGCATCCCTATGCCGGCGGGCATGACCATTACGCGGCGTACCTTGAGAACTCCGAGGGGTTCGAGGTAGAGCTGGTAGCCGAGCCGGATAACTGACCCATTCGGGCTTCCCCGAACCGGTCAGGTACCCGGGAGAATGATATTGAGCTGGGCGGCTTTCCGGCCGGACGACGGCTCCAGCTCACAGGTCCACCGCTCACCGGCGGCCCTGAGCAGCTGCTCGGCGGTACCGGGTTGTTTCCCCCTGCGGGTCAGCAGGTGGCGCGCCAATTCACCCCGCGTGTGCTTGGCGAAGTGTGAGACGACGGTCCGGCGCCCGCTCCGCTCCTGAAAGACGTTGACCCCCACCGACCGTTCGGGCGGGCCCGCCCAGACGGTTGCGTACGTGCTTGACCGGCAGTCGACGATCAGCGAGTCCTGCGCCCGCTCATCCAGTACCTCCGCCAGGTGCCGCCGCCAGAATTGTGCCAGCCGGCCCGTGCCCGGCAGCTCGACCGACATGGAGAGCCGGTAGGCGGGCACCGCGTCGCCGAAACCGATTGCGCCCCACAGGGCAGAGATGACGACGACGGCGGCCTCGGCCTTGCGCTTCTGCGTAACGGTCATGCTGCGGTAGCCGAGCGCGTCGTACAGGACCCCGGAATAGACGGCATGCGCCGGTGCTGCGGGAGCATCGCGAAGCCCGATATTCCGGCGCACCTCGTCCAGAAGGGAGCCGCCGACGCCGAGAACAGCAGAGGCGTCCTCATGTGCGCTCACCTTTGAAAGCGCCGTCATTACCTCCGAGCGGGCGTCAGCAAGCCCGGGAAAGGACAGGGCAGCGAGGTCGACCGGATGCCCTCTACGCGCGGCCGTTTTTCCTTCGGAGGGAGGAAGCAGAATCAGCACCCCAACACTCTACCGGTGGGTCCATAGCCGCCGGCGCCGGTCACCTACGGGTGCCTCGGACGCGGGCCCCGGCACCCGGCCCGTAGAATTGGGTAAGGATGGGTTGGCCAGGCGGTCGCGTGGAAAGACTTCGGTTCTTCCACGAGGAACGTCCGGGCTCCGCAGGGCAGGGTGGTGGGTAACGCCCACTCGGGGTAACCCGCAGGAAAGTGCCACAGAAAACAGACCGCCCCGATGGCTTCGTCCAGACGGGGTAAGGGTGAAACGGTGGTGTAAGAGACCACCAGCGCACCGGGTAACCGGAGCGGCTAGGTAAACCCCACCCGGAGCAAGGCCAGACAGGACACGTTTGAGGACTGCCCGTCCGAGTGTCCGGGTAGGCCGCTGGAGGGCGCCGGTAACGGCGTTCGTAGATAGATGGCCGCCACTGCAGGTCCTCACCGAACTGCAGGACAGAACCCGGCGTATCGGCCAACCCATCCCTCTCCGCCGGGCCGGATCAGTCAGCGGACCCGATGATCGGGGCATAATCGAGCGATTGTGCGGTTTCGTCAAGGGTCCCGTTTCGGTTCCTGCCCGTCATCCACAACCGGGCCGATCACCCATTACGTTCCATTACGCTAAGTGGATGGCCGAACCGACCCCACCGAGCGCGCCGCTCGTGCGTCGCAACCCGGATTTCCGGGCGCTGTGGGTATCCGCCACGGTCGGAGTGTTCGGCACCGCCGTTGCCGCGGTCGCGCTGCCGCTCATCGCGGCTCTTGAACTGGCCGCCAGCGACTTCGCCGTAGCGGCGCTTGCCGGTATGGCCTTCCTGCCCTGGCTCCTTCTCGGGTTGCCCATCGGTGTGTGGGTGGACCGTTGGCCGCGCAAGCCGGTCATCGTCTGGTCGCTGGTGGCGCGCATACTTTCGCTCGGAACCCTGCCCGTCGCCTACTGGCTCGGGATGCTGTCCGTGGCGCAGCTATTCATTGTGGCCTTTATCGCCGGGCTGTCGTCAGTCTTCTTCAGCCTCGCGGACCAGGCGCTGGTACAGCAGGCCCTCTCTGGGGATGAGCTGGTCGAAGGGAACGGCATCATCACCGCCTCCGGCGCGTCTGCGGACGCCGCCGGCAGGGGAATCGCCGGCTGGCTCACGGTGGTGCTGGGTGCTTCCAACACACTGCTGGTGCAGGTTGGGGCCTCGCTCGCCTCGCTGGCTGCCATCTCCTCCCTGCACATCACGGAAAAAACGGCGCCCACGGGGGAGCGGCGCATCTTCGCGGAAATGCTCGAGGGACTCCGGTACACCTTCAGCACGGCGCCCCTGCGGGCCATACTGTTCAACGCTGCGCTCTGGAACCTCGGCGGCAGCATGGTTGCTTCTCTGATGGTGCTTCTTGTAGTGCGTGCGCTCGGGGAGTCGGAGGTCTGGCTTGGTCTGTTGATGGCGGCCACCTCCGTGGGCGGCGCGGTAGGCGGCCTCAGCGCAAAACGGCTCACCGAGCGGTTGGGCTCCGGCCCGGTGTGGCGCTGGTCGATGGTACCCGGAGTGCTCGGCTATGCGTCCCTGCTTGCCATGACTCCCGGCACCGGCATGCTCATCGGCATACTCGGGATGTTTGTGATGGGGGTGTCGATCGCTCTGAACATCGTGGTGGGCACGAGTTTCCGGCAGCGCGTCTGCCCGCCGGCGATGATGGGCAGGCTCGGAGCCGCCACCCGGATGGTCAGTTGGGGCATGCTGGGGATCGCCAGCATCCTGGGCGGGATCCTTGCCGAAACTATTGGAATTACGGCCGCTGTGCTGGTGGGCGTCCTGTTGGCGGCCGCAGCGCCGCTGGTGGCACTGTTCGGATCGCTGCGTTCGGTGCGGCGTCTGGAAGAACTTGACCGCGAACCGATGCCGACCCGTCAGTGACCGAACGGGTCCGGGTCGACGCCGGGCATCCAGGTCAGTCCGGGCTCACCCCAGCCGTTCACCTTGACCACCTTTTTGGCCTTCCGGGCATACCGGGGGTTCAGCCGGTCTACATACAGGGTGCCGTTCAGATGGTCGAATTCATGCTGCATGCAGCGTGCAAACCACCCGGTCGCCTCGAACTCCACCGGCTTGCCGTCGCCGTCGTATCCGTTGACCTTGACCCAGTCGGCGCGCTTGAGCGGAAAAGCCTCGCCCGGGAAGGACAGGCATCCTTCGGACTCGTCCTCGTCCGGTTCGGCACCTGAGACCTTCGAGGTGACCAGGGAGGGGTTCACCAGCACGCCACGGGGAGGCACGCCGTCGTCGTTCACCATTCCATAGACAAAGATACGAAGCCCGACGCCGATCTGGGGGGCCGCGAGGCCGACGCCGTTGGCTTCGTCCATCGTTTCGTACATATCGGCAATGAGTGAGCGCAACTCATCATCGAAGCGTTCGACGGCGGCGGACCGCCGGTGCAGGACAGGTTCACCGGCGATGGTGATGGGGCGAACAGGCATGACTGGCCTTCCTTGGTCCGGTGGGTTACCGCGCGATGTGACGGCCGATGGTCTCACGCATGATTTCGCTGGTCCCGCCGAAGATGCTCAGCAGGCGCACGGCCAGGAATGCCTGCGCGACGGGGTACTCGAGGATGTAGCCGTATCCACCGTGCAGCTGCAGGCAGCGGTCGGTAACGGACTTCACCCGCTCGCTGGCCCACAGTTTCACCCGGGCAGCGCTGACGGCATCCAGTGCCCCGTCGTTGAAGGCCAGGACAGCGCGGTCAACATAGGTTTCCAGCACCTCAACCTCTGTCTGGATGTCTGCCAGTTCAAAGCGGGTGTTCTGAAAGTCGATGATCCGTTCACCGAAGGCGTTGCGCTCACTGGTGTACTGCACGGTGCCCTCATAGATGGTCCGTGCCACGGCCGAGGATGCGACGGCGATCCCCAGGCGCCCCTGCGGCAACTGTTCGGCGACATATCGCAGGCCCTGGCCCACCTCGCCGACCAGGTTTACTTCCGGGACCCGGACGTTGTCGAAGAAGAGTTCAGCGGTGTCCGAGGCCTTCAGACCCATCTTGTCCAGCTGCCGGCCGGTCTCATAGCCTGCAGTCTTCTCGACCATGAACAGCGAGAAGGACTGGCTGCCGCCGCGGCCGGTGGACCCGTCGGTGCGGGCGAGGACAAGGGAGGCGTCGCCGCTGATGCCGTTTCCAATGAAAGTCTTCTGTCCGCTGATGAGCCAGCTGTCGCCGTCGCGCACTGCCTTGGTGCGCACTCCGCGCAGGTCGCTGCCGGCGCCCGGCTCTGTCCAGGCCACCGAGGTGACCTTCTCACCGGTGACCATGCCGGGAAGCCAGTACTGCTTCAGTTCCTCCGAACCGTAGGCCAGCAGGTGCGGAAGGACGAGGTCGTCATGCAGGTGCAGAGCCAATCCCGCCGCCAAATGGTTGGCGCGGGCGAACTCCTCGTCAAGGACCACCCGGAAGCGGTAGTCGGGCATGCCCGCTCCGCCGAACTCTTCCGGTACGGCCAGCCCGAGCAGACCCTGTTCACCGGCAGCGCTCCACATGGTGCGCGGCATGATGTGCTCGCGGTCCCACTGCGCATAATGAGGGGCAATCTCGCGTGAATTGAACTCCTGCGCCACTTCGCGGAAGAGTTCGTGGTCCTCCTCGAACAAGGTGCGTTTCATGCAGGTATCCCTTCCGGTGGTTGCGCAGTCCACGGGCACGTGGACAGAGCGAAGAAATGCCAATGGCCGCCCCGACAATCCGGGGCGGCCACCGAAGCCTGCGGCTGATGCCGGCGGGCCAATGGGGTGAGTAACGGGGTTTGAACCCGCGACCTCCTGGACCACAACCAGGCGCTCTGCCAACTGAGCTATACCCACCATGTACCTCGTTGGTTCATCCCGCAGGTAACCCACCGGGAGGCGGACTTGCTGGGGCTGAACGAGGCAGCGCAGACAATTCTACACACTTTTTTCGCTACATTTTCCGCGGGCTCCGGCGCACCCCGCGCGCAGCACCGCAGCTCAGCTGCCGGTCAGCAAATCCCGCGCCGCAGCCCGGCTGGTTTCCGAATCAGGCCCTGGGTCCGGAACGAAGATAGTGCTCCGGTAGTACCGGAGTTCGCGGATGGAATCCTGGATGTCTCCCAGCGCACGATGATTGCCGCTTTTCTCCGGCGCCTGGAAATAGGCCCGAGGGTACCAGCGGCGGGCCAGTTCCTTGATGGTTGATACGTCCACTACCCGGTAGTGAAGGTGTTCCACAACCAGTGGCATGTCGCGGGCCAGGAAAACCCTGTCGGTACCGACCGAGTTCCCGCCCAGCTGCGCCCGCCGCGGTTCCGGTACGTGCGCAGTGATGTACCGGAGCACGCGGTCCTGCGCCTCCTCCATGGAAACTCCCGCAGGCAGATCGTCGAGCAGGCCCGAGACCGTATGCATGTTACGCACAAAATCGCCCATGGAATCCAAAGCGCCGGGCGGGGGAGCAATAACGACGTCGACGCCCTCACCCAGCACGTTCAGCTCCGAGTCAGTGACGATGACCGCCACCTCAATCAGTGCATCGGAGACAGGATCCAGACCTGTCATCTCGCAGTCGATCCAGACGATGGGGTCACTTGTTATCGGCACCCGACAAATGTACCGCGCCCGGCCCTTCGGCCACCGGCTGCCCGGCGCCGTGGGGACGGACAATGGTAAAATCGAGCGACCTCGATGCCTTTGCCCCGCCTGTGCCAGACCGACGATCGGATCCTCCCAGCATGACCGCTCCTGCGCCTGCGCCCGTCGTGACCGCGCATATCGGGCGTCCCCGGATAGCGATCATTCAGGGATTTGTGGGCTCCATGCTCATGCTCGTCGGGTCATTCGGGGTCGGCTGGCTGTCCCTCGCCTCCCGGGAGCTGCGGCAGGTGCCGGCAATCATCTGGCT
>NZ_KI914598.1:18252-21111 GCF_000520475.1 Arthrobacter sp. 35/47
CGGCAATCATCTGGCTGCGCTTCGAGCCGGTAGGGGCTGTCCTGTCCGTACTTCTGCTGGCGGTCGGCGGCATGCTCCTGGTACGTGCCTGGCTGAGGCTCGGCCAACGCCTGCAGGGGTGGGGGCCGGAAACCCGGCGAACCATTCTCACCGCGACCCTGGCGTGGGCAGCGCCGATGTGCCTCGCGCTGCCCCTGTTCAGCCGCGACGTGTTCGCCTACATCGCACAGGGTCAGGTCATGGTTGCCGGCCTCAACCCGTACAAGGACGGCTATTCGCAAATCTCCAACTACCTGCAGATCGGTGCCGACGATCTGTGGGCGCAGAGCCCCACGCCGTACGGACCGATTTTCCTCTGGCTGGAGGAGTTGGTTGTGCGGATCACGGGAGGTCAGCCGGACCTGTCCATTCTGCTTTTCCGCCTCCTCGCGCTGATTGGTGTGGCGATGTGCATCTACTACGTGCCGCGGCTCGCCGAGCTGCACAACGTCAATCCCAACCGCGCGCTATGGCTCACCGTCGCGAATCCCCTCTTTCTCACGAATTTCGTGGCCAGCATCCACAATGATTCGCTCATGCTCGGTCTTGCCCTTGCCGGTCTCTACTACGCGGCAAGGGGCCGTTTCCTCCCGGCTATCCTCCTGGTGACACTCTCGATCGGCATCAAGCCGATCACCCTCATCTTCCTTCCCTTCATCGGATTGATGTGGGCCGGCCGCGGCGCGGGCTGGCCGCGCAAGTTCCTGTACTGGTCGCTGACAGCGGGGCTGTCCCTGGGAATTCTCTGGATACTGGGCATCCTGAACGGTTTCGGTTTCGGGTGGGTGGGTGCGCTCAGCACCCCGGGAAGCGTCTGGATCTGGTACGCGCCGATCGGCTTCCTGGGAATGTTTGTTGCCGTCACCGGTGACGCCCTGGGGTTCGACGGATGGGCGTGGGCAGACATCGTCCATTCCATCGGCACCCTGATTTCGCTGGTCTTCGTCGCGTGGTTTGTGCTCAAGGGCGACCATGCCCACCTGGTGCGCCGGCTCGCTCTCGCCCTCGCGGCCGTGGTCCTTCTGGCCCCAATGATCCAGTCCTGGTACGTGGTCTGGCTTATCCCGCTCTTTGCTGTCACCGGAATCCGCGACGACTGGCAGGTCAAGATCCTTTATTTCGCCGTGTCCTTCTTCATGATCTACGCCATCTCGGACCAGCTGGACATCTTCCCCTACATTGAGCTGAGCCTCCACACCGCCCGGCAGATTGCAGCGGCGATCGGGGTGGCCTTTGCCACCTACCTCGTCCTGCTTGACCCGAGGACAAAGACGCTGTTCCGTGGGTCGGGTGCCTCAGCCGGAGCAGCTCCTAGCCGATAGAGCATTTCGGCGCCAACATGCGAAGGGTGTCCAATGCGGCAATACTGGAGGGATGAGTGAACCGCAGGAACAGGTAATACGGGCAGCATTCGACATCTCGGACTGGGCTCCCGAGTCATATGCGGCAGAGGGTGTGGACAGCGAACTGACCCGGGTAAGAGCAACCAAGGAGTTCGCCGGTGAGATCGCCGGGACCTCGGTCGCCGAGCTGCTGATGGCGGGTAACAGCAGGGGAGCCGGGTACGTGGCGTCCGAGGTATTCACCGGCAGCGTCCTTGGCCGGCGCGGAAGCATGATCGTTCAGCACTGGGGATTGGCCGAGGGGACAGCCGCTGCCAGCTCCGGCCACATCATTCCCGGATCCGGGACCGAAGGCCTGACGGGAATCGCAGGTCGCGCGGAGTATTCGCAGGACGCGTCCGGTCAGCACTACCTCGAACTGCGGGTGACATTCCCGGAGTGAATTCAGTGCCCCCGGCGCGACTCGAACGCGCAACCTACGGATTAGAAGGCCGTTGCTCTATCCATTGAGCTACGGGGGCATGGGCAGGCGCGGAGCCCACACAAGCTTAGCGGTTCCAGTGTGCGTCATCTCCTCCACAGCGGACAAATTCCACTGGAGTTTCCCACATAGTTTCGGGTACCCAACAGAGCATCACCCTCCGGGCGGAAACTGGAAGTGGCCGACGCGCCGGCGCCGGTCCTCCAACTTCTGAAGGGACACAATGATGAGCAACAACGTGACAATCCGCGGCTTCGTCGGCACCGAGATCAAGTGCTCGGTCACCGGCAGCGGGCTGCCGATCGCCAAGTTCAGGCTGGGCAGTTCAGACCGGTATTTCGACAAGAAGGTCAACGCGTGGGTGGACGGTGACACCAGCTGGTATTCGGTGTCGATGTTCCGCTCCCTGGCCACCAACGCCGGGGTGAGCCTGCAGAAGGGCGACCGCATCATCGTCACAGGCAAACTCCGGGTGCGCGCCTGGATCAATGATGACGGTAAAAGCGGCACCACGGCTGAGATTGACGCCGATTCAGCCGGTCATGACCTCCTGTTCGGCACCGCGAGCTTCCGGCGCTCCAGCGCGGATCGTCCTGAGGCGGCAGTCCAGCCGGGCGGGGAGGACGGGTTCCCTGCCATCGACTACGGGACTGGGGAGATATCGTCTCCAGGGTTCGGTGCACCGGGAACCGCAGATGAATCGGAATCCAGCCAGGACGACGGCGGTTCCGGTGCGGACGGGGCCAGGGAGGGCGAGCTCGTCCCGGCGCCGTTCTAGAGGAATCCCGGTCGGAACGCGAAGGAGCCGGAGCGTGGAAGACTTGTCTCATGCGGGAACACTGGACACGCCGGGAGGCCAAAGCCCGGAAGAAGGGCGCGGCCGTGCCGTTGTGCATCGTTGCGGTCTGGATCACCTCCGTACTGAGCGGATGCGGAGCTCCCGCGGCCGGAGGCCATGCCCTGGCCGGGCAGGTGGTGCCGGCGGCGCCTGGCCCG
>NZ_KI914598.1:21211-23224 GCF_000520475.1 Arthrobacter sp. 35/47
GACGCCTGCAGCGCAGTCGCTTGCATCACGGATCGCGGATGCGCTGGACTCCCTGGCCGCACAGACGCCGGAGCCGGGCGCCGAAGAGCTGCGGGCAGCTTTCGTATCAGCCGGGGCGGAGGCAGGAGCCGTTGAGGTATCGATCGACACCACCCCCACCGGGCTCGAAGTCGACGCCATGACCGGCGCGGTGCCCATTGGAGAAAGCTGCGTATTCGGGCACATCCGCGACGGTGCGGTGACTGTGACCCAGTTGCCGGTCCTCGCCAACGGCCTGTGTTTTGTGGGCGATCAGCGGTAAATCGGTACTCCGACGGGTGCCTGGCGCCGTGGAATATGTTCTACAGGTCCACACGCACTAGCCTTGACCTATGGCGGAATTTATCTACACGATGACCAAGGCCCGCAAGGCTGTTGGCGACAAAGTAATTCTCGACGACGTAACGATGTCCTTCTACCCGGGCGCCAAGATTGGCGTTGTCGGACCCAACGGCGCGGGCAAATCCACCATCCTGAAGATTATGGCGGGCCTGGATACTCCATCGAACGGCGAGGCACGGCTGAGTCCCGGCTACACCGTGGGCATACTCCTTCAGGAGCCGCCCCTCAATGAGGAAAAGACCGTTCTTGGCAACGTCCAGGAAGGCGTCGGCGAAATCTACGGCAAGATCCAGCGGTTCAACGAGATCTCCGAAGAAATGGCCAACCCTGACGCGGACTATGACAGGCTGCTCGACGAGATGGGCAAGCTGCAGGAAGCCATCGACGCGGCCGACGCCTGGGACATCGACTCCCAGCTCGACCAGGCGATGGACGCACTCCGTTGCCCGCCGCCGGATGCTGACGTCTCCGTGCTGTCCGGTGGTGAGCGCCGCCGCGTAGCGCTGTGCAAGCTGCTGCTCCAGAAGCCGGACCTCCTGCTTCTCGACGAACCGACCAACCACCTCGACGCCGAGAGCGTGCTGTGGCTGGAACAGCACCTGTCGGCGTACCCCGGCGCAGTTCTCGCCGTCACCCACGACCGCTACTTCCTCGACCACGTGGCGGAATGGATCGCCGAGGTTGACCGCGGGCACCTCTACCCCTATGAAGGCAACTACTCGACCTACCTCGAAAAGAAGCGCGCCCGCCTGGAGATCCAGGGCAAGAAGGACCAGAAGCTCTCGAAGCGGCTCTCCGAGGAACTGGAATGGGTACGTTCCAATGCCAAGGGCCGCCAGACCAAGTCCAAGGCCCGCCTTGCCCGCTATGAGGAAATGGCGTCAGAGGCCGAGCGGACCCGGAAGCTTGATTTCGAAGAGATCCAGATCCCGCCCGGACCACGCCTCGGCAGCCAGGTCATTGAGGCCCACGATCTCCGGAAAGGCTATGACGACCGCATCCTGATCGATGGTCTGTCCTTCTCGCTGCCGCGGAACGGGATCGTCGGCGTCATCGGTCCCAACGGCGTCGGCAAGACCACGCTCTTCAAGACCATCGTCGGCCTCGAGCCGCTGGATGGGGGCGAACTGAGGATCGGTGACTCGGTCAAGATCTCCTACGTCGACCAGTCCCGTGGCGGCATCGACCCCAACAAGTCACTGTGGGAAGTGGTGTCCGACGGCCTTGACTTCATCCAGGTCGGGCAGGTGGAAATGCCCTCACGTGCCTACGTTTCCGCGTTCGGCTTCAAGGGCCCGGACCAGCAGAAGAAGGCGGGAGTGCTTTCAGGCGGAGAGCGGAACCGGCTGAACCTCGCCCTGACCCTGAAGCAGGGCGGCAATCTTCTGCTCCTCGACGAGCCCACCAACGACCTCGATGTGGAAACCCTCTCCAGCTTGGAGAACGCACTGCTCGAATTCCCGGGCTGCGCGGTTGTGGTCTCGCACGATCGCTGGTTCCTGGACCGGGTTGCCACCCACATCCTCTCCTATGAGGGGACGGAAGAAGACCCGGCCAACTGGTACTGGTTCGAGGGCAACTTTGAGTCCTACGAGGAAAACAAGATCGAGCGGCTCGGCCCCGAAGCGGCCA
>NZ_KI914598.1:23324-27123 GCF_000520475.1 Arthrobacter sp. 35/47
CCCGCCTGCGGGTGGCGGTGGTCACTTCCTCCACCGGCGCATCTTCTGGTCCATGAGCTTCTTCTGGACTGCACCCTTGAGGCGTGCGCCGGCGTCGTCGGGCACACGTATCATCCCCTCCTGCGCAACGGTGGCAACAAGATCACCAGCCCGGTTATAGATCTTCCCGAGCGCCAGCCCTCGGGCCCCTGATGCGCTGGGCGAGGCCTGGACGTACAGCAGCCCAACAACGGAGGGAGCGTGCACACAGCACGCTCCCTCCGCTGTTACCCGGCCCGCCTGCGGGTGGCGGTGGTCACTTCCTCCACCGGCGCATCTTCTGGTCCATGAGCTTCTTCTGGACTGCACCCTTGAGGCGTGCGCCGGCGTCGTCGGGCACACGTATCATCCCCTCCTGCGCAACGGTGGCAACAAGATCACCAGCCCGGTTATAGATCTTCCCGAGCGCCAGCCCTCGGGCCCCTGATGCGCTGGGCGAGGCCTGGACGTACAGCAGCCACTCATCGACCCGGACCGGCCGGTGCCACCACATCGCGTGATCGAGGCTCGCGACGCTCATACCGGGGTGAATCCAGGTCAGTCCGTGCGGACGCAGGATTGATTCGAGCAGGGTGTAGTCACTGGCATACGCCAGTGCCGCCTGGTGCATCGGCGGATCCGCAGGCATAGCGCCGAATGTCTTCATCCAGACCGCGTTGACGGGCTCTTTTGACCCGGTGTTCTCGACATAGAGCGGGGAATCGATATGGCGGATGTCGAACGGGCGGTCGTAGGCCCAGGCCTTGGCCACGGGATGGTCGAACTGACCGAGCAGATCTGCCGTGGAAGGGAGCGATTCAGGGTCCGGAAGGTCCGTCGGCATCGGTTCCTGGTGCGTGATCCCTTCATCCGGCTGCTGGAAGGAAGCGATCATCGAGAGAATCGGTACCCCGTCCTGGTAGGCATGGACCCGCCGCGCCGAGAATGAGCGGCCATCCCGCAACCGCTGCACCCCGAAAGTGATCGGCAGATCTGCGTCACCTGCACGGAGGAAGTACCCGTGCATCGAGTGGACGGAGCGGACGGAATCAACGGTTCTGATGGCGGCGATCAGCGCCTGAGCGAGTACCTGCCCGCCGAAGACCCGCTTGCCCGGCTGTTTCACCGGTGTCGCCACGAAGATCTCCTCGTCCGTCTGTGCCCCTGCGGCGCTGTCCAGGTCGAGCAGGCTGACGAGGGCAGCAGTGGGATCCTGCAGGGGTTGGGCGGACATGGTGATGGTTGGCTCCTTGTGTCTGGGCGCGGTAGGCCAAGTCCGACATTAGACTGCGCGCGCTTGAGCCTCAACCGGACCGTGCCGCATCCCGCCGGATGCGATCAGCGCAGCCGGCGCACCACGGTTGTTACGCGCGGGGAATCGGCCCCGGAACCGGATGAGAGGATTACACAATGCCCGAACGCTCCACAACCGCCACTGAACTGATCCTCGCCGAACCACAGGTGATGCTGGACCTGCGTACCTATGTGGGCCGCGCGCGCGCCGCCCAGGACGGGGCGGTACGCCTCCAGGCGCTTGGAGGAGTGCTTGCCGCTTATGTGTGCATTCTCGCCCCGCGCGTCCTGGGAGAGGCTCTGCCCACGGTGCTCGGGCTCCGGGTCATGCCGCTGGGTGAGCCGGCACAGCTGGACACCACAGTGGCACTTTCCTCCGTGTCCGACCGGCTGGCGCGGATGGGGGAGTACGACGTCGTTCTCCCGGTCCCGCCGACCACAGTCACCGAAATCTGGGCCGGTGTGCTGCCGCCCCGGTCGGGTTGGGAGTCTCAGGGCCGGGTGAGTACGGATGTGCTGCTCGCGTCCGCCACCCAGGGGATCCGGGACGTGGCGGAGTCGGTGCCGCAGTCCCCGGGAGCGATTGTCGTCAACAATGCGCGCGGCATTATCTGGAGCCGTCCCATTGACGGAGCGCCGGCGAACCTTCCGGCAGGGGCGGCATTCGGAGCCTTTGCGCTGGGGTTCCTCTCACCGGGCGGGCAGGCCGGCATTTTCACCAACGGCCGCTGGACACGGCTCAGCACGGCAGGCGGACATGTTCTTGTCCGCCGGGCAGCAGTTCTTTAGCGGGGCCCGTCAATGTGAATGTGAACGTCAGGTCAGGCGGAATTGACCATGGAGTGTGCTGCCCGCTCCAGGTAGTCCCACAGAGTCGCTTCGTGCAGGGGAGAGAGTCCGAGCGAATCGACTGCGTCACGCATGTGCGTCAGCCAGCGGTCGCGGGCGGCCGGGGTCACGCGGAAAGGCTGGTGGCGCATCCGCAGACGCGGATGACCGCGGGTCTCACCGTACGTCCTGGGCCCGCCCCAATACTGCTCCAGGAACAACAGGAGACGCTCCTTGGCAGGCTCCAGATCCTCCTCCGGATACATGGGGCGCAGGAGCTCGTCCGATGCGACGCCCGTGTAGAAACGGTCGACCAGACGGACGAACGTCTCGTGGCCGCCGACGGCCTCGTAAAAATTGTCGGTGTACGAGGGCTGGTCGAAACGCGGGCCCACGGGCGTGAGCCGGGCGATGGGTTCACCGAATCGGGACGGGATGGGAATGGGGCCGGGTGTTTCACTGCTCATTGGTTTGTTCCGCCTTTTCGTCGTCGGTGACCGGAGGTACATAGTTCCCCTGGGATCTGTTTCCCACCTTCATGATGTCACCGTTGCGGATATACCAGATGGCTCCGTTTTCATCGACCATGCGAGTGATCCGCAACCCCACCGACTGCACCACTCCCACGGTGTCACCTATTTCGATGACGTCTCCAATGCCGTATTGGTCCTCGATAGTGATGAAAAAGCCGAGGAAGGCATCCCGGATGACCTCCCGTGCCCCGAAACCGATGGCGATACCGACAATCCCGACGCTCGCCAGGATGGGCCCGATGTTGACCCCGAGCTGTTCTATCGCAGTAATCAGCGCAATGATTGCGATCGTCACCGCAGCGGTACTGCGCAGCAGCGCTCCGATGGTTTCGGCACGCTGCGACCGCCGGTTGTGATCCAGCGTCCGCAGTACAGGCTGAGCCCACCGGAAGTGCGGCTTCTTGAACATGTCATACCCGTTCTGCACCCTTCGGACCATGTGGTTGATCAGGATGCGCAGGATCAGCCAGAGGATGAGGGCGGCCAGCAGGATCAGCGCGGCGGCCAGGATGTTGCCGCCGTACCCGAGCTGGTCAAGGAACTGCATGGGGACACCTTTCATTGGGGCCGCTCGCACGCCGGAGTTCACAGCGCGTCGGGGCAGCTCAAGATTACCGCCGCCGGCGGGTTACTCCACATCCGCCCAGCCCCGTCCCATCTGCGGAGTCGGTGGGCCTGGCCCGGAAGCAGTGCGTGACCAGGAAGAATCAGGCAGTGGTCTTCGCGCGGGACGGCGCGGCAAGCGGATCGGCGGTTCCGCCGACCACTACAACCGGCTCATGGAGGACCGGAAAGTTGACCGAACGGCCAATAAAGCATGCGGCGGCCGCTTCGGCGTGGATGGACTGAGCCAGGTGTTTGGCCGTGCCCCTGGTGATCGTGACACGGGGCTTGAGCGTGACGCTGGTGAATTCGCCGCTGCCGTCGGGGTTGAGCCTCATGGTGCCTTCGGCTGAGTCCTCATAGGCGGTCACAATAACGCCGTTCTTCACGGCCATGTGGAGGTAGGAGAGCATGTGGCACTGGGACAGCGCAGCGAGCAGTAACTGTTCCGGGTTCCAGCGTTCGGGATTGCCGTGGAAGGTGGGATCCGCTGATCCGGCGATCAGCGGCAGGCCGGCCGCCGA
>NZ_KI914598.1:27223-28531 GCF_000520475.1 Arthrobacter sp. 35/47
GGCGATCAGCGGCAGGCCGGCCGCCGAAATGTCATGGTCCCGGCTGTAGGACCGGTAGGAGGTGGTGCCGTCACCTCGGTTCCCGGTCCACTCGACGCGTACCAGATAGTGATGCTCGGAGAGGTTCATAGGCACAAATTACACCTGTTGGCCCGGTAATAGCAGGGACGCCTTTCCGGGCCAACAGGACCGCTGTGCAAAACGGCGTTGCTACCGGTCTGCGGCCTGCGCTCGGAGCGCCCTGGCCACGCCGTCCCGGTTCTCCAACGTGAGCCGGCGGAGGGAGGACAGGTCAGCGTCCAGTGTCGACAGGAACTCGTCCGTGGCATCGAGCGTTGCCTGGGTGGTCAGCCGGGAAGGGTAGAGCCCCACGATGATCTGCTGGGCGATCTCATGGGTGCGGTTGGCCCAGACCTCCTTCGCCGAGCTGAAGTACCGTGGCGCGAAAGGCTCCAGTAGGGCAGTGTCATGCACCCGCGTGAAGCCCTGGATGGCTGAACGCTGCGCGGCGTTCGGCATGTCGGAACGTTCGACGATCGCGGCCCACGCTTCCCTCTTTGCCTCGGCAGTGGGGATGGCCGCCTTCGCCTGGGCGGCGGCAAGTGCGCCGGTGGCCGTCGCGTCCCGTTCAAGCTCCGCATTAATATGTTCCTGGCCCCTGCGGCCGCCGACCACGAGGCTCGTCAGAAGCTCCCATCTGAGGTCCGCATCGACGGTCAGGCCGTCGGGTGCGCCTGAGCCGTCCAGGATTTTCTCGACGATGTCCAGTTGCCCGGGGGACTGCGCGTGCACCGCGAACGCCTTCACGAACTGAAGCTGCGAATCGGACCCTGCATCGGCACCTTCCGCAAGTTCCCACAGGCTGTCGGCGGCCGCGATTTCCATCTCCTGCCGGTCCTCGGGATTGACGTAGTACGTCAGGGTGGTTGCGAGCTGCCGCAGGAGTACCAGGACCACGGAGGAATCCGATTCCGAGGCGATGTTCTGCAGGATCAGTTCGACATAGTTGCGCGCCGGCGTTTCACCGTCACGGGCGGCGTCCCAGGCCGAGGCCCATACCAGCGTGCGCGGCAGAGATGCACTGAAGTCCCGGAGGTGCCGGGTGGCGGTCCGGAGGGAGGAATCATCGAGGCGGATCTTTGCGTAGGCCAGGTCGTCATCGTTGAGAAGCACGAGATCCGGCCTCTGCAAACCGACCAGTTCCCCAACCTCGGTGCGTTCGCCGGACACATCCAGCTCCACCCTGTTGGACCGTTCAAGCTTCCCGCCGTCGGTCAGATTGTAAAAACCGATGGCCAGCCGGTGTGA
>NZ_KI914598.1:28631-40242 GCF_000520475.1 Arthrobacter sp. 35/47
CCGATGGCCAGCCGGTGTGAGCGGATCGTCGGGTGGTCCGCCAGCGCGGACTGGAGGACGGAGAAGGAGGTGATTTCGCCGTCGTCGTTGTAGCTGATGTCCGGACGCAGAGTGTTCACGCCCGCGGTTTCCAGCCACTCGGCAGACCATTCCCTGAGGTCCCGGCCGCTCGCCTTCTCCAGCTCAACCAGCAGATCGGAGAGTTCGGTATTGGCCCACGCATGCTTGCCGAAGTACTCCCGGACGCCCTGCATGAATTTGTCCTGGCCGACCCAGGCCACGAGCTGCTTCAGGACGGAGGCGCCCTTCGCGTAGGTAATACCGTCGAAGTTGACCTGTACATCCTCGAGGTCGTTGATCGGAGCGACGATGGGGTGCGTGGAGGGCAACTGATCCTGGCGGTATGCCCAGGCTTTCTCTAGGGACGCGAACGTGGTCCAGGACTGGGTGAACTTGGTGGCTTCCGCAGACGCCAGGGTGGACATGAACTCGGCGAACGACTCATTCAGCCAGAGGTCATTCCACCAGCGCATTGTGACCAGGTCCCCGAACCACATGTGGGCGAGCTCGTGGAGGATGGTGATCGCGCGGCGTTCAATGGTGGCCTCGGTGACGCGCGAGCGGAAGACGTAGCTCTCCAGGAACGTGACGGCGCCGGCGTTTTCCATCGCGCCGGCATTGAACTCCGGTACAAATAGCTGGTCGTACTTCCTGAACGGATACGGTGTGCCGAACTGAGCCTCGAAGAACTCGAAGCCCTGCCGGGTCAGTTCAAAGACGTTCTCGGCATCCAGATACTGCATCAGCGATTTGCGCGCGAAGACGCCGAGGGGAATGGTGCGGCCGTCCGAGCTGGTCAGCTCGCTGCGCACGGACTGGTACGGCCCGGCGATCAGCGCCGTCACATAGGAGGAAAGCAGCGGTGTCGGCTCGAATGCCCACGTTGCCCGCGCGCCGCCGTCCTCCGACGAGCCCGCGTCAACGGGCTCCGGCGTGGGGGAATTGGAGATTACGTCCCAGTGCGACGGCGCTGTCACGGTGAAGCGGAACGTTGCCTTCAGATCCGGCTGCTCAAAGACGGCAAAGACCCGACGCGAGTCCGGAACTTCGAACTGGGTGTAGAGGTAAACCTCATTGTCAACCGGGTCAACGAAGCGGTGCAGGCCCTCGCCGGTGTTCATGTAGAGCATGTCCGCGTCGACGACCAGTTCGTTGGACGCGGCAAGATTATCCAGGCGGATCCGCACCCCGTCCGCCACCTCCGCCGCATCGAGGTCCACGCCGTTGAGGGTCACGCGATGAACGGATGCGGTGACGGCGTCAATGAAGGTTGAGGAACCCTGCTCGGCGTCGAAAGACACCACGGTGGTTGACCGGAAGACCGTGTCGCCGCGGGTCAGATCGAGATTGATGGCGTAGCTGTGGACGCTGACTGTCGCCGCGCGCTGGCGTGCTTCGTCCCGCGTCAGGTTCATACCTGGCAAGGTGGTGCCTCCGAGAGTGGGGAGTAGACGTACCGCGCGGTAACGCGGTGTGACCCACCTTACGCAGAACTTCAAACCTTCACCATTTCGGTGGAACTCCCGGGCCGGGCGATCTCAACCTGTTTCCAAGGTCTCCTCCTTAGCGTTGAACCAGCACGATAGCCGTCAGCGTCCCCGCCATCAGCGGCGCGGAGGCGTACGCGGTTGTCCGGACTGCTTAGGAGTGTGAAATGTCCCCGAGATGGAGCACTGCAAGGGTTACCGCGATTGCGACGGCTCTCGCGATCGGAGGTAGCGCCGTGGTGGCAGCACCGACGCTCGCCCTGCCGGGCGATGCGGAAGCATCCGCGGTTGACCTGAGACTGTCCCTCGAGCTCGGCGGCGCCAGCCTGCTGGATGTGGATGCCGCGGCGGAAACGGAGAGTCCGCCCAGGGAGGTGGTCATACCCGATCTGTCCGCACACGTCGGTGCGCTCAACGGCGCAGCTGTGGCCGGCAGGGCAACGCTGTCGACCGCGTCCGGGGCGGCGGGGACAACGAGCTCCGCCGTCATCGAGGATCTGACAGTGTCTGTACTCGGTGTCCAGGCGGTGGGAGCAACCCGCGTGATCTCAGCAGCCGAGTGTCTCCCCGGCGCATTGCCGGCAGCGGAGACCGCTTCGGAGGGCGTCACCGTTCTGGGCACTCCGGTTGACCCGGCGGCTGTCCCCGTGGCGGGTCTCGAGTTGTCGACCGCAGCCACGGTGCCCGGCATGACCAGCGCCGAAGTCCTGGCGAAGGTGAAGGTCGGAACCATCAGCAGGAACGCTGCATCGGCCGAGGCGACCGGTCTGACCGTCAACCTCACCCTGAAGGGGACCGTCCCTGACGTCGGTATGGTCGCGGCGATCTACCTCGGCAATATCGTGATCGGTGAGGCTGCCTGTGAGCACTTGGAAGTGCCGTCTGCGCCTACGGCAGAAGAACTGGTGCCCGCCGAAGGAGTGAGCACGGGCAGCGACACGGTCACCCTTCGCGGTTCCGGCTTCACCGGGGACACCACGGTGGATGTCGGCGGGAACGCAGCAACCGACGTCGTTGTCCTGTCAGACAGCGAACTGACGTTCTCCACACCGGCCGGTCCGGTGGGTCCATCGCTGGTCACAGTAACAACCCCCTCAGGAAGCAGCACAGGTCTCGGGTTCACCTACACTGAGCCGGCACCGGAGGTGCCGGTGGTCGACGTGCTCGACCCCGATGAGACGGCAGCCACCGGCGGTGAGGAGATCTGGATCTTCGGATCCGGGTTCGCGAGGGACCGCACCAGCGTCACAGTTGGAGAGACGGTGATCTCACCCTCCGACGTCGAGTTCCTGAACACGGGCACCCTGGTCATCAAGGCTCCGGCCCAGCCGGCAGGACTCGCCTCCTTGAGCGTCACAACGCCGGTCGGATCGAGCGGCTCCCTCGACCTGAACTACTTCCCGGTGGCGGTGCCGCCGACCATCACGTCGGTCACTCCCGACTCAGGCCCCATGGAAGGCAACACCTCAGTCACCCTCAGAGGTACCGGGTTTGTACCCGCAGCGACCATGGTGACCATGGACACCGCATCCTTCCTGGACGACGACGTGACGGTCGTCTCTGACACGGAGCTTTCCTTCATTGTCCCGGCAGGTACGGAAGGGCCTGTGAACATCGATGTGACGACGGCGGCCGGCACCTCCAACACCGTGGTCTACACCTATACGGCGACCGCTCCTCCTCCCCCTCCGCCGGCGGGTATGGAGGGCCACGATTTCAATGGTGATGGAACCGTCGATGTGCTGGCGCGGGATTCGGCGGGCAGGTTGTGGCTGTACCCGGGGAATGGTGCGGCCGGTTGGCTGGCGAAGAAGCAGGTGGGGTCGGGCTGGCAGTCCATGACGGCGATCCTGGGTCCGGGTGACTTCGACGGTGACGCGAACGCTGATGTGCTGGCGCGGGATTCGGCCGGCAGGTTGTGGCTGTACCCAGGCAACGGTTCAGCCGGTTGGCTGACGAAGGCCCTGGTCGGCTCCAGCTGGAACGGTATGACCGGCATCCTCTAACCGGCCCCCGGACCGCTTTCGCATCGGAAAAAGCCTCCCGAACCGCATTGGGTTCGGGAGGCTTTGCCGTGCGCGGATGTTCAGTGAATGCACCTCGGCAATTGGTGGCCTACGGCATCCAAGGTAATTGCAGGCTCTCCTCGGCAGAGTGATCCCAGGGCATGGTGCGCCGTGCCCCACCGGCGGCGGTCTCGCCGATCGGGAGACTCGGAACCATCAGGGAGACGATCATGAAATCGGACGGTACACATACCGCGCCGGGGGCGACCCCGCGCACACGCAGGATATGGAGGGGGACCGGTATCGCTGCTTCGGCGGTTGTGCTCTTGTCCACATTTGGTCCGCCGCCCGCCGGGGCGCTGTCCCAGCCGGCGGCGATCCTTCCAGCGGCTGTGGCAACAGGTCCGCAGGGGAGCGTCGGCCCGGTCAACCCCGAAACCGGCTATCCATACTGGTACGGCGACAATACCGGCCTGCGGTTGGAGCTTTGCCTCGACGCCGTTGAAGTCTGCCCTGTGGTTGGCGCCGGCTACGATCCGGCCCAACCGCTCGAAATGCCGGGGAACTTCCCCGAGGAGTCCTTCTGGTGGTCCGCCGAAGCGTCATTGCCATTGCCGAACGGCGAGGAAGCACGCCTCATTATGGCCACAGAAGCAGCGTTCGGCGGTGCCGGTGACGTGGCACAGGGTCAGCAGAACGCTTTTGCACGCATGCGCATCCGCATGGAGGATGTTGCGCCGCTATCGGACTACGAGGTGACAACTCCCTATGGCGTATTCATTGTCACCTCTGATGATCGCGGCCGGGTGCGCTTCACCGAGGATCTTGGGTGCCTGCAGCAGCCGTGTGACTGGACCGAGCCGCTGAGCGGAAAGATCGGGCCGTTCCTTCGATGGGACTCGTCACTTCCCGCTGCACCTGCCGGGTCCATTGGTGACCCGAACGTGGAGCATGCGGTAATCGGCAGCCCCTTCGGCACCAACTTCTTCAGCATTGAAGGACCTGGTGTACCGCTGGCGCAGACCGACCAGTTTGCCGTGCAGGGCAAGATCGCCACTGTGCGCGCCGGGGTGGACAAGCCGGGCGGCACCTACAACCAGGCCCTGATCGTCAATATCCAGACCTCCTTCCCTGACGAAGCGAAGGTCGTCTACACCACCGATGGTTCCGAGCCGGTTGTGGCTGCGGACGGTTCGGTCTCCCACGGACAGCTCTGGGTGCCCTCGGAAGGGGACAACGACGTTGCTCCCGTGAGCCTGGCTACTCCCGGTACAACCGTTCTCAAGTACCTGGCAGTCAGCCTGACCGACCCGGCGCAGCGGACGGCAATCCAGAGCGAGACCTACACACTCGACGCAACCAGCCCCTGGATCGCCGCGTCCCCTGACGCGACTGCCGCTTCCTACGCCGGCCCGCAGCAGGTCACCCTGACCGGAACGGCCCAGACAGGCTCAGCGCGCATCTACTACACCCTGGACGGCTCCGACCCGACATACACCTTGGGCGGTGCCACCGGAGCGACACTCGAGTACACCGGCACTCCCATCGCCGTGGGACACACCACGACCATCCGCGCAGTCTCGGTTGACGGAGCCGGCACCGCCGGCGAGATCCGGAACTTCCGGTACGTCATCCACAACCTGAAGGCGCTCGGTCCCATAGTGCCCGGCGGCCATGGGTACCCCAGCTGGGTCGAGGACAACGGGTGGGCAGGCCAGGAGCCGGTGCAGCTTGACCTGTGCCTGGACGACCCGCTGTGCCCCGTGATCGAGGAACTACCCTTCCCGCTGGATCCCATGGAGTTCCCGAGGAACTTCCCCGGAGAGTCCTTCTGGTGGGCTTCTGAAGCCTTCCTTCCAATCGATGGTGAAGAGGTGCGTCTGACGCTTGCGCTGGAGGCCGCATTCACGGGCGAGGGGGCCGCTGCCGGAGACGAGATCGCCTTTGGCCGCATCCGCGTCCGCGGCGACGAGGTCTTCGAATTCGGCTCCGTCTACGAGATCACCCACCCATACGGGAAGTTCCTCGTGGAAGCTGATGACACCGGCAGCCTCCGGTACACGGAAGACCTCGGCAGCATGAACGGCAACGGTGACTTCACGCCGCTGCTCGAGTCGAAGATCGGACCGTTCCTGCGGTGGGATCCGGCTGTCGCCCCGGCAGCCCCTGCCGGCTACCTCGGCGACGGCAGCACTCCTCACGCTGTTACCGGCAGCCCCTACAACACCAACGTCTTCGAGATCCGCCACGTCCGGACCACCCTCGGTGAGACGGTCAACCGGCTGCTGGGAAGCACTGCCGACTTTGTGGTCCAGGGGCGCACCGTGGGTGCTGTTCCGCCGGCCGCTCCGACAGTCACAGCAGCGACCGCCGGCGGAACGTTCAACACCGTCCAGACGGTGTCACTGACCGCAGAACCGGCAGGTTCGCCGATCTTCTTCACCGTTGACGGCACCGACCCGGAACCCGACGGAGTGCAGTACACCGAACCGATCACCATCGGTGAAGGAACCACCACTCTGAAGTTCCTCGCCGTGAACGAGGGCGTGCCCTCGGAAATCGTGACCGAGGTCTACACAGTGGACCTGACGGCTCCGGAACTGGCAACGACAACCCCGGGCGGCACGTTCACCGGCGCGACGACGGCGGCCCTCACCGCTACAGAGGGTGCGGCAATCCGGTTCACCACTGACGGCACCGAACCGACGGCGACGAGCACGCTCTACACCGCTCCCATCGCCATCACGCAGACCACCACCCTGCGGGCAGTCGCGATCGATGCCGCCGGTAACGTCAGTGCACTCGGACAGTGGGTGTTCACCATCAACGCCCCCACTCCACCTCCAGCAGGCACCGGAGGCCATGACTTCTCCGGCGACGGGAACGCGGATGTGCTTGCACGGGACACCTCCGGCCGTCTGTGGCTGTACGCCTCGAACGGTACCGGCGGCTGGCAGCCGCGGGAACAGGTCGGTACAGGCTGGAATACAATCACCAGCATTGTCGCTCCGGGCGACTTCAACGGTGACGGAAATGCCGACGTTCTCGGTCGGGACACGAGCGGCGCGCTCTGGCTCTACCGCGGCAACGGCGACGGCAGCTGGATGACCAAGGTCAAGGTGGGCTCGGGCTGGAGCGGTATGTCCAGCATTGTTGGTCCCGGTGATTTCGACGGCGACGGCAACGTTGATGTCCTGGCGCGGGATGGGGCGGGACGGCTGTGGCTGTATCCGGGCAACGGTTCCGGCGGCTGGCTTGCCAAGGTCCTGGTGGGAACACGGTGGAACGGAATGACCGCCATCCTCTGACAATCACCCGGTGAGACTGGCCGGCAAGAAGAGGCCTCCCGCACTGTTCACGGTGCGGGAGGCCTCCTTTGCGTCATCCAGCCGTTCGACGTCCCGCACCAGGCGTCTCATTTCCAAGCGCGAGGGAAGGGGGCGACAGGGAGGCGGGGAATGGCAGCGCAATCCCTGCCTCCCACCGCCGTCGTTGTCCGGGGTGGGGGTTCCCTGAGCCGTGTGGAGACACACAAAAGTCCAGGCGGTCCACCCGTTTCCGGGAAGACCGCCTGGACTGGAATAGAAGGTCGCCGGGGTTTTTACTGACCGTCCCAGAAAGCGGGAGCCGCCTTCATCGGGTCGTTAAGATCCACCTGGCCCGGCTTCAGGCCGACCGAGAACTGGGTCATCATGTCGTGGTCCTCATGCGGCAGGTTGTGGCAGTGGATCATGTACTTGCCGCGGTGCGGCCCGAACTTCATGAGCAGGCGGACCGTCTCACCTTCTCCGACGTACACCACATCCTTGGGTCCGATCTCGTAGGAGAAGGGTGCGCGCCCGTTCCTGCTGAGGATCTGGAAATCCACCAGATGAATATGGATCGGGTGGAACCAGCCGCCGGAACTGTTCTCGAACTCCCAGATCTCGGTGGCGCCGAGCGCAGGATCGGCACAGACCCTCCGGTAGCCGCTCGCAATGATATCGGCCCAGGAATCCTCACCGATCACCCACACGTCGTCATTGCGCTTCACCCGAAATTTGCGGACGCGGGTGTCGCGGGCCGGCCGCAGGTCCATCACTTCGTGGGAGGCGAGGATCTGCGGGATCGTCTTCCAGGTCGGATCGGAAGTATCGACGGGTTCATCCGTCACGTCGAAAGCCATGATCCGGTCAGTGAAGTCGTAGTCGATGTTGTTCTTGTTGGACAGGTTCCGCAGCTCGACGCGCTGCCCGGGCTGGTACACGGAGAAATCGACCAGGATCTCGTACCGTTCGGCTCCGGCGTGGCGCCAGGAATCGACGGTCTGCGTCTTCGGCATCAGCCCGCCGTCGGTGGCCACGATGTGCACACCTTCCCCTGTGCTCAGCGTCGGCCGGAAGGAGCGGGAAATGGACGCATTGAGAATCCGGAAGCGGTACACCCGGCGCTGAACCTTCATCACCGGCCATGCTTTTCCGTTCACCAGGATCACATCCCCCCAGAGCCCGGAATGCGAATTGTCGTCATAGGCGAGGCTGCCGTCCGCGGCGAACATGGCGTCCGAAAGGGTCAGCGGAACGTCGAAATTGTTCTGCGGCAGGAGCTCCCGCTCAGCCGGGTCATGCATGCAGAACTGAGCCGACAGGCCCGAATACGCGTTCTCCGCCGTGTTGTGCACGTTGTGGTCGTGGTACCAGAGGGTCCGGGCTGACTGGAAGTTCGGGTACTCATAATTCTTCGCGAACCCGGGAGGAGTGACGTCGCTGGCATAGCCGTCGAACTGGGGGAGCGACGCTGAACCGTGCAGGTGGGTCGACGTGGACAGGGTATGCCCGTGAAGCGGATGGGTCTGGGGGAGCTGGTTGCGGATCTTCAGCACGGCCCTCGTGCCCTGGAGGAGGTCGATGGTGGGGCCGGGAAAAATCCCGTTGTAGCCCAGGATCGGGGTGGTCAGCCGAGGAAGGATCCTGGCGGTGCCGGCCTTCTGGGTCACGCTGTAGTAATGAACCTTGGCTCCGTCAGGGGCACGTCCCACCGCATACGGCTGCAGGATCGGCGGAACGGTGAGGAGAGTGCGGTACGGGATCGGCATATCGGCGTCCGCCAGCTTGCTGGCCGACTTCGCACTGATGGAGCCGAAGGGCACCGCCAACGCCCCGGCTCCGATTACCCCTAGTCCCCCGAACGTGAGGACCTGACGTCGAGAAACAGACATCGGTGTTCCTTTCCTAGGATGTACACAAAGGATGGACTCCGCTGCTTGGAGAAAACCTAGGATTTCCGCAGCCGCGAAGGCTGACCGACACAGTGCGGCAGCGGCGCAGGAAAGCACTAGCCTTGAGTGAAAAGCCGACCGGAATCACAGAACGGAACCCACATGCGCGTCCACATCGCAACAGACCATGCCGGCATGGAGTTGAGCGCCCACCTCGTCTCGCACCTCAGCGCCAGGGGATACGAGATGGTTGATCACGGGCCATCGGCGTATGACCCGGAAGACGATTACCCGGCCTTCTGCATCAACGCCGCGCTGGCAGTGGTCGATGATCAGCTCTCCGGTGTTGAGGCGCTCGGCATAGTCCTGGGCGGTTCAGGCAACGGCGAGCAGATTGCGGCGAACAAGGTCCGCGGCGTACGGGCCGCGCTTGCCTGGAACCTCGACACCGCCAGGCTTGCGCGCAATCACAATGACGCGAACGTCGTTGCGCTCGGGGGGCGTCAGCACTCCCTGGAGGAGGCCACCGCAATCGTCGAGACCTTCCTCGCGGAACCGTTCAGTGCGGCAGAGCGGCACATCCGGCGCATCAGCAAGATCGCCGCCTATGAAACCACCGGCGAAATTCTCCAGTAATGCCCGAGGGCCACTCGATCCACCGGATCGCCCGGCAGTTTGCGTCGGTCTTCGCCGGCGAGGCCCTGAGGGTCAGCAGCCCGCAGGGCCGGTTCGCGGCAGGGGCCGAGCGGCTCGACGGCGGCGTGTTGACCGGCGCCCGAGCACATGGCAAGCAGTTGTTCCTGGAATTCCACAACGAGCTCGTGCTGCGGGTGCACCTCGGTCTGTACGGCGCGTGGAGCTTCGGCGGGGACAGCCGGTTCCAGGGGGCATCCAGCATTGGCGCTCCGAGACGGATAGGGGAGCGGGAAACCGCCCACGACGACGGCGCTGCTTCCGTCTATGCCGGCCCGCCTCCTCCGGTCGGTGCAGTCCGTGTCCGGTTGGCCTCCGCTCACGGCTGGGCGGATCTCCGCGGCCCGACAGCGTGTGAGCTCATCACGGGAGCCGAACGCGACGCAATCATCGCAAAGCTCGGACCGGATCCGCTGGACCCGGGATCGGACCCCGGCGAGTTCGTTGCGAGAGTCCAGCGGAAGCGGACCGCTGTGGGCCTGTCGCTCATGAACCAGGAGGTGATTGCCGGCGTCGGGAATGTCTACCGTGCAGAGGCCCTCTTCCGGGGCAGGGTGTATCCGTGGCTGCCGGGTGCTGCACTGCGAGACGACGACGCGGCGGCGCTCTGGGAGGACCTGGTCTTCCTGATGAACGACGGGGTGCGAGCCGGCCGCATCATCACCACGGCTCCCTCCCACCGGGAGGGACCGGCCGGCACGGATTCCGGTGTACCCGTGGAAGACGCGCACTACGTTTATAAACGTACCGGCCTGGCGTGCCGGATCTGCGGAACGATGGTGGCGATGGCCGAGATGGGAGCGAGGAAACTCTACTGGTGCCCGTCCTGCCAGGCGGCCTGATCAGGCTGAAAGTGCCTCGTTCAGAGAACCCGTTTTAGGGAAGTGGAGGGGATGACGGGAATCGAACCCGCGTAATCAGTTTGGAAGACTGAGGCTTTACCATTAAGCTACATCCCCGGATCCGGCCACTGTGCGCTCTCGTGGAGATGAGCGGTCGGCTGGAACGCATATAACTACACCATAAGGGCCCGGAATTCTCAAAATGTGCAACCGCGCGGTTTCTTTCGTAGACTTGCCTCTGCACTCAACGGGGTGTAGCTCAGCTTGGTAGAGCGCCTGCTTTGGGAGCAGGAAGTCGCAGGTTCAACTCCTGTCACCCCGACTCTGCGTTAAACGGTGCAGAAATTTGTATCACTCGGTGCAGAAATGATCCCTTGCGGGATTTCCAACCCGGTGCAGAACCGATCCCTATCATTCAGGAGTACTAGGCTGTGAAGAGCGCTGTCGAAAACCTCACTCCCACGCGAGTGAAGCTCAACGTGGAGGTCCCTTTCGAGGAACTCAAGCCGAACATCGAAGCTGCCTACAAGACCATCGCCACGCAGGTGCAGGTTCCGGGTTTCCGTAAGGGCAAGGTCCCCAACAAGCTCATCGACCAGCGGGTTGGGCGCGGTTACGTCATTGAGACGGCGATCAACGAGGGCCTCAACGGCTTCTACCAGACCGCGGTCCAGGAGACCAACATCCGTCCGTTGAGCCGGCCCGAGGTGGAAATCACCGAGGTTCCGGACCCGTCGGCACAGGACGGTCAGCTCCTGTTCACGGTGGAACTCGACATTCGTCCCGAGATTGAGCTGCCCGAGTACTCCGGCCTGGAGGTCACCGTCGAGGCTGCCAAGGCATCCGATGAGGACATCGTGAAGGCCCTGGATGAGCTGCGCGGCCGGTTCGGCACCCTTAAGGACGTGGACCGTCCCGCAACCGACGGCGATTTCCTCACGCTCGACCTGACGGCGAAGGTCGACGGCGAGGAAGTGGACTCCGCGGCGGACATCTCCTACCAGGTAGGGTCCGGCACCATGCTCGAAGGCATGGATGAAGCGGTGACCGGACTGAGCGCCGGGGAATCCTCCACTTTTGAAACAACCCTCGCCGGCGGCGAGCACACGGGCAAGGCCGCAGAGGTCACCGTATCCGTCAAGGCAGTCAAGGAGCGCGAGCTCCCTGATGCCAACGATGATTTCGCGCAGCTCGCGAGCGAGTTCGACACCATCGATGAACTGCGCGCTGATCTCGCCAAGCGTGCGGCTGAGGACAAGCTGGTGGAGCAGGGCGTGGAAGCCCGCGACAAGGTTCTGGAGAAGCTCCTGGAGCTCGTCGAGGTCC
>NZ_KI914599.1:0-27500 GCF_000520475.1 Arthrobacter sp. 35/47
GATGGTGGCGGTGAGGTGGGCGGTGAAGTCGATGGTGGCGGTTCTGGTTGAAGTGAAATCACAATAGTTACCACGATCGCCACGACTCCAACGAGGACCGCTACCACTCCAGCGAGGGCTGAGGTGCGCACCCAGTGAGGTGCCTCCGGGAACCACCAGGACTTCAACATAAAAGAAGTATCCGCGACCCCAAAATTTATTGAAAGAAGATTTAAGCCACGACTTCAATTGCTGTCAGTTTGAGTTGCGGACCGTGCAGCGCGCAGAACGCCATCTAGTCGGTGACCGGTCACGCCATGGTTCCGCTTTGGTGTGTTATTTCCTGAACGCTGTCTCAATAAACGATCCTTTGACTGGACCGCCGACAAGCTCCGGCAGGGGGCCGGGGTTCTCCAGTATCTGCGGCGAAGTTTGCTCTCGCGCTGTGTCCCATCAATGTGTCTCACGTCAGCACCTTTAATGAGCTTGAGGGGACGTCGGTATGGGGAGTATCGGATACGCCAGAGTCAGCACACTGGAGCAGAACGCGGACCTGCAGCGCTCCGCGCTCACTGCTGCGGGTTGTGATCGGATCTTTATCGATCATGGTGTGAGCGGAATGAGGGCCAGCCGACCGGAGCTGGACAAGCTGCTCGATCATCTGCGATCCGGTGATGAGGTAGTGGTTTGGAAACTGGACCGGCTGGGACGCAACACTCGAAACCTTTTGGCACTCATCGATGACTTGGAGCAGCGGGGTGTGCATTTTCGCAGCGTGACGGAAGGCATCAGTACCACCAGATCCATGGGCAGGGCCATGCTCACCGTCATGTCGGCGTTCGCCCAGCTCGAGCGCGACCAGCTGGCCGAACGGACGAGGGCTGGCATGGCCGCGGCCGCTGAACATGGTCGGAAGGCCGGGCGGCGGGAAGTCACCGCCGAGCATGCGAGGGTCAAGCGCGCCCAGGACTTGAAAGCCCAAGGGCTCGCGCCGGCGGACATCGGGAAGATTATCGGCTCCAGCCGGGCAACGGTATACCGCTACCTCACCTTGAGTTAGGTTCAGTCGTCCGTCATGAACTTCTGAGAGCGTCTGCGGCAAGTGCGGCGATAGCCACGATACGATCGACGATCTCTTGATTCTTCAGTACGTCGCCGTATTGAAGCTGCCGACCGGCGTAGGCTAGCACTAAGGCCCAATACTCGCGCTGGCTGGTCTGGCACTCGTTAATCCAGTCTTGAACGCCGCGGAACCAAACTTCACAGGAATGGCCCTGCCCGAACTCTGGTGTTGCGAAGGTGGAGGTGATGTGAGAGGCATCCGGCCATGCTTCACCGCAGAGGGGTGAAGCTGGATGAACCAGCGTCGAGATGAGCATGGTGATGGGGTCGAGTAGGCCAGCGGCGAAGGTTTCGCTGTCGAAGTCGATGAGAACGGCCTGCCCATTATCGATCAGAACGTTGCCTGGATGAAGGTCTCCGTGTCGGGGGCCGATATGAGTGGTTACGGACAAGCTCCCAGCAGGTGTCTGAATTCCATAAGCCCGCAGAAGCTCCGACAGCCGCTCCCAGGCAATCAGTGATTCGGACAGCGCGGCCACGGTGAGTGTTGTTTGCTGTGCTGCGACTCCATGCAATGCGTCCCAGACGGGCTTAGCAAGTTCAACGGCCTGGGCAGGTCGCTCGGCGATGACATCCATCAGTGAGTAGGGAGATTCCCCAGCGAGCTGAAGGACATTGACATGTTTGCCAGCCATCAGACCGGATATCGTTCTCACGATAGCCGTTGTGTTCGCGCGTGGTAGGAGTTCCGGCAAGCCTCCAGCTGAACCTGGAGCTCGCACCCGCTTTGCTACCACGGTAGCGATCAGACCTTCGGTGCGGTTGATCTGGCATCTCCACACGCCTGCATCAGTCATACCCCCGGCGAGCGAAGACACCGAGACAGACGCGGCTCCGTAGTCGAAGGCAAGCCTTCTCAGGGTCCTCTTGTCTAGGACACTCAGTGGGGCGGCGCCGGGTGACGTGATGATTTCAATATCATCCAGATCCTGCAACAGTTTACGGAACTGCTCGACCTGCTCTTTGAACTCCAAGGACTGGTCCTTCTCGAGGACTGTAACTCGGTCAAGGGGCTGCCCCTCTTGTGCTGGGAGCTGTCCACTCCCTTGCAGCGACTCTTGGACGTGACGAATGGTGGCGAATCCGGTGAAGACGATGAGCCTAGCGTCGGGATGTCCTAGACGCACCTCGTTGAGAAGTTCATCGCCAAATTCATCAGTCGCGGGTTCACCTGCGTTTACCGGGAGGCGGCGATCCAGTACGAATAGGTCGATCAAATCTTCTGATGTGCGGATGTGATTTTGCGCTGGGGCGATCGAGTTGAAGCTTTGGACCACGTAACCAGCTGCTTCGAGCACGCTTTGAGAGACCTCTGCCTGTTCAGGATCGTCCTCAACTAGTACCGCAATCGGATCAGTCATGAGGTCGTGGTCCGCTGAGAGAAAAGGAAGCCATGCCGCTAGTGCCCTCCAACGTGATGGCTAGTCCAAGTCGGTCTGCCGCTAGTTTGATCAAAGACAGTCCTTGGCCTTGGTGCGCCATCTTCGACGAACTTCCAACGTCGAGCACGTCTGTGAGGGCAAATCGATTGCCCTTGAACGGATTGGTGACTCTGACCCAATAGCTCTGGTCCGTGTAGCCCCAGGTGACTTGAGTGACTGCTTTTCCAGCTGCGTCGATCGAAGCGTCGATAGCGTTCTGAAAGACATTGGAGAGCAGCATCGAGAAGAGTCCTTCATCAGTCTCGACGTCGATGGCATCTTCCTCTGCGGAGGGAGTGATCAAAAGGGTAGTTCCTGTATCTGGCCAGTTCTCGGTCAGAATGTGGGGGAGACTGAATCGATGCAAGTTCAACTCTTCGCCAAATTTGATTATCGCGACGAGCCCATCGATTCGGCGTTGGAGCTTACGGACGGCATTGTTGGTCTTGCTCGTCCCGAAGGACTTGATCTCGCTATCAGCCGCGAGCCTGATCCAACCCACGGCAGGCGACAGTTCATGCCGAACCAAAGCTGCGATGTCGATCTGCTCCGACCTGGCCGCAGCATCGTTCGCCGTAGGGAGATCAGTAGGCCGAGGCTCTCCACTACTTTCTCCAGGCGAGATGTAGGTCAGCCTTTGTCTTGATTCCAAGACCTGAAGTAGCAGGCGGCGCACCTGAGGAACGGTCTCGTTTTGAAGAGCATTCATAAGCGCCCGGGTCGTGATCGCCTGTGGATGTTGGACAAGCCACCCTGCAGCTTTTGCCCGGTTGCTCGGAGCCGTTGACGTAAGGCCCTGTAGTTCTCTGGGAGTTTCGGTCGTCATTTAAAGCCACCATGCGTGGTGTAGAAAGCCGAGCGGCGCGCAAAGGCTTCCCGCCCGCCCTCCATCAGTTCGGTGATCTTGTCTACGATATCGGCTGAATCGAACGCTCCTTGGACGTCGACTCTACCGACTTTGCCGTCACTGCTCAGGACGACAACGTTCTCAGCAGAGCCAAGTACCGGGATATTGGCGTTGTGCGTCGCGACGATCGTCTGGGCACCGCCCTGACCACGCGTGTTGAGTCCGCTTACGATATTCGTGACCAGGAAGGCGTTGTCGAGGTGATCTTCGGGTTGATCGAGGATCAGAGTACGTTCTCGCTCCGAGAGAACGATTGGCAGTGTGACCGCGCATTTTTGGCCTGTCGAGAGTGAATCAACGCTCTTATCGACCGATCCATCTCTTAGGCGGAAATCCACGCTGTCGGTGAGGCGAATGTGGCCCAGTCCTTGAAGCAGGTCCCGCTCGGTCAAATTATCGATCAGCCTCTGCGCTCGATCCTCAGCCATACCTGCAACCGCTGCGAGCCCACTTGCGTCATTGGTCTCGATCATTTCGAGGAGCTGCCGTGGTAGCACCCGCTCTGCGACGGAATCGATTAGGGTCGTGCGTGTACTGCTTCCGCGGAGCGAGTCTTGAAGGAACCTTCGAAACTCGGTCGCATCGGCAAGGTGGTCAACGACGATGACGACGTTGTTGGCAACTTGCGCCGTTGTCGCCCGCGCTACGTCGGCTCGCGTTTCGTAGAGCGCCTCTTCCACCTGCTCGACGGAGTCGAGCAGGTGCCCCCGACGTTCCAACAGAGTTACATGCCGAGCTTCGAGGTCGCGAACCGCGACATCGTTTTCATCGAGTGCCCGGAGCGCGGTGTCAACATTCCTGAGTTGTGCAGTGATTTGGCCGAGGCCGGTCTCGGCTTGTTCGAGTTCTTCTCTGATCGGAGCTGCCGCCTCACGAGCACCGATGTTATGTTCACGGATTTCAGACTCGGAGGTGTCAAGACTGGTCTGAGCGTCGGAGAGTGCGACGCCGACACCTTCTGACAGACTCGCAGCTTGAGTGAGGGCAGCGAGAACTGCTGGCACTCGTGACAGAGTCGCGGCTCGCTCTATCGTCACGTGCAACCGGCCGAGCTCGCGTTGATGGGAGACCAACAGATTGGCGAGTTCGCTTCGAACCGCCTCAATGCGCTCCAAGTCCTGGCCGGTGGAGATGACGCGTTCTTCCGCTTGTCGGAGAAGATCGCGCTTCTCAGACAACTGGGCGGTGCTGCCGCCAAGTAGAGCTGTCTCTTGCGACAAAAATAGTGCGCGATCTGAGACGAGACGCTTACGCTTTTTTGACTCCTCGCGACGCTCGTCCAATTCCACTCGTATATCGAAGATCTCGCCGGTGAGTACCTCGATCCCGCCCCGATCCGGAAGGTCGTTGGCCGCACCAGTACGTAAATCCAAAAGGTTAAGCCGGCTAGGAGCATCAGATGCAATCTCCTCAAGCTCGTTCTGTCCCAGAACGAGAACCGACTTGGAAAGGTCAAACCGCTGACCTCCACCCTTTGCGTCCACTACAAGATGACGCCCGCCGTCGTCTGACTCCACGTCGACGATGACCTCACCAGCGCCGAGCACAGCGTCAAGAAATGCCTGCCTGTTGCGGGTAGCAGGCCCACTTTGCTCGGCATGTTGTGCACCTACGGCGTGACGAAGCAACTCCAAGAAGGTGGTCTTACCCGCACCTCGAGGCCCGACAATCACATTCAGTCCCCGATTGAGTGATACGTCGAGTCCGTTCAGAAAACCGCCGGTCACTCGGATGCGTGAGATCCACATACCCTAGGCACTCCTCTTCTAACGATGCAGGCGGGACTCTGTGCGGCGGCCCCTCCGCCTGACTTTATCCGATACCTCAAACAGGGCTCACTCGCTGGAGCACGCACCCGACGCCGCATTCTCGGCACAACGAAGCAGCTCGAAGAGGGCGCTTCATTGTGCGCTGGGTGCGGCCTCATGCCCTCTCATGCAGATCACGACGGTGTACCGCTATCTGGCTATCGGTAGTGATTAGGTAGTAATGGCCGGAGCTCCGATAGGACGGACATCGTGCCAGCTCGGACACAACCGATTTTTTTATAGTTGGACACCCCGGAAGGCTCATCTATTGACAGCACCTGCCTTGATTGGTGATAGTTACTTATCCCGGCAAGGCCAACTATAGAAGGAAGCGAACATGCTGCACATCACGGTCACCGCAAAGAAGTCCGTCGACCCCGAGCTGGATGGCCTTGGCCGACCTTTCATAGGGTATGAGGCTGGCATGACGCCTGATGAGATGTACGAGGCGAATCACGGCGAGTGGGCCGTTGGAGCTCGAGCCCACAATGAGCGGTACGCTCTTTTTTCCTTCGGCCGGACCGTCATCCAGGCGGTCGAAATCGAATCGCTCGAGCTCACCAATGAGCGCCAGCCCGATGACACGAGGGATCACCGGTACACCATCCACGGCAAGATCCTGTCCGAAGGACACCCCGTCTTCGATAAGTACGTTGGAAAGCCAACCCCCGTCAGCGTTGCCCGGAACCCCGTCCGATACTTCACAGACGAAGAGCTCGATGGCGGCTCCGGAGCACTCTGCCGCTGTGGCTGCGAGGGATGGACAACACGAGGTGAATTCATCCCCGGCCATGACCAGCGGGCAATTCACGAGCGGATCGCACGCATCGGCACTGTCGCTGAGTTCCTTGACTGGATGGATGTTGTCAGGCCGGCGTCACTGAAAGCTTGATCATCCGTGCTTCCGCCCAGGCAATCGATCTGGGCGGAAGCACGCCGTGCATGCACGCTAGCGCCATCTGAGCAGGCCTGAGATCAGCCTTGCCTAGTGAGTTGCTACAACTCCCCGTTACCAGTTCGTCAGAACCCTTAGGTGCAGGTAACTGGTGTTCGAGCATGGTCTGTCGCGTGGCTCGAACACGCGCGTCAGCACCCTCGTGTAGCTTTCAAGCAGAACATTCAAGCTTGGGTTATCCGGCGCCTGCCCGGCGATGAGGGGGAGTTTATGACCGAGGTCCACGACGACACGATGAGGACCGCTGAGGCACTTCGAAGGTTAGATCCTCAACCTCGGAAGGACCGATGGGGCCACCTATCGCTATGCATCCTCTCCTCCACCTACTCCATCTTTGTGAGGTATGACGACGTGGTCGTTCCTCTGGTCCGCCGTTACGCCAGCTACGCCGGCCTATCTTCGGTCCTCCTTGCTGGCGATGATCTTAAACAGCCTGTGAGCCCGCGGTCAGACGAGCAAACATTGAGCCAGTTCCTTACCTCGATTGAGAACTTGGACGATGAAGCCTTCGCAGCGGTACTCGGCAGCCGGCACCGCACCTCACCCAACAACGGAATCCTGAAATCTGTAGCAGTCAGGCAGATAGCGCAGGTTCTTGTCGAGAAACATTGTGTTGAGACGCTCGCCGACTTCGCTGAACTGTCAGCCGACCCCGAGCGGACCGCTGCTGCGGAGGAAGACCTCGAGGCCGTAAAGGGAGCAGGTCAAGACGGAATCCGAACCGGATACATCTGGATGACGGCTGGCGATGACGACCGGGTGAAACCTGACAGACATGTTCTGAGATGGCTTAGCGCCTGTCTAGGGCGACGGGTGAGCGTCGCTGAAGCGCGCGTGCTGCTCAAGGATGCTGCGGAGGTACTGGACGTAACACCGTGGTCTGCTGATCATGCGATTTGGGAGTACCAGGCAAGGCCCCCCCAGTAGCCTCTCGGCGTCAACATGCTCTAGTGAGCCTCCCTACCATTCCAGAATGGTAGAAAAACAGGTGAGTTGACGGATAACTGACAGAGCTCATAGTCGAGGAATCAGCTCACCCACAGGTAGGGGCTTTGAACTTCATTCTTCGGGCTCTTCCCGTCAATAGGTGGATGATCAGCACGCTGCTGACAGCGCGGGCGGCTGGTTCCTGCTGTCCAGGTGTGTGCGGGACAAGCAGCGGAGCGAGGGGAGCTTGTGCCGTGCACATGTGGTCAGGAGGCCCGCGAATTCTTCAACACCAGTCAGTTAGCCCCGACCCCTTGTGACCCTGTAGGTTTGATCCGCGTTATGGACCCTCCGGTTGCCGTCAGAGGCCAAGTGCGAATGATGCGGTCCCATTCTGCGCGCCAAGACGGGTTCTCGCGCTGTTAGAGGTGTTGGTGATTCTAACCCAGCGGTTCAATCTGGGTCGACCTTCGCGGAGTGTAAATCGGCGAAGGGGGTGCCAAGAGTCTGCATGGTATTTGACATATCGCTATCACCGAGGCACCTCTTCATTCCTTCTCCTGAATTGTCACCGTCGGCCCGTACTCTGGCCGCATCTGTACTTGCTGCAGGAAAGAGTGAGGAGGTGAACATGGGCAAGAGCTCAAAGCCGTCCAAGGCGGCACTCTCTAAGGCCGGATCGAAGCTTGCATCGGACTCATCTAGCAAAGCTACGAAGTCGAAGGCCGGATCGACGCTTGGAAAGGGCTAACGATCATCGGGTTGTAAGGGCGGGGGTGCGTCCACACTCTCGCCCTTACAACATGCTGCAATCGCGTCGGGCTTCTTCTACGGTCCAAGTTTGAACTAACCCAGGATCGTCGCGTTAGGACACACCCATACGCATCAGGCAGTACCAGCAAGTTCGCGTTGCGTTAGGGTCGGTTTCCCGTCTTCGCAACGAATGTGTGCTGACGTCTAGAGATCAGGGATCACATCATGATGGCGCGTCATCAACCGGGCTGATGTGCCAGTAGGCGGTGAAGCGAGGGGTTCGCTTCCTCTCCCGGGCAGCGTTGAAGTCAGCGTCGATTGATGCGCTGATTTCGGGTCCTTTCCAGTCGCGGACCGATTCGGGGGGCTGAGATCGTGCCCATGAAAGGAGCCGGTCGGTCACCGGTTGCGTAAGTTTGTCGACGATCGTTTCCATGCTCTCAAGGAGGTGGGCGAAGCGCTCGGCGATAACCAGAGGCATTTGGTGAGTGACGGTCATGCCCCAAACTCGTCGTACTTCGCCGGTATCGCCCAAGAAGGCGACGGGCAGGGGCATAACTAGATCAGATTGGGAGTGCGCTACCTTCGCATTACGGTACTTCCGAATCATCTCGTGGGTGGCCATCAGCTCGGGAGGCAGCCCAGGGAACTGGGGCATCTCATCCAGGCGATCACGGACGTTGGAGAGGATGAAGGGGCGTATGTACGCCGTAACCGCGTGGGAAGTCAGCGGCTCCCACAGTTCCGACCCCTCGCCGCTGTCTATAGCGATTCCGAGTGAATGTGCTGCCTCACCCAAGTCATTGGCATGACTTGTCAGATCTACCAACAATCGAGTGTCGGCGGTATCAGGCAAAACCACCAGCTTTGGCTCCGATGTGGTTGTGTCGACGATTGGGTCATAAGTCGGGGTGCCTTCACCGCTGCCGAGTGTTCCGCCTGCGTCCTCAATCATTCGTGGGCCTGGGAAGCGCGGCGATCCATTGCTGTGCGTCGAGGTTGGCGATTCGCCGGTACAGGGTGGCTCTGGACATGCCGAGGTCGCGGGCGACGTGGGAGGCGGGTTGGCCTTGTTCGATGAGTCGGCGGGCGTTGGCGATTTGGCTGTCGCTGAAGATAGGTCGTCGTCCGCCGAGGTCGAGGCCGGCGGTGCGGCGTTTGGTGTTGGAGTCGTTGACTCGTTCGCGTTTGATCTCGAGCTCCATCTGCGCCAGAGCTGCCATGACGGTGAAGACCATGGATCCCATGGGTGTGCCTGTGTCGACGTTCCCGCCGCCGAGGTTCAGGACGCGCAGGTTCACCTTTTGAGCTCGAAGTTCATCGGCCAGGGCGAGCATGTTGGCGGTGGAGCGGCCGAGGCGATCGAGTGTGGTGACGATTAGGGTGTCACCTTCATGCAGTGCGTCGAGCGCGTTGTCGAACTGGGGCCGCCGCGCATGAGCGCCGCTGACGCCATGGTCGATGTACAGGTCATCTTGGCGAACGCCGGCGGCGAGTAGGTCGGCGACTTGCCGATCGGTGTCCTGGACGCGAGTTGATACCCGCGCGTACCCGATGAGCTTGCCCATGCGGCTCCTCTATGTCGATTTGTCCCATGATCGTCTCGCAACCTACTTTGCAGTCACGAATGGTTACCCCCACTTAGGAGACAGGGTAGCAAGACATGGAGGGAGTAGTAGTGGCAGGGGAGTGGTGTTGTCTCGCTCTAGTGTGTTGCAACCCTAGGGATATGAGATACCAGGGGTGCTGCAGCCGGGCATCTTTATCGGGCACTAAAATTCAGGCGAGGTGTACGGGCAGGTTAGCGCCAGCATCCGCATAGACACCTTCAAGGTGCAGGGCGCCGGATGATCGACCGCTAACGGACACGGCCCGGCCGCTTGCAAGACCTCACCGAACAGCCCACTATCTTGACTAGGTGGTGATCGGCAAAGTTCGACGCACCAAGGCGATCGAGGAAGCGGTCGCCTATCTCGACCGAGTTTCATTCGAGTCGTTGCCCATCCTGCCCACGGGGACTTGCATTGTTGAGGGCGTCGCTGCGCAGATTCCAGTGGGCGTGATGGTCGGGGCGCTTGAGTTGCGATACGCATCGAACAGTCAAACGATCCAACTCACCCATGCGTGGACGAGCCCGTTTGCTGGTACCGGTTCCTCGTGACAGACGAAACACCCCCGAGCCCAGGAGATACCAGCGGCATCGACTGGTTGTCGAACCGGCCGTTCTGGAAGCTCAGGCGCGCTCTCCCCGAGCTTCCACGCGTCTTGCAGGTCGAGGTTGAGTCAGTCAACTGAGGTGAACAGTTGCTCGGCTCGCTCCGACGCCTGCCGCTCACCTTGCTGTCGAAAGGGCGGTGGCCTGGTGACGGTTTCGATGCGTGTGATGAGCGCGGGTGACGGCTATAAATACTTGCTGCACACCGTCGCCGCCGCGGACGGCGACAGGTCGCTCTCGACTCCTCTGACAAGGTACTACGCTGAGGCGGGAACGCCACCCGGTCAGTGGATGGGGTCTGGCGTCGCCGCACTCGGCAAGGGCCAGCTCTCGATCGGTGATCGGGTGTCGGAGGCCCAGCTCCAGCTCTTGATGGGGATGGGTCGCGACCCGATCACCGGCGACCCGCTCGGGTTGGCGTTTCCTGCTTACAAGTCACGGGCCGAGCGGATCGAGGGTCGCATCGCCAAGCTCGACCCAGACCTGAATCCGGGTGCAAAAGGCGCCGCGGTCGCACTGATTGAGGCCGAAGAGACTGAGCGCGGGACACGACGGGCGGTGGCAGGGTTCGACTTCACGTTCTCGATCCCGAAGTCCGCCTCCGTGCTGTGGGCGGTCTCCGACGCCGGGACACAGGCGCTCATCGGGGAGGCGCACCATCGGGCGGTTGCGGAAATGGTTGCATTCATGGAACGGGAGGTTGCAGCAACCCGCACCGGCGCAACAGCCGGAGATGGTGCCGTTGCACAAGTCGATGTCACCGGCCTGGTGGCGGCGGCTTTCGATCATTTCGACTCCCGCGCCGGCGACCCCCACCTGCACACGCACGTCGTCATCTCCAACAAGGTCCAGACGGCCTTGGACGGCAAGTGGAGATCTCTGGACGGACGGCCGATGCACGGCGCCGTGGTCGCCCTGTCGGAGCTGCACGAGGCGGTGTTCGCCGATCACATGACCCGCACCTTCGGCGTCGAATGGGAAGCCCGCGACAGAGGCCGTGACCGTAACCCTGCCTGGGCGATCACGAGCGTGCCCGAGCAACTGGTGGCCGAGTTCTCTACCCGCGCCCGTCACATCGACGCCGAGAAGAACCGGCTCATCGCCGAGTACGTCGCCAAGCACGGACGCCAACCCTCTACCGCAACGATCATCAAGCTTCGCGCCCAAGCGACCCTGTCCACGCGACCGGAAAAGGAGGTGCGGTCGCTGGCTGACCTCACCGACGAGTGGAGGAGGCGTGCCAGGGGATTCCTCGGTCAGGACGCCACTCCCTGGGCAACGGGTGTGGCGGACGCGGAGGCGCCGTTGCTGCTACGCGCCGATGACGTGCCCTTGGACGCGGTCACCGAACTCGGGTCTTCAGTGGTCGACGTGGTGGGCGAGAAGCGTTCGACCTGGCGCAGATGGAACCTGATGGCGGAGGCGTCCCGGCAGACGATGGGCTGGCGCTTCGCCTCCATGCGCGACCGGGAGGCGATCGTCGGGATGGTCGCCGACGCCGCCGAACAAGCCTCGCTACGACTCACTCCGCCCGACCTGGCCACCAGCCCCGCGGCCTTCCGCCGGGTGGACGGGACCAGCGTGTTCCGGCCCAAGCACTCCACCGTATTCTCCTCCGAAGAACTCCTCGCCGCCGAGGATCGACTGCTCGGCCGATCCCGCACCCTCAATGCACCCGCCATCCCGCTAGAGACGGTGGAGAAGATCACATCTCGCCCTGACGGCGATGGGCGGATGCTCGGCGCGGATCAGGCCGACGCTCTGATGAAGATTGCCGTCTCCGGGCGCGTGATCGACGTGCTCGTCGGCCCCGCCGGAACAGGTAAGACCACCGCGATGAATGCGCTGCGCAGGGCGTGGGAGGCCGAGCACGGCACCGGTTCTGTTGTCGGATTGGCGCCCTCTGCGGTGGCTGCTCAGGTTCTTGCCGACGATCTCGGGATCGCGACGGAGAACACCGCGAAGTGGTGGCAGAACCACCTCGTGCACGGGACAACGTTCGAGGCGGGTCAGCTGGTCATCATCGACGAGGCATCGCTGGCAGGGACCCTGTCCTTGGACCGGATCACGCACCTGGCCGAGCGCGCGGGAGCGAAGGCGCTGCTGGTGGGCGATTTCGCACAGCTCCAGTCCGTCGATGCTGGCGGCGCGTTCAACCTGATCGTGAACGACCGGGACGACGCCCCCGAGCTGGTAGACGTCCACCGCTTCGAGCACCAGTGGGAGAAGACCGCCTCACTGTCGTTGCGTCATGGACGTACCGAGGTGATCGACACATATCTCGACCATGACCGCATCCGGGAGGGGGATGCCGAGGCGATGACTGATGCGGCCTACACTGCCTGGCGCGCCGACCGGCAGGCGGGGCTGGTGTCGGTGCTGGTTGCCGAGACCCGCGACGACGTCACAACCCTGAACAACCGCGCCCGTGCAGACCTGATCCTCGACGGCACCTTGAAACCCGGCCGAGAGATCGAGTTGAACGACGGAACCACCGCCGGGGTGGGGGACATGATCATCACCCGACGTAACGACCGCCGACTCCGCAACGGCAAAGACTGGATACGCAACGGCGCCACCTGGATCGTCAGAGACGTGCGCGAGGATGGCTCGCTCACCATCCGCAAAACCGGGCTGAGGTTCGGCGGCTCCATCGTTCTGCCGGCGTCGTATGTGGCCGAGCACGTCGACCTTGGATACGCTGTCACGGCCTACCAGGCTCAAGGCGTCACCGTCGACACCGCGCACATGCTGGTGGAGTCGACCACGACCCGGGAGAACCTGTACGTCGCGATGACCCGCGGCCGCCACTCCAACACCGCCTACGTCGCATTGGACCGGGCCGACGACCACGCCCACCCACACCCAGGCGACAACCCAGACCCCACCGCGAGGAGCGTGCTGTACGGGGTGCTCCAGCACGTCGGTGTCGAGCTATCGGCGCACGAGACCATCACCGCCGAACACGAACAGTGGGGCTCGATCGCCCAGCTCGCCGCCGAGTACGAGACCATCGCCGCCGCAGCTCAACACGACCGCTGGGCCACCTTGGTCCGAACGTCCGGCCTCACCGAGGACCAGGCCGACCCCGCAATCGAGTCCGAGGCATTTGGCGCGCTCACCGCCGAGCTTCGCCGCGCAGAGGCGAACTACCACGACGTAGATCGGCTGATTCCACGCCTCGTCGCCGCGCGCGGGTTCGCCGACGCCGACGACATCGCCTCCGTCCTCCGCCACCGGGTCGCCAGCGCGACCGCACGCCCGGCCGGGTCCGGCCGCACCCGTCAGGCGCCACGTCTGATCGCCGGGCTCGTCCCACTCGCCGGCGGACCCATGTCCGACGACATGCGGCAGGCGCTGGGGGAGCGGCGCGAGCTGATCGAGGCCCGGGCCGATGCCGTCCTCGACAGGGGCCTCGGTACGAAAGCCCTGTGGACGGAATCGTTCGGGATACCGCCCAACGATCAGAGGACGCGGGCGACTTGGCGAGGGTACGCACGGACAGTTGCTGCCTACCGAGACCGATACGGCATCAACGATGACGGCCCCCTCGGACAGAAACTGGAGGCGACCGCGCAGAAGATCGACGCCGTCCGCGCCAAGGTGGCTCTGGATCGCGCGCGCAGTCTCGCCTCTGGGACGGACGAGAGCCCGGAACGACCTCGTGGACGCGAACCGCTCGGGCGCTCCCTGTGACCTCGGGGCCTTCCAGGTGTCGCCACGACGTCGTATCGTGGTGGGCGAGGCGGCCTCTATATTGGCTCTGTCGCTCGTCGCGACGGTATGACTCTCCCAGCAACGGGCGGTCCTTTCAGGTTCTTGTCGCCGAACCCCTGGAGAGGACTGTCCATGTGCCGACTCATCTGGGCCCTCAGCGTCCGCACCCGGTACTTCCTGCGGCTCTACATGCCCACCAACATCCTGCTCGACGCGATCCATACCCGCCGCGGCCTGAAATGGGGCACCCCGGCGATGCTGCTGGCGATCCCGTACCTATACGCCGCAAGCCTCTGCGTGCAACTCATCGAGGAAGACGGTCCGGGCTGGCTGCATCTGCTCGTGCTGCTGTTCATCTACAACGCGATGAAGTTCACCATCATGGGACCGGTCAGCATCGTGCTCCTCCTGCGTTCCACGGCCGCGCGGCAAAAGTCCTTTGGGCGAGCCAAGACGGTGAGATCATGAGGCATCACGCGCCATCCTCGACGCCGTACGGAGCCACAGGGTGGCGGACGACTTCTCATCCCAGTGATCGAACGCCCGCGCAGACTTTGAGCGCAAGCTTTACCGCAAGGGCAGAAGGAATGTCTTGCCGACGCCATCGACGCTGACCGTCACGAGATCTACGACGAGGTCGGTACTGTCGATCGCTGGTGGCGGGACTAGGTAGCGTCCCACTCGCCTATAGTGAGGCCATGGCGATCAGACGAGACGACCAGGGCAACCTCTATTCGGATTACGACTGCTCCCAGTGTGATACGTCCGGGCCGCACTATGCCAGCTTCCCTATCGGTGACAGCCCCTTCTTCCAGTGCGCAGTCTGTATGAGCCCGGTCGGTGACTCCTCGCCGCTTCCTTCCGGCACCTGAGGGCCTTCAAAGATTTCAGAGGGATGCCCTGTACCCTTTTGGCATGCCTGAACCGCGTTTCCTGAAGCTTGATGATGTTTGTGATGAGCTGAACATTTCCAATTCTCAGGCGTATGCTTTGGTGCGCTCCGGGGATCTGCCTGCCATCCAGGTGGGCGGAAGGGGTTATCTTAAGTTTCAGTCGTGTTCGGCGGAGTAATTGTGTGCTTGACCTGCGCAATTGTTTCTAGCCCGTCTTTTGGTGATGGTGAGTATCGTGGGTTTCGATAGGCCGTGTTGGGCTTGGTTGTGATGAGGGAAGGGGCACGATGGCTGAGAAGCGCTTCCTGACTCTGGCTGATGTTGGAGAAGTTTTGAACATCTCTTCTTCCCAGACTTATGCGATCGTTCGTTCTGGGGAACTGCCGGCGATTCAGGTGGGGGGCCGGGGTCAGTGGAGAGTTGAGGCTTCTAAGCTTGAGGAATATATTTCGGATGCTTATGAGCGCACCGCTGCCTCGATCAAGGAGATGAACTTGCAGGAAGCCGAGGAGGCTGGCTCCTAGATCATTGGCCTGAAAGATGCAACGGACCCCTGTTGGGAGTTTTCCTTTATGAGCATCTGGTTGATTCTTCTGGCCGCCCGGAGCTCATCCTGAGTGTCGTCAAGGTCGTCCCGTAGGAGATTGCTGCGGGTTTGGGAATCTTCGAGGTCGAGGCGGGCGCGTTCGAGGGACCGTTCAAGTAGCCCGATCCGGGTTCTAAGTTCACGTGCGGTTTCTAGTTCAACCTGTGCACCGAGCTTGTTCTTCAGCGCTTTCTTTAACTGGTCCCTTTCTGCGGCGGCTTTTGTGAGCCTGGCGTTGAGCATGCTGATTTCGTTGCGCAGGCCGTTGATGGTGGGCGCGGAACCGGTCGATTCTCTCGCGGTGTCCTCTTTTGCGTGGCTTTGGGCGGCAGCGCTGCGTACGGCGTCGAGGAGGTCCGGGACGTTATAGATCAGCCAGGTGCTTACTCCAGCGGAGCGGGCGATGCCCGCCGTGGTGATCGATTTTCCTGCTTTTGTGTGTGCTGCTATTGCTTTGAGCACTGCTTCACGCCGTCGTTGGCTGTCGGCTCTTTTGGCCGCGATGAGCTGGGCTGTGCGCATGGCGGATTTGTTCGTTGTCTCGTTGTGGTGAGTGTTCATGCTTCCTTGGGAGTTAGTGGCAGGAGCTTTCGCGGGACTGCGGTGAGCGGGTCCTGGGCCGGTGCGGTGGAAAGCGCTTGGAGGAGTTCGGTTGCCCGGTCGATCTCGTTTTGCTCTGCGGGGGAAAGTCTGGACTTGGTGTCGGCCAGGAGCCACCTGATTTTGCGGTAGGAGTCTATTTCGGCGGTGAGACTCTCGAGCACCCAGGTATCGGCGATGGGCCGGGCGAGTTCCAGGTCGGTTGTGAGCGCGACGATGTGGGCGTCGATCAACGGCAGGTGGGATACGTTGGCGCGGAAGTAGGTGCATCCACCGCATTTGCTGCGTGCCGGGCACGCCTGCCCGCCTGCTTTGACGTTGGATGGCTCGGTGCAGAGCCCCAGCGGCGTGGCTACCGATCCGCGGGTGTACGCGGGATAGCTGTGCGGGGGTTGGGCTGCGCCGTGGCGGTCAATGGTGGTGCGGTCGACGATGCGGATGGCGTCGGCTTTGCGTTGCCGGTTGATGCGGATGTACCCGGCGGAGGTTTCGAACCTTTTATGGTTCATCAGTTCCTGGATGACGTCCGGAGCTGTGTTGTTATCGGAGAGCCTCTGGGCGTAGGTGTGCCGCCATGAGTAGAGGCGCAACCGGGACCGATCGAATGCTTCGGCAACACCGCCTGGGCCCTGGATGTGGTCGGGCAGGTTCTTGATGCGCTCGATCCACCGCCAATAGACGGTGTGGTACCCGCTGATCGTTATAGGTTTGCGTGCTGCTGGCCCGAATCCTGAGAGCGAGGGAAACATCAGGTCAGCTGCCCTGGTTCTATGTCCGTGACTGCGTTGAGACGGTCAAGCCAGGATGTGATGATGTCTGCCGTGGAGTGATGGATGGGGAGTTCCAGGCCGATGTCGCCGGTCTTTGGGGCGTCGTAGCGGATGAAGGGCCGTCCGTCATCGTAGTGCTGCAGCGCGTTGCGTTTGAGGCCGAGGTTCTCAGAGGGACGCCGGCCCAGGTCCCGCAGTAGCTGATAGATGGTTTGGTGCATGTGGTTGCAGAGTTCGGCTGGTCGGCCGTTGGTGTAGGTGTGGTCTTCGGCGACGGTGAACAGGTGCAGGTTCTCGTCCAGCACCTTGATGACCTCGTCGGGAATGGATTTGTTGACGGTGCTGCGCTTCCGGCCGCTGGTGAGTGTGTCCGTGGCGAGAAACCGGAATGCTGGGGCCAAGCATTGAAGGGCGTTCAGCTCTCGTCCTTCGTGCAGGAGCCGACGGAATCGGTGGAAATGTTCGTATCTGTATCGTTCTGAGCGAGGTGCCCCATCGTGGGTGATCAGCGTCGAATAGGCCTGAAATATCGCTTTCGCGTCAGCCCTTCCCAACCGATCCGGGGTGGTTCCATAGGGGCGGCGTAGCAGTGCGTCCGAGGCGATGCTGCACGACCGGATCAGGTCACGGATTCTATCGGCCGGGAGTTCGAAGACGGCGGCGTATTCCTTCGCCGCTTCACGTAGCCATTGGATGCGGACGGGGCGGAAATCCAGGGTCCCTTTCGAGCAGATTGTGTCGCTGCCGGATTGTGCACGAAGCATAAGGACCGCAGCGTCCCAGACGTCGTCCTTCCTCGCATCGGTGCCCGTGTGCTGGTACCGCCAGCGGGCCGACCACATCCGTGCGTAGTTCGTAAAACCCTTCTGCAACCGCTGATCCGTCGAGCTCGCCAGCATGATCTGGTGAAGCTTCTCCGTCGTTCGGGCCCCATGCTCTAAGGCGATGGTGATGCAGCGCCGAAGCACCCAGGGATCCAGCCGGTAGCCCTCCTGGTCACGCTGTTGCAGAGTCAGGAGGAACTCATGCCGAAGAATTGGTGGAAGATCGACCAGTGAGAATTCGGTGGTGGACCACTGCCGGCCGATGGGACGCGGGACCGCGATGAACTGCTCCAAGGTGATGCCTTGGCTTTTGAGCCGTTTCCATTGGAAACGGTGGCCGAGACATAGTGCCTTCTCAAAGCGCCATTCCTCGGTCCGGCATCCCGGCACGGCGCACTGCTGGCCACGTGGGAACACGCCCCGGGCTGTCGCTTGATACTTTTCCAGCGGGTAGTCACCGCCTGTGGTGGTGAGACGTTTCCGCCAGGCGTGATAGTGGTGATAACACAGACCGTGGTGGCTCGACAAAGCCCTGCAGGACTGTCCGCTGACGGTGATGGTGCACCGTTGCGCGGCCTTTGAGGTCCGATCTGCCCCATGGTCTGCGCTGCGCCCGCTTTTCGTGCTGCTCCTGGCGGCCGACTTGCAGGGCACGCAGAGGGCTCCGTTGCCTCTGGCTAACCCGGGGCAGCCGGCAGCCCTGCACGGATAGGCGGCTGTAAGCGGGTTGGCGGGATCCGAGGTGAAATGCCAGAGCTTGCCGTCCCATTCGCTGGGCCGCCAGCTTCTGTTGATGCGTTGCCGCAGGAATGCGAGGTACGTCCCCGGTTCCGTGCCGGGGGACTCTGTGAGTAGCATCTGCCGGAACTCAGCTGTCATTGTTCTCGTTACGTCCGCAGGTGACCGATTCGACCGCTGCTCTCATCTCCTCCGCGGACGCGTGCAGATAGACCTGCGTCGAGTCCAGGCTTTTGTGGCCTAACAGTTCCTGGACCACATCGAGGGGGTGCCCTGCCCGGACCCATCTGGTGGCGGCAGTGTGCCTGAGCTGGTGCGGGCGCACCCGCACCGTTGTCCTCGCTTCCCATCGCCTGAACATGGCATGGACGCTGGCATAGCGGAGCGGCTCATCGGGTGGGCTATTACGGGAGTAGAGGTTCACGAAGACGTAGTCGCCCGAGATCCCGCCGAGGAGCTGGTAGCGCTCATCCTGGTAGGCGGCGTACGCCTGTGTCACCTCATCTGTCACCGGGATGCTGCGAGGGTTGGAGGATTTGGCCAGGGCGCCATTGCTATTGATTCTGCGGTGGATGTGGACATGCGGGCCGCGTTCGAAGCACCCGGCATGGGTCGATTCCGGCAAGAAGTGGAGGTCTTCCAGTCGCAGGCCCAAAGCCTCTCCGACTCGTAACCCGCTGTGCAGCATCATTCGGATCAGCAGCGCATCGCGCGGATTCGTCGCGCACGCCATCAGTCGCAACTCCTCATCAGCGCTGATCGGCTGTGGGCGTTTCGTCGCCTCCCGCGATTTGAGCATCCGGCTCAACCGCGGCACGCGATCGGGATCTCCGCTTCCGTCTTGTGGGTTCGCGGACCGCAGCCCAGCCTGATCGAAAAATCTTCTATCGACATCAACATCGCATAAGCCTTCGTGGGTGCAGAACCTCAAGAACTGCAGGACCGCGACAAGATACACGTTCACTGTCTTTCCCGACCGGGAGCGTTGACCGGGAGCGGCGGTCTGCAGGTTCAGCTTGTATCTGATCAAATCGAGCAGCGTCAGATTCCGCCAGTCCACCCCTTCAGCAGACGCCCATGTGAGGAAAACAGCCAACTTCGTCTGATAAGACCGTTGAGTGTTGATAGACCGGCCCGCCTGGCTCAGCCAGAGTGAGTAGAGCCTGCTCTCCTCGGGCACCGTGAAGTCCGAGTCAACGACGACGTATGCCCGTTCCCCGTTAGAAAGAGGAACCTCAACCGCGCTGTATTTGGTAACGAGGCCTGACCCTACCCCGGTACCGACTGGCATCAAGTCAACGCAAACAAATCGATCGGGCTAACTCCACCAAAATCAATCCAAACGCACCAGAAGCCACTCAACGCTAGGGTCGAAGCAACGTAACAATGAGCATGCCAGATCGCACGGCGGAATGAGCCAGTACTTTCAAGAGCGTTCCAACGTTCTGGCAGCTGAAGGGAGATCGCATCCGGTTACCACCTCCTGACATTCATTTGACGCTCACGGATCCGGCTCGATGTGCGCATGAAGGAGGCCCCTACCGCAATGAGTGGAAGAGGCCTCCTATTTGGGTTGCTGAACTAGTGGCCGGCGCTGAGTTTGCCGCCGAGGCGTTCGCGCATCAGAGCGCTGGCGTCGTTCAGTCCGATGATCTTCACTTCTTTACCGTGGTGGTGGTATTTCTCGGTGATGGCGTCCAGGGCGGCGATCGTGGAGGCGTCCCAGAGGTGGGAGGCGTGCATGTCAATGATCACGCGTTCGGGGTCCAGTGCGTATTCGAACTGGGTGTAGAGGTCGTTCGAGGAGGCGAAGAACAGTTCGCCGTCCACGACGTAGGTCGCAGTTTCGTGGTCGCCGATGGTCGTGACGGTTCGTTCGACGGTGACGAAGTGCGCGACGCGGCGGGCGAACATCACCATGGCGACGAGGACGCCGGCGCCGACGCCGATGGCGAGGTTGTGGGTGGCGACGGTGATGATGACGGTGGCGAGCATGACGATGGTTTCGCTCTTGGGCATCATTTTCAGGGTGCGGGGCTGGATGCTGTGCCAGTCGAATGTTGCGACGGAAACGAAGATCATCACAGCGACCAGGGCGGCCATGGGGATCTGCGCGACGATTGTGCCCAGCGAGACGGCGAGGATGAGGACGAAGACGCCGGCCAGGAAGGTCGAGATCCGGGTGCGTGCTCCGGAAGCCTTGACGTTGATCATGGTCTGGCCGACCATTGCGCAGCCTCCCATGCCGCCGAAGAATCCGGTGATGATGTTCGCGACGCCCTGGCCCCAGCTTTCGCGGGTTTTCTGGGATCGGGTGTCGGTGATGTCATCGACGAGCTTGGCCGTCATCAGGGACTCGAGGAGGCCGACAACGGCCATGCCGAGGGCGAACGGTGCGATGATCTGGAAGGTCTCCAGGTTCAGCGGAACGTTCGGGAAGAAGAGCGAGGGCAGACTTTCGGGGAGGTCGCCCTTATCTCCCACGGTGGGCACGTTGATTGCGAACACGACCGCTACGAGGGTGAGGACAACGATGGCGACCAAGGGGGCAGGGGCGACCTTGGTGATCCGTGGGAGCAGGTAGATGATGACCAGGCCTGCAGCGACCATCGGATAGACCAGCCATGGAACGCCGATGAGTTCGGGGAGCTGGGAGCTGAAGATCAGGATGCCGAGGGCGTTGACGAAACCGACCATTACCGAGCGGGGGATGAAGCGCATGAGCTTCGCCACCCCGAGAACGCCGAGGATCACCTGGAAGATGCCGGCGAGGATGACCGCCGCGATGAAGTAGTCGACGCCGTGGCTGCTCACCAGGGGCGCGATCACCAGTGCGGTTGCTGCGGTGGCGGCGGAGATCATGGCGGGCCTGCCGCCGAGGAAGGCGATTGAGACGGCCATGGTGAAGGAAGCGAACAGGCCCAGCCGCGGGTCCACGCCGGCGATGAGGGAGAACGCGATGGCTTCCGGAATCAAAGCGAGTGCGACGACGAGCCCAGCAAGGACCTCGGTCTTGAGCCGCCGCGGGGACATCAGGGTGAGCCTGACGGATTGAAGCTGTTCAGGTGTGAACGCCGGAGGGTGCTCGGTTTGCGTGACGGCCATTTCTGGCTCCGTTCATGGTCGAGAAGACGCGCGTCAGCGGCTTCGTTTTGCTAGTGAATAAGGGACGCAGCGCCGCGCCATGAAAGTGGGGGATAGCCATAGCGGTCTCAACCCCGGCCAACTCAACCCTAACCTAACGTGATGGTAGAGTTTAAATCCGGACCAGACGGAGGACCCTCATGACGACGAAGACCAGTGACAGCAGCACCATGCATATCGGTGAGCTGGCGGAACGGACGGGCCTTTCCCTGCGGACCATTCGGCATTACGACGAGGTCGGCCTCCTTCCTGCCACGGCGCGCACGGACGGTGGATTCCGGGTGTACTCGGAGGAAGATTTTGAGCGTCTGACAGTCATCAAGCAGATGAAGCCGCTGGGATTCTCACTCGAGGAGATGGCTGAAATTTTGAGCTTATTGTCGTCCCGGGATGGTGCAGACGTTGAACAATCGTCAGAGACGCTTGCGGGATACCTGGAAAAGGCCTCCGATCAGCGGGCGAAAATGGCGCGGAACCTGGCCCAGGCCGATGAGTTCATTCAAAAGCTCAGCAGTCAGGTCTGAAATCGTGCGTGCCGGGGTTGAGTGACTCCTCCGCCCGGCACGCACCAAACCTGAACCTAGCTGGATCAGGCGGGCCCATGTTGTTCGGCCATCGGTCCTGTTCGGCTCGAGTTCTTCCTGGCGGAATCCGTCGTTTCTCACACGATTCGCGAGACCATGAGAACCGAGGTTGGAGCAGATCGATTCTCATGAAACCAACAAGGTGAACCCAACTGAAGATAACCGCGGGCAATGGCGTGTAGAGCGTTCCAAATTGGAGGACTACATCCAGCGCATGTACGAGCAGGCGACCAGGAACCTGGAGAAGCTGCTCGAGCCGCAGGACGATGACGGCTAAGGAAGCCGGTGCTGAAGACCAGTGGCCGCCGGCCGGGTCGGGAGACGAGTGGCTGCTGTTCTACCTGCGCGGCTTGACCTTCGCCCAGGTAGCTAGGCTCTGTAGGGTGAATGCCGAAATGGTCCGGCACAGCATCCGACAACGTGAAGTTCTCGATCCGTCCATCCTCGGGCGGCGCTTGGTGCTGCACGACCGACCGAGGTACCGACCGTCCAGACACGGCCGCGCCGTTGCTTGGGAGAGGCGCTACACGGCGGTGTTCCGGTTGGTCGCCGAACAGGGCCGCCTCCCGAAACAACTCGGGAGCCCACATGAACGGGGTCTTCAAAGGTGGCTCTACAGCCAGCGGCTCAAGCGTGCCGCAGGGGAGCTGGATCCGCGGCAAGAGGAGTTACTGGACAGGCTGGGGGAGTGGCGGGGTCAATAACCACGTGTTGAAAAGGGCCCGACAGCGCACATTCAGTTGCCGGTGACACCAAGCCCCACATCTGACGTTCCTACCCTGGAGAATTCCGGCGTCGCCAGGTATGAGGTCTACATGGATATCCCCGTCGCTGCGATCGAAGGAGGCGAGATATTCGTGGAGAGATCCTTCAGCTCTGATGCGAGAGCCTACTGGGCCATCCAGTGATGCGTTACTCCCTGTGCAACTGTGGCTCTACAGAAGGGATTCAGACGGGGCTCGGCGAGCCAGTCGTCGGTCGCTGTCTGGATATCACAGGACGGCGTAGAGCGGCGCGACGTCCTTCCGAGGCAGGCGCGCACCCTGACGGTAGCGCGCATTTTCGGGCTGGAAGGGTCAGTGAGGCGTCGCATCAGCGTGAGACAATCGCCCCTACAGCATCAACACGGATGCCGGTCACCCGTCAGCGCCCGCGCGTGGGTATGTAACGCAAGTCCATCCGCATCTCCCGTGCGGTCGACGGAGGGGCCGCCATGCACGCTAAACCAACGCGCGATGGAGAGCGATAGATGAAGTTGACCCGCCTGCAAGTCCAGAATTACAGTCGGCTCCCCGATCTTGAGATCGAGATCAGGGACCACTTGGTGCTCGTCGGAGCGAACGATGTTGGGAAGTCCTCACTGCTTCGCTGCCTTGATCTCCTCCTCGGCGCGAGCACCGCACAGCTCTACTCGCACATCAGCCCAGACGACTTCCGTGACCGCGACCAGCCGCTCATTGTCGAGGCCGACATCACGAGCTTCAATGGTGACGACAAGGCGCTCTTCCCCGATGAAATCTCGATTCATCCGACTAGCGGTGAAATCCTGACGATCCGCCTCGCCGCAGCTATCGACTCGAATGAAACACTCACCGTCGAACGCGTAGCCCCTGGAGGAGGAACGGGCCGGCAACTATCCCGCGACCAATTGCTTGGCTTGGGCTGGAAGTTCCTGAGTGCGACTGCTCAGACCCGTGATCTCCGGGAGGACCGCAAGTCTGCCCTCGACGACATACTTCAAGCCGTCGTTCTCGGCACCGAACAGGCAACCTTCGACGCAATCACGACCTCGCTCGTCGACAACCTGAAGAGTTCCAAGGTGCTCACTGGGCTGCGAACCGATCTCGCTAACCAGCTCTCGCGCGCACTGCCAGAACGGATTGAGAAGGATGATCTTTCTTTCGTTCCGGGCTCAGCAGCCGACAACGACGTACTCAGCGACGTCCGCCTCCAGGTCAGCAAGGACGGCGCTCCACACAATCTCTCGGAGCAATCAGACGGTACTCGTGCCCTCTACGCCATCGCTCTCTACGACCTGATGAGCGTGGGCGCCAACATGGTCGGGATCGACGAACCGGAGATCCATCTCCACCCGACCAGCCAGCGCAGCCTTGCCCGCCTCCTTCAGGCCAACCCAAACCAGAAAGTCCTTGCAACGCACTCGGCAGACATCGTCGGCGCGTTCGATCCGGATTCCATCGTCGTCGTCCGCGCTGGCGGCATCGTGGTACAGCCGACAAGCGGATTTCTCTCATCTGACGAAAAGCTCAGTGTCCGCTGGTGGGTGCGCGACAAACTGGAGCCGCTGACTGCACGCCGCGTTGTGGCGGTCGAAGGTATCTCCGACCGCATCGTCCTCGAGCGTGTGGCAGACCTTACGGACCGCAACCTTGACCGGCTCGGTGTATCCATCATCGAAACCGGCGGCGCCGGGGACATGGGAGCAGTGGATAAGCTCTTCGGATCGACGGGATTCAAGATCCCCATCTCGATGCTTGTCGACGAAGACGCAGAGGTTGCGACTGCCGACAAGCTCGGAGTCGACGTCGCAGACCTAAACCAGCATTCCGTGTGGGTGTCCCGATTGGATCTCGAAGACGAGTACGTCGCAACGCTTGGAGCGGCTGTTGTCTGGCCTGCGCTGCAAGCATCCAGCCTATTCAGCCCGAATGAGCTGGCGAACTGCCTGCCAACGGGTCCTGGCGGTACATACCTCGACACGGATATTGCGAAATTCTGCCGGAGAAAGAAATACAAGGTGAAAGCCGCGATCGTCATCTCACCACTGCTTGACAACGTGACGGCTCCAAAGGTCTCCAGTGCCAACGACCTGCTGAGCGAGATCGCGGGCGTCTGACATGGTTACGCCGACACCAGCGCAGCTGCGAATCCGAGACCATGACCAGCTAAACCTCCTCGCGATCGCGCCCGCCGGATGCGGGAAAACTGAAGCTCTCGCCTTGCGCATCCAAGGACTCCTACAGCGCGGAGCCATCATCCCGCCACGGAAGATCCTCGTCACGACATTCTCCAACCGCGCGCGCGACAACATCCGAGAACGAATCCAGGTATACATCCCGCCCGCGCAGCTCCGCGACCGCGTCAGTATCTCGAACTTCCACGGCCTATCCGCCCGAATCGTCCGCGCACACGCCGCTGTCATCGGCGTCAACCCGGAAGCCACGCTGCCCGAGAACGACTGGGTTGGCGAGCAATGCCGGAGACGCGGACTCCAGTACAACGCCATCGGCATCGTCCAGGAACTGTTCCGCCAGATCAAGCAGGAACCCGTAGATGACACCGAGGTGGAGCGCCGCCTCGTCGACGCAGGCAATCAACATGCTCTTGAAATCGAGCGGCAGCGGAAACAAGAGAACCGGCTCACCTACGATGACTTGCCCCGGCTCGCGGAACTCATCCTCCAGAGCGACGGCGTCGCCGACCTCTACCGCAACCACTTCGCTGCCGTAGTCGTCGACGAGTTCCAGGACCTGACGCCACAGCAACTCCGGATCGTCAACCGCATTGGCGACCAGAGAACCACCTACGCCGGCGATCTCGCCCAGGGAATCTACGGCTTCGCCGGTGCGCGCCCAGCTGAGATCGACAAGGCGGTTCGCGCCGAGTGCACCGAAGTCATCGAGTTCTCAGACTCACACCGTTCCTCGCCAGCCGTCCTCAGCATGGTCAACTCGCTCGCCCCACGAACCGGCGGCCAGCAACTAAGCAGTGCCGTACCAGAATCTTGGCCCGGCGGAGGGCTCTCCGGCATCGTCACCTTCGCCACCGCAGCTGAAGAAGGGGACTGGGCAATGAAACTCTCGAAGGCCGTGCTAACAAGGGCGCCCAAGCAGCGGGTCGGCATCATTTCGCGTATTGCTTCACGACGACGCTTCGCCGACGAAGCCATCGCAGCAAGCGGAGTTCCACACCACCGCTGGGACGACGGAGTTCTCGACACCGACACCGCCAAAGTGATGAAAGCGATGCTTTCCCAGCTAAACACCAAGGAACTTGCCAAGGCATCCGACCCGCTCGAGTTTCTCCGAGCCGCCGCAAACCTCGAAAGCATTCAGGACCCGAGCGGACGCGAAGCGCTAGCAGGCGCCCTCACCTGGTGCCATGACCTCCTCGCTGAAGGCAACGACCCGGCCGAAATCAGGTCGAGAATCCGTGTGGGGGACAACAACACTCTCATCACGGTGCCCGGCGTCCACCTCCTCACTGGTCACGTCGGCAAGGGACAGCAGTTCGACTGGGTCATCGTCATCGGAGCTGAAGAGGGGTGCATCCCCGACTTTCGCGCCAAGACGCCAGAAGCCATCGCTGAAGAGGCACGAGTACTCTCCGTCATGATCTCTCGCGCGCGCCACGGCGCCATCGTCATGCGTGCGCAGTCTGTGCCCGCAGCATCGACCGGGGTCGCCTACTCCAAACAGGAGTCCCAGTTCCTGACACCCCTCCGTGACTCCAGTCCCCTTGACTCGGCCGGAATCGTCAAGTGGGTCAATGCAACTGACTGGACCTCTATCGCAGCTCGGTGACGGCCCCGATGTGCAGTCCCGCGTGCTGCCAGTGGACCACGACGTGGCCGCAGACCAACACGATGTCCCACTGCCGCCGGGACGCCTGCACCGAGGTCGCGGTTTCGATGAGGCTGACCACGTGCTCGACAGCAGATGCGGTCAGAGGCGGCATAGTTCGATTCATCTGTCTATCTATGACGCCCCAGCACGGACACAGGACGGCGCCGCTGCTCCGCCGCTCCCGCACCCCAACGGCTAAACTGAGACCACACCGGGGTGTACTTGCCATTCCTCGCTGAGGCCCCCGAATATCAGCGCCGCATCCTCGATGCTCTGCGGGAACCGCTGGAGAGCGGGGAACTGGTCCTGCACCGTGCAGCCGGCACGGCCACCTATCCCGCACGCTTCCAGTTGGTGCTTGCCGCCAATCCTTGCCCCTGCGGACAGTCGACCGGTAAAGGCATGGACTGCACCTGTTCTGCCCAGCAGCGCAGACGCTACTTCGGCAGGATGTCCGCGCCGCTCCTTGACCGGGTCGACCTGCAGTTGGAAATGCACAGGGTCAGTCTCCATGACTTCTCCGGTTCAGCCACCGCTGACTCAAGTGCGGCGATCGCATCGAGGGTGGCAGATGCCCGGGCGGCGCAGGAGAACCGCCTATGCGCGTGGAATTTGTCCACAAATGCAGAGGTGCCGGCAGCCCTGCTGCACAACGAACTCAGGCTCAGCCGTAAGGCAACCGTGTCTGTGGACAAAGGGATTGAAACGGGAGCTATCACCAAGCGCGGCTATGACCGGGTTCTCCGGGTGGCGTGGTCTATCGGTGATCTCGCGGGGCGGACCATGCCCAACAGTGATGACGTCACAACGGCGCTTCTCTTCCGCACTCAGGAGGAAGCAGTATGAATGGATGGACGGAGGAGCAGATTTCCCGGGCGGGTCTGGCCCGTCTGTTCGAAGCTTCGGATAACGTCGGGTTTGGCTTGGTAGCGGCTGCCGGGCCTGTCGAAGCGTACCGGATCGCCACCGGC
>NZ_KI914599.1:27600-33604 GCF_000520475.1 Arthrobacter sp. 35/47
TGTCGAAGCGTACCGGATCGCCACCGGCGTTTCGTCCGCCGGTCCGAGCGTTCAGCGGGCGCTTTTTGACGTCCTGGAGAGCCATGGCCATGAGATGCGACGGGACGCGCTGACGGAAGCCATCACCCGCTGGAGTGCGCGCTGGGACACACTCGCACCGTTGAGGGACCTGGAAACGGTCCGCCGCTTCGGGGGCACCCTGCTTACCCCGGAATCGGACTGGTGGCCTACGGCGCTGGCGGACCTCCAGCTCAGCGAACCCCTGTGCCTATGGGTCCGAGGCGAAAATCCGGTGCCAATTCCGCCGCAGAACCGGGTGGTGTCGATCGTCGGCTCACGCGACAGCACGAGCTACGGGGAGAACGTGACGGGTGCCCTGGCCTCGGGGCTGGTCGGACGCGGTTTCACGGTGGTGTCAGGCGGCGCTTTTGGAATCGACGCATGCGCCCACCGGGCGGCGCTGAAAATCGCCGCCGAGGACAATCCGCTGCCCACGCTGGCAGTGCTGGCCTGCGGCATCGACCGATACTATCCAGCCGGAAACGAGGGCCTGCTCCGGAATATTGCCCAGCGCGGACAACTGATTTCAGAGGTACCCCCCGGCTCGTCAGCTTCGAGATACCGATTTCTCCAGCGAAATCGACTCATTGCGGCGCTCAGCGCCGTCACAGTGGTCGTCGAGGCGCGGTGGCGCTCGGGGGCCCTCAATACCGCGCATCACGCCGCTGGCATTGGACGCTCCGTTGGAGCCGTTCCGGGTTCTGTCCAGTCCCCCAATTCGGCTGGCTGCCACAGACTGCTCCGCGACGGCAGCGCCGTCTGCGTCACCGATGCTGCGGAGGTGGCGGAACTCGCCGGCCCCCTTGCTGTCGAAGCGGTACAAGAGCGTGCTGTCGTACCGGCCCTGCATGACGGCTTGACGGTGGAGGATCTGTTGCTGCTCGACGCCCTGCCTGTTCGCGCATCCTCGACCGTGGACAAGCTCGCATCCGTTGCCGGCCTGAGTATTGCCGGCGTCCTGGCCGGGCTGGGCCGGCTGGAGACTGACGGCCTTGCGCAGCGCGGTGACGGCGGCGGCTGGCGTAAACGGCCGCGATGACCAGCCCGTAATCCGGCTCCCCGGGCTGATGGGCCACCAACAGAGGGCAGCCCGAACCTGCACACCCCTGAACATTCACAGCGCACCACCCGGAAGCAGACACATGAAAGGGATATCCACCATGAACACCTTCAAGATCATCGACAGCCCGGTCGGGGGACTCGTACTCGTAGCCAGAGATCAGGACCTCGTCGGCGTCTATCACGAGTATCACTCGCCCGAGCCCTCGCCGGTTATTCTCGGGCTGCCCGCTGACGAGGAACTCCCCAATGACCAGCCCTCAGAGGTCGCCTCGAATGACTCTCCCGCTACTAGCGACCCGGATGCTGCCTCTGCAGTGTTCCAGTCAACGGAGGAGTGGCTGCGCGGGTACTTTCGTGGCGTGATGGCTCCGCCGCTCAGCTACAACCTGGTGGGTGGAACCGAGTTCCAGCGCAAGGTCTGGGCCGCCGTCGCGGAGATCCCCTACGGTGAACGTCGTACGTACAAGGAGGTCGCCGGCGCTCTCGGAAATCACGCCATGGGCCGTGCAGTGGGGGCAGCGGTACGCGCCAACCCGTTGTCAATCGTTATTCCGGGACATCGGGTTGTGGGGGCAGGCGGTGCCATTACCGGCTACGCCGCCGGCGTTGCCGTCAAGCGCTCGCTGCTCGAACTGGAATCGGCGGTGGCCGAGATGGCCGCGTAGGCAAATGGCCCGGCGCCGTCCGCCTCCCCTTCACCCGTCCAGCACACGGCTTCCTGAAGCGCGCGGCGGTGTGGCTCCTTGATCGGACACCCACACTGGCGCACAGTAGCTTCAGGCGGGGCGGACCAAGCGCAGGGAAGCCATTGATGGATCGGGAGCAACGGATGAGAGAACGGCGAGGGGGGAACCGACCCACCCTCCCGTTCGCCAACGAATCCGAAGGGTTCATCCGCTATCTGGAACGCGAACGTAATCGCTCCGTCCACACTGTGCGCGCTTACCAGGGCGACCTTGAGAATTTCGCGGCGTTCTCAGCTTCCCTTGGTATCGCCACCCTTGCGGGGCTGGATCTGACGTGCCTCCGGTCCTGGCTCGGCTCACTGGACCAGCAGGGGCTCTCACGTGCCACCATCGCCCGCCGCGCAGCAACGGTGCGGAACTTCCTCGCCTGGGCAACCCGCGAGGGTCATCTGGCAGAGAATCCCGCATTACGCCTGAAAGCCCCTCGTCGCCGCAACGGGCTTCCCGATGTCCTCTCGGTATCCCAGCTGGAGCCGCTGCTCGCTGCCGCGCAGGACGCGGCGGTAGGAGGCGACCCGCAAGCGCTACGCGCCCGGGCTCTCCTCGAGCTGCTCTACGGATCGGGGATCCGCGTCGGGGAGCTGGTCGGCCTTGACCTCGATGATCTGGACCATGACCGCCGTATGGTGCGTGTGCTGGGCAAGGGCAACAAGGAACGCACCGTACCGTATGGTGTGCCTGCCGCCCAGGCACTGAACGACTGGATCGGCAGGGGAAGAACGCGTTGGGTCAAGCCCGACAGCGGCGCTGCACTGTTCCTTGGTCCCCGCGGGCGCCGCCTGGACCAGCGCCAGGCACGGTCCGTCGTGGAGCGGCATCTCGCCGGCGTCGACGGCACCGGTGCCACGGGCCCCCATGCCCTGCGCCATACCGCGGCAACCCACCTGCTCGACGGAGGAGCAGACCTGCGCGCCGTTCAGGAGCTTCTCGGGCACCGGAGCCTTGCGACAACGCAGCTCTACACCCATGTATCGGTGGACCGGCTTCGGCGCAGTTATGAGCAGGCGCACCCGCGGGCATGAACGCACGGAATCCGGCGCAGGTAATTACAGTGGCGCGATTTGCGTTCATGGGGCAGAATGTTCCTTGTTACCCCGTGGACTGAGCACACCACATCCAAACAATAACGGGACAGTACGCCGATAGTTGAAGGTCGTTGGGGAAGACGTACCTACAGCTATGGAGGATGGAATGTCTGTTGTGATGGCGCGTGGTGTTTTGTATATACACTCAGCCCCTTCTGCGTTGTGCCCTCATATCGAGTGGGCCGTCGGATCGGTGATTGATCAGCGACTCGACCTGCAGTGGTCGCCGCAGCCCGCCGCGCCCGGAATGTTCCGCTCCGAATTGTCCTGGGTTGCCGCTCAGGGATCCGGAGCGAAGCTGGCTTCCGCGCTGCGCGGTTGGGCGCACCTGCGCTACGAGGTCACCGAGGAGCAGAGCGCAGGGGCGGACGGCGGGCGCTGGTCGCACACCCCCGAGCTGGGAATCTTCCACGCTACGACCGACGTACACGGCAACGTGATGATTTCCGAGGACCGCATCCGTTACGCCTATGAGGCGGGAGCCGGAGACCCGGCCGCGGTCTACCATGAGCTGTCCCTGGCGCTGGGCGAGTCCTGGGACGAGGAACTGGAGCCCTTCCGGCACGCGGGAGAGGGTGCCCCCGTTCGCTGGCTGCACCAGGTCGGCTGACCACAGCCCTGAAACGCTGAAGGAGGCCGGGTACCCTCAGGTACCCGGCCTCCAGCGTGTGTTCCGGGAGAGCCGGTTAGACGTTCTTCACCACTATGACCGCATTGTGGCCACCGAACCCGAACGAGTTGCTCAACGCGACGATATCGCCCGCCGGAAGGTCACGTGCCGAGGTCACTACGTCCAGCGGGATCTGCGGGTCCTGGTTCTCAAGGTTGATGGTCACCGGGGCCCGACGTTCATGAACAGCCAGCACAGTCATGACGGCTTCCACCGCACCGGATGCACCGAGCAGGTGACCGGTCTGCGACTTCGTCGCCGAGACGGCCACCGAGTCAACCTGGCTGCCGAGTGCCGTCTTGAGAGCAACGTATTCCGGCTGGTCACCTACCGGGGTGGAGGTCGCATGTGCATTCACGTGAACAACATCGGACGCCTGCACGCGCGCGTCAAACATTGCGGCCTTGAGTGCACGGGTTGCGCCGAGTCCCTCGGGGTCCGGGGCTGTGATGTGGTAGGCGTCTGCCGTTACGGAGGTACCGGCGAGTTCACCATAAATCCGCGCGCCGCGGGCGAGGGCATGTTCCTCCGCCTCGAGCAGAAGGGCACCGGCCCCCTCACCCATCACAAAACCGTCCCGGTCGATGTCGTATGGGCGAGAGGCATGCTCAGGGTCATCATTGCGGCGGGACAAGGCCTGCATGGCAGCAAAGGCCGCGATCGGCATCGGATGGATCGCTGCTTCAGCGCCACCGCACATCACGACGTCGGCCTTGCCGGACCTGATCAGATCCAGTCCGAGGTGGAGCGCCTCGGTGCCGGAGGCACAGGCCGAAACCGGTGTGTGCGCGCCGGCGCGTGCTCCAAGATCAAGGCTGACTGCGGCCGCCGGACCATTGGGCATCAGCATGGGGACCGTCATCGGAAGAACCCGACGCGGGCCCTTTGCCTTCAGCGTGTCCCAGGCGTCCAGCAGCGTCCAGACGCCGCCGATACCGGTGGCGAATGCCACCGCCAACCGGTCATGGTCGACCTCCTCGATTCCGGAGTCCCGCCAGGCTTCCCGGGCCGCTATCACCGCGAACTGGGTGGAGGGATCCATTCGCTTGGCTTCGACCCGGGTCAGGACCTCGCTGGCAGGCGTCGATACCTGCGCGGCAAAGGTGACCGGAAGCTCAAATTCAGCAACCCAGTCCGCTTCGATGGTGCGGGCGCCGGAAACGCCCTTCAGCGCGTTCTCCCACATGGTGGGAACATCGCCGCCGATGGGTGTCGTGGCGCCCAAGCCGGTAATGACTACTTTGCGTGCCATGGTTCACTCTTTCGATGCGTCGTTGTTTCCGTGTGGAAGGTGAGCTGATGGAGCGGCGATGACCGTAGCTGCCATCGCCGCGTCCACGCTAAGACTGTGACTTGGCGATGAACTCAACTGCGTCGCCGACGGTCTTGAGGTTCTTGACTTCCTCGTCGGGGATGCGCACGCCGAACTTCTCTTCGGCATTGACCACGATGGTCATCATGGAGATGGAGTCGATGTCCAGGTCGTCGGTGAAGGACTTGTCCATCTCCACGGATTCGGGCGCGAGGCCGGTCTCTTCGTTAACGATTTCTGCCAGTCCTGCGAGAATCTCTTCGTTGCTAGCCATGGTGGCTCCTTTTCTTGTGTCCCGGTAAGTACCGGATCGGTTCGATCGAGCCGCGGAGTGCGGCCCGAAGCGGAAAACTAGGGGAGAACAACTACCTGGGCGCCGAACACAAGCCCGGCACCGAACCCGATCTGCAGGGCGAGGCCGCCGCTGAGTCCGGGATTCTCCGCGAGGAGGCGGTGCATTGCCAGAGGAATCGAGGCTGCCGACGTATTTCCCGCGTCGACAATGTCCCGAGCCACCGCCACATGCTCGGGCAGGCCCAACTGCTTGACCATTTCATCGATGATGCGGATGTTCGCCTGATGCGGCACGAAGGCGACGAGATCTTCGGCCCGGATTCCTGCAGCGTCCAGGGCCTGCTGTGCCACTTTCGCCATCTCCCACACAGCCCATCTGAAGACGGTGGGTCCATCCTGAAGCATAGTCGGCCAGATGGCGGATTCCGCGGCTGAGGACAGGGCCTCCGGTCCTTCCGCGAGTGCAGCGAGCGAAAGGTCCCGGACGTCGAGCAGCGAATGCGTCATGCGGATGGATTCGTGCTTGCTGCCGTCCGATCCCCAGACGGATGGACCGATCCCGGGTGAGTCGGACGGACCGATGATGACGGCACCGGCTCCGTCACCGAGCAGGAAGGAAATGGTGCGCTCGGTGTTGTCAATGAAATCCGACAACTTCTCGACACCGACCACGAGCACGTAGTCGGCCGTTCCTGCATGGACCAGGGCGTCGGCCTGCGCGATCCCGTAGCAGTACCCGGCGCAGGCCGCTGAAATATCGTAGGCAGGTGCCGGC
>NZ_KI914599.1:33704-36415 GCF_000520475.1 Arthrobacter sp. 35/47
CGTAGGCAGGTGCCGGCGTGGCGCCGAGCCGGTCTGCGAGCTGCGCTGCGGCGGAGGGAGTTGCGTATGGATGCGTCACGGTGGAGACCAGTACGGCGCCGAGCTGTGACGCTTCGATACCTGCATCCTCCAGGGCGGCGCGGGCCGCGGCTTCGGCCATGTCAATGACGCTGGTGTCCTTGTCCGCGCGGTGACGGGTGACGATGCCGGTGCGCTGGCGAATCCACTCGTCGGACGAGTCGATCCACTGGCAGATGTCCTCGTTGGTGACGATCACCTCGGGGCGACAGATGCCCAAACCGTGGATGCGGGTGTTCTCCTGCAGCGGAGACTGATTGAGGGTGGGAGTAGTCACGCGTTTCCTTCTGCGATGGGGGCGTCCGCTGGCGGAGCGGTGCGGGAGTGTTCGTCCATGAAGGCCCGGGCGGCGCTCAGGTCCTCGGGCGTTTTTACTGCCAGTCCGGCCGTTCCGCGCATTCCCCGCTTTGCCAGCCCTGTCAGGGTACCCGCCGGAGGAAGTTCCAGCACACCGGAGACGCCCATATCCTGGAGTCGCTGCATGCACAGATCCCAACGGACAGGGCGCGAGACCTGCGCTATCAGACTGTCCAGATTCAAGTCTCCGGAAGCCACCGGCTCGCCGTCGAAGTTGGACAGCAGCGTGGCGAGGGGCTCCGCGGGTGAGAGCGAGGGGCGGAGCTCCTCAAGCGCTTCCACCGCTGGAGCCATGTGATGGGTGTGGAAGGCGCCTGCCACCTTCAGCGGGATGACGCGGGCTTTCTGCGGCGGATCTGCCGCAAGGGCGGCGAGCTGGTCGACAGTGCCCGCCGCGACAATCTGCCCGCCCCCGTTGGCGTTCGCTGCGGTCAATCCGTGCCGCTCAAGGGTGGCTGCGACGTCGTCGGGGTCTCCACCCAGAACGGCACTCATGCCGGTGGGTGTCACGGCGGCCGCGGCGGCCATTGACTGTGCCCGGGTGCGAACAAGCCTGATGGCATCCTGCTCCGTGAGCGCTCCGGCGACAGCTGACGCTGTCAGTTCGCCGACCGAGTGTCCGGCAACCACGGTGGAGGAGGTGAGTGGAGTGTCTCCCAGGAGTACGCGGGCGGCAACCAGTCCCGCGGCGACAATCAACGGCTGTGCTACTGCGGTGTCTCTGATGGTCTCCTCGTCGGAGACCGTGCCGTGAAGCACGAGATCGACGCCTGCTGCCTCGCTGAGAGCCTCAAGATGCTCCCGCACGCCCGGAAGGTCGAGCCACGGGGTCAGGAATCCGGGGGACTGGGACCCTTGTCCAGGGCAGAGAATTGCGAGCACGTATCAAGCTTTCCAAATCGGCGGTCAGAAGCAGGGTGTTCCGGTGCACGAAGCTCCCGAAGCCACTTTGTAGGAAGTCTACAACGAAGGAACGCGCTCCGGCCGTGTTGCTGAGCGCTCCGAAGCGGTCTTCGGCGGCGGTGCGAGCCGGCCGATGACCAAAGCAGTCTGGAGAACAAACGCCTCCCGGGGGATCAGCGGGTCCCACCCGGTGATGTCACAAACGCGTCGAAGACGGTATCGGACGGTGTTGGCGTGAACAAACAGTTCACGTGATGTGGCTTCGAGCGAGTGACCCAGGGCGAGATAGGCGGAGAGCGTCTCCTCAAGTCCGTTCTGGGCATTTGCCAGGGGACGGTAGATGTTGCGGAGGAGGGACTTGCGCGCGGTGTCATCGCCAGAGATGACCCGCTCCGGCCACAGGTCGTCGGCTGCAACCGGACGCGGCGCGGACGGCCAGGCCCGGGCGGCGGTGAGTCCGGCGAAAGCTGCCTGTGCTGACCCGCTGGCCGCTACGAGTGAAGCGGATTCGGGCCCGTAAACCACCGGTCCCGGCCCGAATAATTCGCTCAGCCTGGCGTAGGCGCTGTTCCGGTCCTGTACGCCGCCGAGGACAAGAATGAGACGGTCCCCCTGGATGCCGACCAGTGTGTCCTCGGCAAGCCGGCCGGTGGTGCGGCGCAGTTCATTGAGGAACATTGCGTTGGGTTCGGCCGGTGAGCTGCCGACCATGACGGTGATCGGTGCCTGCGACTTCCATCCCACGGCCGCAATCCGGGAGCGCAGTGCGTCCGAGCTTTCTCCGCGCAGGATGGCGTCAACAACCAGGGCTTCGAGCCTGGTATCCCAGGAGCCGCGGGTTTCGGCTGCACGGGCATACACATCTGCTGCCGCGAAGGCCACTTCCCGCGAGTACCTGAGAACAGCTTCCCGCAGGAGGCCCTGATCCGCGTCCGAGGCGAGATCGGGGACCTGGTCCTCGACCACCTGGACAACCACCCGGATGAGCTGAAGCGCCTTCTGCAGGCTGATGGACCGGGTGAGCTCAGTAGGTGCAGTACCGAACACATCGCTGAGAACCCACGCAGGCGAGACCGGCTTCTGGTACCAGTTCACAAAGGAAGCGATGCCCTTCTGGGCAACCAGGCCCAGCGCTGAGCGCTCGTCCGGACGCAGGTTCCGGTACCACGGCAGGGAGGAATCGAGCTGCTTCAGGGTAGCCGTGGAGAGTGCACCGATCTGTGTGCGGAGCCGGTCCACGGTGGCCGGGTCCGGAGCGGGAAGGGACGATCCGCGCGGGGGAGTGGGCGATGCCATAATTCGAGCATACGGCCCGGACACCTTCGGCTCCATTTTGTACGAAGGCTACAAACAGAGCCTTAACGGCGAACAGG
>NZ_KI914600.1:0-5325 GCF_000520475.1 Arthrobacter sp. 35/47
ACCGACGACGACGGCCATCAGGAACCAGCCGGCCTCGGCTGACGACGGTGCCGCCCTGCTTGCCCGTTAGGCTGGTCAGATGGACTTGGCGTGCAAGCTGAACCCTGACCGCACGGCCTACCATCCGCGTGGGGGTGCCGGCCGGTGTTGATCGCCACGCTGACCCTGCTCATGGGCGTTGTTGTGATCCTCGCGATCATCGCCGCGAACGGGTACTTCGTCGCCCAGGAGTTCGCCTACATGTCCGTGGACCGCTCCCGCCTGCGCGCACAAGCGGCCCAGGGAGATGAGACCGCCAAACGGGCGCTGGCAGTGACGGAAAAAACCTCCTTCATGCTCTCCGGTGCGCAGCTCGGCATCACCGTGACCGGCCTGCTGGTCGGGTTCGTGGCCGAACCGCTGGTCGGGGAGAGCCTCGGCGTGCTGCTCGGCGGCGTCGGCGTTCCTTCCGCGGTCAGCGTCACGGTCGGCACCGTCGCAGCGCTGGCCGTCTCCACCGTCGTGCAGATGATCTTCGGCGAGCTCTATCCAAAGAACCTCGCCATCGCCAACCCCGAACCCCTCGCCCGCGGTCTGGCCCGTTCCACCCGGATCTACCTCGCCGTGTTCGGCTGGCTGATCACCGTCTTTGACCGTGCCGCCAATGCCCTCCTGCGGGTGTTGCGCATTGAACCCGTGCACGACGTCGACAGCAGCGCCACCGCACGGGACCTGGAGCACATCGTCGCCGACTCACGCCAGAGCGGCGACCTGCCGGAAGAACTGTCGGTCATGATCGACCGCATCCTGGACTTCCCGCAACGCGAAGTGGAACATGCAATGATTCCCCGGCCCCAGGTAGACAGCGTGGCGCCCGGCATGCTGATCGGCGACGTGCGCTCACTGATGGCCGAAGCCCACACCCGCTACCCGGTGATCGATGAGCGGGACGAGCCTGTCGGCGTCGTCCAGCTTGTTGACGTCCTCGGTGCCGCCGACCGCGAAACTGTCGCCACCATCATGAGGCCCCCTACCGTGCTTCCCACGCTGATGTCCCTCCCCAAGGCCCTGGATCAGATGACGCAGGCACGGAACGAGCTGGCGTGCGTCATCGACGAATACGGCGGATTCACGGGGATCATCACCCTGGAGGACCTGGCCGAAGAGGTTGCCGGAGAGATGACAGACGAGCACGACGCCGACCTGCCGGAGCCAGTGCTGCCTGACAGCGACGGCCAGTGGCGCATCGCAGGCGATGTGCACCTTGATGAGGCCGAGCGCTTCATCGGTCATGGGCTTCCCCGGGGCAACTACGAGACGGTAGCCGGCCTGCTCATCGGCCACCACGGCGGACTGCCGGCGGTCGGAGACACCGTGCGGATTCCACTGCCGCAGGATCCGGCGGAACTCGTCCTGGACGAGCCGGTCTCACGGCTGCTTGAAGCGGAGGTTCTTGAGGTGGAAAGACGGGTACCGAAAACCGTCCGCCTGGCATTGCACGAGTCCCCGGACGGCACGGACACCACCGCCAACCGGGAAGCCAGGAGGAACGATGGATAACCCGTGGATCGTCCTGACCGCAACGATCGGCCTCATCGCGCTCAGTGCCTTTTTTGTGGTCATCGAGTTCGCGCTCCTCGGCGCGCGCCGGCACCGCCTCGAGGAAATGGCCGCGACCAGCCGCGGAGCCCGTGCTGCGCTGAAGGGCGTGAACGAACTGACCGTCATGCTGGCGGGTGCGCAGCTTGGCATCACGGCCTGCACTTTCGCCCTCGGCGCGGTCACCAAACCGGCAGTCGATGCCTGGCTCACCCCATTCTTCGCCGGTTGGGGACTGCCCTACTGGATCGCGGATAGCGGCTCGTTTGTCCTCTCGCTGCTGGCAGTGACGTTCCTGCACCTCGTCGTCGGAGAGATGGCACCAAAGTCCTGGGCCATTGCCCACCCCGAGACCTCCGCCATTCTCGTGGGTCCGCCCGCCCGCGGGTTTGTCTGGATCTTCCGGCCGCTGCTCGACTGGACAAACGAGATAGCGAACCGCCTGGTGAAGGCGTCGGGCGTGGAACCGACGGACCGGGCCGGGGTTGGTGGACAGGATGTCGATACCATCCGTCATCTGGTGGAGCATTCCGCAAACGTCGGAGCGCTGGACGCCTCAATCCGGACCCCCATTTCGGGTGCGCTGGATCTGGAGACGCTCCCCGTCGAGTCTCTTCTGCCGAAGGACGGAAAAGTACCCGCAGCGGTATCAGCCGACGCCACCGCTGCGGATATCCAGGCGGCTGCGGCCCGCTCCGGTCACATGCGGATTCTGGTCGAGTCCGACGACGCTGCCGAGGCTCCCGGGGTAGTCCACGTCAGGGATACCCTCCTTGTAGCCCGGGACCGGTCGGCACGGGAGCTGGCGCGCCCGGCCTTCATCCTCTCGCCGGATGTGCCGGTGCACGAGGCTCTGGCGCTCATGCGCCGGTCCGGTGAACAGCTGGCCGTCGTGATGGACAAGTCCCGGTTTGTCGGCGTGGTGACGGTCAACGACGCGCTGCGCAAGGTGCTTCCGGCAAGCGAAACCCTGCCGTGACGGACGCCGCTGTGCCTGCAGGAGGTGCAGCGCTCGCACCGACTCCCCCACTACTCCGTGGACTGGTCTTTCCGGCTCCCGGCATTCCGCTGTCCGCCGCACCCTCACGGAACTGCTCAACTATGGGGCTTACGCCGGTGGTGACCCTCAACCGTGCGGCCGCGCCTGGTGTGGGATTTCACCCAGGATTCATCTGAGCCCGGGGCCTTCCCCGACAGATCGATTATTGCCTGACTGTCTGCCCGCAACTCTTGTGCCCTGCGGAGGTTCTCTCCCTCGAAAGCCGGACTCATTGATTCGAGCGCATCGGCCTGCACACCTGAGGAAAGCGCATCATCGCGCCAGCAGGAAACCGCCTCTACGACTGCACGAATGCGGTGGACCGCCTGGGCTTGGGTGAGCCGAAAATCCGCAGCCCGGTGCACGAGCAACCTGATATCACGGTCATATGGGTCGTCCTCCGGCGTCAGCGGTGTGGCAGGGCTGGCGTGACGGGACGGGTTAACGTCGAAGGACGGCGCCAGCCGCCAGCCTTGACCGCCGTGAAGCAGTCCGTGATTGCGCATATGGTCGTCAATGTTATTGACCAGGACAATCAGCGCCGCCCGCATGAACAATTCCGAGGCATCAGCAGAGGGCTTACCCGAGATGGCCGCGACCCGGCCGGCGAGTGTCGCGTAATCGAGCGGCTCGTGCTCTGTGATTCCGAAGGCACTCCGAAAGCTCATGTACGGAATCCTCCGTTCCCCCGCCCGGTCAAACCTCTGGGTAAGGAATACCGACTGATCCTGTCCGAGAGACACCGTTCGAGACGGCTGCACCTGAATGCCCGCCCGTCGCTGCAGCTTGATGGTTGTGAGTTCCCAGGCGGATACGTTGTAAGTGTCAGAAGTTTGCGGGAATTTTGCCAGGTGCATCACATTGGCCTCATCCCGCACCCAGGCTTTGGGCTGCGCCCCACCGGGGGACGATCCAACGCTGATCAGGTTGTGCACCTCTTCAGTGACCTCACCATTGGCCGCGAAGTGCTGTGCGGCGGCCACCAGTCTTGAGAGATCATGGACAGTGGCGCGACCATGCTCTGAGGACAGGAACTCTTCGCCCTTGCGGAACCGGACGGCACCTTGCCGCGTCTCGTCCGGCACATGAAGGAGAAGATCGATTTCCGTCGGTGGCTTGTACCTTTCACCGCGCATTCTGGCCTTCCGACGCAGATCTGCATCGATGAGGCGCCTGCCCCAACTATCCGGTGCGGCGTCGTCGAACGCCTGAAAGATGGTGCGGTGCGAGGGAGGAGTTTGCGGACCGCGCTGCAACGGCAGGTCGGGGGATATCTGAAAAGACCGATCACTGGATAACCACTGATCAAGGTAGGTGAAAGTCAGGGCAGGATTCTGGAAGCCGGGGTGTACGTCGATGCTGAAAGCACCGACGTGTTGGTCACCGATCCACACCTCATATGTCATGAGTTGCGACTCCTGGCACGCTGCCTGCCAAGCAGGTGGGCACGCATTCGTCCCAGATCAGTGTTCAATGGATCAGTGGCACCGGTGATGCGCTCGGTCAGATTAAGCACCTGTGCGACAGCGAGGAAGGTCCCGAGGCGTACACCGCTGTCACCACGTTCGATGCGTCGCAGTGCGGGCAACGAAACATTCGCGCGCTCCGCGGTCAATTCCTGGCTCAACCCCAGCATGATGCGCCACTGACGCAGATGCTCACCGAGTTGCTCAGCAGTTTCCATTACCCACTCTCCCTATCTGCTAACAGTACTCCTATGTTGCATTAGGTTCGATAAGGCAACGCGAAAGTCGCATAGCGATACGAAATGGTGCAACGGCGGCCGCAGTCAGCGCACAAACGCGTTATTCCCCCAGCACCTCGGCCGCCGCGAGCCACTGCTCCTCGAGGGACTCCTGCTCCGTCTGCAGCTCCCGCAGCTTCGCGTCGAGATCGCTCATCTTCTCGAAGTCGACCGTGGCCTTGCTGCCGGCCTCGCTCATCTGCTGGTTGATCTTTTCGATCTGCGAGCTCGTCTTGGTCATCTGCCGCTCAATGCGGGTCAGGTCCTTCTTCGCCTGGCGGGCCTCCTCCGGTGACGGGCCATCCTGCCCGGCAGCCGCCGTCGTACCGTTCGAACTGTCTGCAGCCAGCGGCCTGGCGCCCATTCCTTGCCCGGACGCGGCGCCGCGGCGCAGCTGCAGGTACTGGTCGACGCCGCCCGGCAGGTCGCGGATCTTCCCGTCGCCCAGCAGCGCCAGCTGGGTATCGGTGACGCGCTCCAGCAGGTACCGGTCATGCGAGACCACCACCAGCGTGCCCGGCCATCCGTCCAGCACGTCCTCCACCGCTGCGAGCGTGTCGGTGTCCAGGTCATTGGTGGGCTCATCGAGCATCAGCACATTCGGCTCCCCCACCAGCAGGCGCAGCAGCTGCAGGCGCCGCCGCTCACCACCGGACAGGTCACCCACCGGGGTCCACTGCCGCTGGTTGGTGAACCCGAGCTGCTCCACGAGCTGGCTCGCCGACACTTCCTTCCCGCCGACGGACACCACCCGCTTCTCCTGCTCGATCACCTCGGTGACGCGCAGGTGATTGACATCGTCAAGCTCGCGCACGTCCTGCGAGAGGATGGCGGTCTGCACGGTCTTGCCGCGCTTCACCCGGCCCGACGACGGCGACACCTCACCGTTCAGCAGCCGCAGCAGGGTGGTCTTGCCCGCACCGTTGACGCCGACAATCCCAAGGCGCTGTCCCGGCGCGAGCCG
>NZ_KI914600.1:5425-10216 GCF_000520475.1 Arthrobacter sp. 35/47
GAGCCGCAGCGTGACCCCCTTGAACAGCGGCTTGTCCCCCAGCTCCAGCGACACGTTCTCAAGGTCCAGCACGTCCTTGCCCAGCCGCGCGGTGGCGAGCTTGCTCAGCGCGAGCGAATCGCGCGGTTCCGGGACGTCCGCGATCAGCGCGTTGGCTGCCTCGATGCGGAACTTGGGCTTGGAGGTGCGGGCCGGGGCGCCGCGGCGCAGCCACGCGAGTTCCTTCTTCACCAGCTGCTGGCGCTTGCCCTCGACGACGGAGGCCATGCGGTCACGCTCGGCGCGGGCCAGGACGTAGGCGGCGTACCCGCCGTCGAACCCGTCCACAATGCCGTCATGGACTTCCCAGGTGCGGGTGGAAATTTCGTCGAGGAACCAGCGGTCGTGGGTGACCACCAGCAGGCCGCCGTCAGTGGGGCGCCACCGCTGCTTCAGGTGCTCGGCAAGCCAGGCCACGCCCTCCACGTCGAGGTGGTTGGTGGGCTCGTCGAGCATGATGACGTCGTCATTTCCGATGAGGAGCTTCGCGAGCGCCACGCGGCGCTTCTGCCCGCCGGAGAGGGAGTCCACGCGGGCGTGCCAGTCCACCTCGGCCACGAGTCCGCCCATGACGTCGCGGATCGTCGGGTTGGAGGCCCACTCGTGGTCGGCCTGGTCGCCGACGATGGCGGCGCCGACGTCGAGATCGCCGTCGAGCACGTCGCTCTGGTCCAGGTAGCCCACGGTGACGTCGCGGCGTTTGGTGACGCGGCCGTCGTCGGGCGTTCCACGCTGGGCGAGCAGGCGCATCAGGGTGGATTTGCCGTCACCGTTGCGCCCGACCATACCGATCCGGTCGCCCTCTTCGATTCCGAGGGTGACGCCGTCCAGGACGGTGCGGGTGGCGAAGGTGATGCTGATGTTTTCAGCACCGAGCAGGTGGGCCAAGGGAAATACTGCTTTCGTTATGGGTGATCTTCGGTGAAGCGGCGTTACGCGAAGTAGTCGCTGACAATCCTTGCACCATGAGCGGGCCCGTGCACCAGTTCGGTGGAAAGCCCGGCGGTGGCCAGCAGCGCGTCGACGGTGGCTGCGTGCTCCTCGGATTCGGCGAGGAACGCAACCGTGGGGCCGGAGCCGGACACGATCCCGGCCAGCGCGCCGGCATCCCTGCCCGCGTGCAGGATGTCCTTGAGCTCGGGCGCCAGTTCCAGTGCGGCGGCCTGCAGGTCATTGTGGAGCAGATCGGCCAGCGCGTGGGCGTCCCCGGAGCGCATAGCGGTGAGGATCTGCGGGTCGATCTCCGGGATCTCCGGCGGTACGTCGCCGTTGGCGAGCCGCAGGTCATCCAGCGTCCGGTACACCGCCGGCGTGGACAGCCCGAACCCGCTTGGCACGAGGACCCAGTGCAGCGGCGTCTTGGAAATGGCCGGGGTGAGCTGCTCCCCCACCCCGACCCCGACGGCGGTGCCCCCGATGAGCGCGAACGGCACGTCGGCGCCGAGATCGACGGCGATCTTCGCGAGTTCGTCCCGGGAGAAGCCGCTGTTCCAGAGGGCGTCACAGGCCAGGAGGGTTGCGGCGGCGTCGGCCGATCCGCCGCCCATGCCACCGGCGATCGGCACGCGCTTGGTGATGTTCAGGTGCACGCCGGTGGAGTTCTCGCTGAGTTCGGCCAGGAGAGCCGCGGCGCGGGCGGCGAGGTTGCTGGCATCGAGCGGGATTTCCTCCATGGGGAGGTTGAGGCTGCCCTGGCCGTCGACCGTGACGGTGATGGCGCCGTCGTCGGTGGCTGTTGCGGTGATCTCCTCATACAGGGAGACGGCGAGGTAGACGCTGGCGACGCTGTGGTAGCCGTCCTCGCGGGGGGTTCCGACGCGGAGGGAGACGTTGATTTTGCCCGGCGCCTTCACCCGGACGGCGCGGGGGCCTGTTGTGCGCATCCCTGCCGTTCTCCCAGCCACCATGATCTCCAACTTAGATCACACGGGGCGTGAGGAGAAACTCTCCTGCTGAGGTCAGCGGCGTGGGTCCTCGGCCGTTGCTTCGGCGGGCTGCAGGCGCTGGGCGCTGGCACGGCGGTCAAGGATGACTTTGGCGGCCGCGGCGAGAAACAGAACCGGGGCGGTGAGAATGGCCATGCCAATTAAAAGGTCGATGAGTTCCACAGCGATTGCACCAAGCTTTCGTTCTTAAGGACGCCCCATCCTTCATAAACGTAAACGCTTGAGGGCGGGTTCCCAAATCCCTGAGGGGTGTGGCGTGGGTGAACGTTGCGGTGGCGCTGGTTCTATTACCGCTTTGTGCGTTTATGGGGCGACCACTTCGACACTGGCCCAGCGGCGGGTCGCGTCGATCTCCGGTCCGCCGGCCAGGCCGTCGGGAGTTGCCGTCATGATGCCGTAGGAGCCCGGGGCAATACCCGGTGAAAGGGTGATGGTGAAGCTGTAGTCTCCGGACAGGCTGGCGTACGCGGACTGGTCGCCGATGATCGAGTAATCCGTGTTGGCGGGCCCGAAGAACACCTGGATCCGCTGACCCGGCTGGTAGCCGCCTCCGGTGATCGTGAACGAGGTTCCCGCCTGCACTGTGATTCCAACCGCTCCCCACTCGGGGGACGGGGTCACCACGTTGCTGCTCGGGGCGCCCGGATTCGGTTCGCCGTGCGGCGGCGGGACGAACGGGCCGGGGGCTGGCTCACCGTGCGGCGGCGGCACAAAGGGATCGTCCGGCCCGGCGGGCAGCGGCTCGAGCGTCGGAGCGGGTGTCTCCGTCGGCTCCATGGTGGGTTCGGGTGTCTCTACAGGTTCTTCGGTCTCTTCAGGCTCTTTCGTTGCTGTCTCCTCCGGCGTCGCCTCTTCGGGAGTGGGGCTGGGCGACGGGGATGCAGACTCGGAAGCCGCCGTCGTACTCTCAGCATTTTTTTCCGGAGGCGCACCTACGCAGCCGGCAAGCAGGAGAGATGACACTGCAGCGAGGACGAAGACTGATGACAGCTTTGGCACTGGGGATACTTTCGAGACGTAGCGAGACCGGTGCCTTTGAGGTTACCGGCTGTGCCGGTTGCCAAACAGCACGGGATGGTTACGTGAGCCAACTGTTACCGCGCGCGTGATTACCGGGTGGCTGATTACCTACTGGCTGATTACTCACCGGCTGAGGTGAGGCGGAGCCGGACCATGCTCGCGCTGCCCGGCTCCGGGCTGTCGACACGCAACTGGATCCGGTAGCCCTCGGAAGTGGCGACGGCCGAGCACACGCTGCTGACGCCCACCTCTTCGTCTCCGCGCTGACAGTCGCCGTCCAGTTCAAAGTCCCAGCCGAGCGTGTCCGTGAGCCGCTGAAGGTCCGTGGCTTCCAGCACCCGGTCCGCCTGCCAGGTGCGGCTCAGAGTGGGGCACGGTTTGGTGTTGAAGCAGACGAACTGCTCCCGCTCGACGTGTTCCGAGACCACGATCCAGCCTTCGGGGACCTCAATCCGGTCGGCGATCGAGCCCGCCTGTTGGGCGACGCCATCATGGTAGGTCTTGACGAAAAAGAACGCGCCGGTCCAGGCGAGAGCCATGCCGATCAGGAGGCCGATGGCCCGTATCCTCATAAATCCCTCCGTGATGCGCGGAAGTTTCTCTTCGGTGAGCGGCCACTCTCGGCGGCGCGGGTGCGAATGTTCGTAAGCCTACTGACGATGGTGCAGGCGATAGAAGTGTCCACGGCTGCTCAGCCAGTAATGAGACCAAAACGTTGTTTCGGCTGGTGGCTCCCGTCGCCGTCGTTCCTGTCCCTTCGTCGCCGTCGTTCTTGTGCTCGGCCATGGTCAGATGTACGGTCGATTGGGTATGGTAAGCATACTGATGAATTCTTGTTCATCCGATGTTCCTATCCAAAGGAGACGCTGTGAGCACGAGGATCGAAAAGCAGATCATGGTCAACGTTCCAGTGAGCGTGGCCTACAACCAATGGACACAGTTCGAAGAATTCCCCCACTTCATGAGCGGGGTCAAGCAGGTGGAACAGCTCAGCGACGACCGTCTGCACTGGGTTGCCGAGATCGGCGGGGTCAAGCGTGAGTGGGAGGCGAAGATCCTGGCGCAGGAGCCTGACCGCCGCGTTGCCTGGGCAGCCACCGAGGGCGCAACCAACGCCGGAGCCGTGTCATTCGAGGACGTCGGCGGCGGCCAGACCTCTATCCGCCTTGAGCTCGAGTACGAGCCCGAAGGCATGATCGAGAAGATCGGCGACAAGCTGCACGTTGTCGAGAAGGAAGCCGAGGGCGACCTCAAGCGCTTTAAGGAGTTCATCGAGGACGAGGGCTACGCCACCGGCGCCTGGCGCGGATCAGTAGCCGGAGGCACGGTGGGAACGCCCACCGTCGCCGACGCCGCCGCCTCACGCGGTGATGACGGCAAGGCGGGCATCTCAGGCAAGGCTGCTGCGGCCGGCGTCGGCGTTGCTGCCGCTGCCGCTGCGGGTGTTGCCGCAGCGTCCGGCAACAAGCAGAACACCTCAGATGCTGACGTGACCACCACCGATGTTCCGGTCACGCCCGTTGTTCCCGTCGAGGACACTACTCCCCCGGATGTCACGCCGGTGGCTGGCGTCTCGGGTGCTGCCGGCGTTTCGGGTACGGGCGCCGCGGGCGTTTCGGGCACCACTTCGGAGACTCCGGGGTCGGATACGCCGGGAGAGCGGCCGCTTGGTGAGCCTTTCGACCAGACCAATGGCCTGGCTGATGTTGACGGCGAGTCCGACGGCCTTGCCGGCAGTGACCAGCACAGCGCGGCCGAGCGTGAAGAGGACCAGACCGGCGGCTTC
>NZ_KI914600.1:10316-12558 GCF_000520475.1 Arthrobacter sp. 35/47
CAGTCACGGCGGCTTCCTTCGGGAGGCCGCCGTGCTGTGCTTAAACCTAGGCCAGCGGAAGCTGCTTGGCCTCGGCGATGCGGGCAAACGCGTGGATGTCGAGCACCTCACCGCGAGCTGAGGGGTCCACGCCGGCCCGGCTCAGCGCCTGCTCGGCGAGCACCCCGTTGCCGGCCCAGCCGGCCAGCGCCGCGCGGAGCGTTTTGCGCCGCTGCGCGAATGCGGCGTCGATGACCGCGAACACCTCTTCGCGGGACGCCGTGGTCTGCGGCTGATCATGCCGCTCGAACGCCACCAGACCGGAGGCGATCTTCGGCGCCGGCCAGAACACGTTCATGCCGATGACGCCGGCCTTCCGCATCCGCCCGTACCACTGGGCCTTCACGGACGGCACGCCGTACACCTTGGAGCCCGGAGGTGCCGCGAGGCGGTCCGCAACCTCATCCTGCACCATCACGAGCCCGTGGCGCAGCGAGGGGAAATGCGCCAGCAGATGCAGCACCACGGGGACGGCCACGTTGTACGGGAGGTTGGCCACCAGCGCGGTGGGTTCGGCGGGGAGCTCGGTCACGCGCATCGCGTCACCCTGCACCACGTCGCAGGACGCGGCACGTTCCGGGCGCCACTGCGCGATGGTCTGCGGCAGGCGTTCAGCCAGCACCGGGTCGATTTCGACGGCCACCACGCGCTCCGCGGCGTCCAGCAGCCCGAGGGTCAGCGAACCGAGGCCTGGACCAACCTCGAGGACCGTCTCGGCGGGGTCGACGTTTGCGGCAGCCACGATCCGGCGGATGGTGTTGCCGTCGATGACGAAGTTCTGGCCCAGCGTCTTGGTGGGACGGATGCCCAGTTCCTCGGCCAGCCGGCGGATCTCGGTTGCACCGAGCAGGGCCTGGGGTGGGGAGGGGCGCGCCTTGTCGTTCACCTAGCCATCGTAGCGGGGCTGCACTACCGACAGCCCCGCCGGTGGACTCCGGCGAGCGGAATCGTTCCGGTCTGCTCCGTTTTCGGTGCCGGCCGCCGTCGTCGTCGGTGTTCTGGTGGGCTGCAGCTGGTCGCGGAAGTGGTCAAAGGTGAGCAGATCGGGACGCGAACCCGGCCGGAAACACAGCAGCGCACTTCAGTCACGGCGGCCTCCTTCGGGAGGCCGCCGTGCTGTGCTTAAACCTAGGCCAGCGGAAGCTGCTTGGCCTCGGCGATGCGGGCAAACGCGTGGATGTCGAGCACCTCACCGCGAGCTGAGGGGTCCACGCCGGCCCGGCTCAGCGCCTGCTCGGCGAGCACCCCGTTGCCGGCCCAGCCGGCCAGCGCCGCGCGGAGCGTTTTGCGCCGCTGCGCGAATGCGGCGTCGATGACCGCGAACACCTCTTCGCGGGACGCCGTGGTCTGCGGCTGATCATGCCGCTCGAACGCCACCAGACCGGAGGCGATCTTCGGCGCCGGCCAGAACACGTTCATGCCGATGACGCCGGCCTTCCGCATCCGCCCGTACCACTGGGCCTTCACGGACGGCACGCCGTACACCTTGGAGCCCGGAGGTGCCGCGAGGCGGTCCGCAACCTCATCCTGCACCATCACGAGCCCGTGGCGCAGCGAGGGGAAATGCGCCAGCAGATGCAGCACCACGGGGACGGCCACGTTGTACGGGAGGTTGGCCACCAGCGCGGTGGGTTCGGCGGGGAGCTCGGTCACGCGCATCGCGTCACCCTGCACCACGTCGCAGGACGCGGCACGTTCCGGGCGCCACTGCGCGATGGTCTGCGGCAGGCGTTCAGCCAGCACCGGGTCGATTTCGACGGCCACCACGCGCTCCGCGGCGTCCAGCAGCCCGAGGGTCAGCGAACCGAGGCCTGGACCAACCTCGAGGACCGTCTCGGCGGGGTCGACGTTTGCGGCAGCCACGATCCGGCGGATGGTGTTGCCGTCGATGACGAAGTTCTGGCCCAGCGTCTTGGTGGGACGGATGCCCAGTTCCTCGGCCAGCCGGCGGATCTCGGTTGCACCGAGCAGGGCCTGGGGTGGGGAGGGGCGCGCCTTGTCGTTCACCTAGCCATCGTAGCGGGGCTGCACTACCGACAGCCCCGCCGGTGGACTCCGGCGAGCGGAATCGTTCCGGTCTGCTCCGTTTTCGGTGCCGGCCGCCGTCGTCGTCGGTGTTCTGGTGGGCTGCAGCTGGTCGCGGAAGTGGTCAAAGGTGAGCAGATCGGGACGCGAACCCGGCCGGAAACACAGCAGCGCCCCC
>NZ_KI914600.1:12658-16673 GCF_000520475.1 Arthrobacter sp. 35/47
CCCCCGCCGGTGGATACCGGCAGGGGCGCTGCGAAGGATCTGTCTAGCGGAGGCCGAGCTTCGAGGAGCAGGACGGCCAGTGGCCCCAGCCGCCGTTCTGCTTCAGGACCTCGGCGGTGGCGATCTGCTCTTCGCGTGATGCCTGGTGCGGCAGCGGTGCGTACTTGCCGCCTCCGGCGCCGAGCCAGCTGGACTGGCTGAACTGCAGGCCACCGTAGTAGCCGTTGCCGGTGTTGATGGACCAGTTTCCGCCGGACTCGCACTCGGCGAGGGCGTCCCAGGCGCTGCCGCCGGACACTGCCGCCGCAGGACTGTGGTTGGGGGTTTCGATCTCTACCGGAGGCTCGCCCGCGGCTGCGGCTTCCACCTTTTCCTCTTCCTCGGGCTCAGGCTCGGGCTCCTCCTCGCGGGTACCGACGGCGATGATCTCGTCGACGGGCTCGCGGGTGACCTTGTCGCTGACCTTTTCGCGGCCGGTTTCCTTGCCGTCGATGACGGTCACGGTGAAGACGCGGGTGCGCTCGCCTGCGACGCCGGCCTGGACCACTTCGCGTTCCCCGATGAGCAGCTCGTCGGTTTCCTTCTCGGTGGAGGAGAAGTCGATCTTTTCGGTCTCGGTGACCTTCTTGTCGGACTCCACGCGGGTGACCTTGAGGCCCATCCCGGTGATGAGGGAGCTGTTGACCGGAACTGACACGCGGTCTTCGTCCCCGAGGGTGACCTTCGCTTCGGCGAGGAGGTCACTCACGGTGTTGACGGTGGTTTCGATGCGGTGGTCCTTGCCGTCCACGGCGAGGGTGACCGTCTTCGGCGTCGAAATGCTGAGGGTGGAGCTGAGGGTGACAAGCCGGGTCTCAGCCGGTGCGGAGATGTCCGAGTCGCTGGCGACACCGAGCTCGTCCACCAGTTCACCCACGGTCTCACCGGTGGTGTGGACGACGGTTTCGGCTCCGTTGAGCTGCACCTCGATGGCGGTGGCCTTGTTGACCTGGATGGCGGCGCCGTCTTCCACGGCGCTTGCGAGGGCCGGGTACACGTCGTCGTTCTCGGTGACGGTGACGTTGGCGGTCCGCAGGACGTCAGCAACGGTGCCGCCGAAGGTCTGGACGGTCTGGGCCTCGCCGTCGACCACTACCTGCACGCTCTTGCCGTTGCCCACAAAGGCCACGAGGCCCGCGACCAGGCTGAGCATGACCATCGCCTGCCCGGCGAGTACTGCCCAGCTCCTGGCGTCCCGCTTTACGTTCTTTGCCCGCTTTGCCACAAAATCCCACATCCCGCGTCGTATCCGGGCACGGGGAGAGGGCGCTCTGCAGGTGCTGCCCCGAAAAACGGCGCAGCAGAGAGTGCACTGGCAAAATGTACGACGGCGGTGGGTACCCCGAGCGCTCCCCTGACGGACACGTGCCAGGCCTGAAAATGCCTCAGGCAGGCGCGGCTCATCGCCAGCGGTAACGCAAAGAGAAACCCGTCCGCAGCGGACGGCATCAGTCCGAAAGCCTTCCCCGACCCCGGCTAATATCAGCCCACCGTAACCGAACTGTGATAAGAGGGCAAGCTGGGTCCGGTCAGCGGACGCCACTCAACCGGCGCCGATGACCTCCAGTGACACCTGCGGGTTCGCCTCCGTGAAGTGCCCCAGCTTCCACCGGTCACCGAAGACCGCGATGTGTTCGCCGTCGGACCTCCGCAGGATCTCCCCGCCCCGGAACGTCTCCGGAAGGGTGCTGGCAGGAGCCGTGGTGGTGACGCGGCGGGCGAGGGTGTAGGACAGGCTCTCCAGCGACACCGGCGCATTGAACTCGGTCCGCATGCGCTGCTCCGCCACTTCAAACTGAAGCTGCCCCACGGCCGCGAGCACCGGCGACTGGTCGCCACGCAGCTCCGAGCGCAGCACCTGGATGACGCCCTCGTGATCGAGCTGCTCAATCCCCCGACGGAACTGCTTGTACCGGCCGGGATCCTTGGCCCGCACAGCAACAAACAGCTCGGGCGAGAAGTGCGGAATCTCCGGGAAGGTGACCGCCTCCTCCTGATAGAGGCTGTCACCGACGCGCAGGCTGGTGGCATTCACCAGCCCGACGACGTCGCCCGGCCACGCCTGCTCCAGCGCCTCCCGTTCGCGCCCCAGAACCCGGTGGGCATACTTGGTGGCGAAGGGCCTGCCCGTCCGGGCATTGGTGATCACCATGCCCCGCTCAAACACTCCGGAACAGATCCGCAGGTACGCAATGTGGTCCCGGTGTGCAGTGTTCTGGCCGGCCTGAACCTTGAAGACGAAGCCGGAGAAGTCCGCTTCCACCGGACGGCGGACCCCGTTCGCCGCGACCCGTGGAGACGGCGGCGGCCCCACTTCCACGAGCATGTCCACCAGCTGGCGCACGCCGAAATTGCGGGCGGCCGCGGCGAACAGGACGGGCGTCTGACGCGCCGCGGTGAACTCGGCGGCGTCGAATTCTCCGTTCGAGGACCGCACCAGGCCCAGCTCTTCATTTGCGGCATCCCAGACTGACGAGCTCTCCGGACGGAGTTCCGCCTGATCGACCACCGTCTCGATCGCCGGCAGCGCCCCGCCGCCGACGGATTCCAGGGCAAGCGACACGTCGGCACGCACATCGAGCAGCCCCTCGAAGTGCCCGGCGGTCCCCACCGGCCAGGTCAGCGGAACCGGCACCATTTCGGTCCGCTCACCGATCTGGTCGATCAGCTCCAGAGCGTCCAGGCCGGGCCGGTCCCACTTGTTGATCACCGTCACGATGGGCAGCCCGCGCTGCTTGCACACTTCCAGCAGCTTCACGGTCTGCGGCTCGAAGCCCTTGGCCGCATCAATGAGCATCACCGCGCAGTCCACGGCGGCCAGGACCCGGTAGGTGTCTTCGGAGAAGTCGGCGTGCCCGGGGGTGTCCACCAGGTTCAGCACCGTGCCGCGGTACTCCAGCTGCAGCGCCGCCGAGCTGATGGAGATGCCGCGCTCGCGCTCCATGCCCATCCAGTCGGAGACCGTGCCGTGGCGGCTGGACTTGCCGTGGGTGACTCCGGCGTCGGTGATGGCGCTCGCGTACAGGGCCAACGCTTCGGTCAGCGTGGACTTGCCCGCATCGGGGTGCGAGATCACAGCGAACGTGCGCCTCCTCAGCGCCTGCTCGGCGATCGTGGAGGTGCGTACCGCCTCAGCGGGAGTGGTGGGGCTCGTCATGGATTCCTTCTTCCGTCTTTCAGGACTCCAGCAGGCCCTAATGCTTGTGAATCAGTACCGTTTCAGGGTTTCAATGAACTCATCCGCGCGGGTGAGGTTCTGCGCCAGCTTGTCGCGCTGGGCGGCTGCGGCTTCGAGGTAGCCCGCCAGCCGTTCGCGCAGCCGCTCCGCTGCTGCACCGCCGGCATCCGGAAGCTCATCGACGATCGAGAGCAGATCCTTCATCTCTTCGAGTGTGAACCCGAGCGGCTTCATTCGGCGAATCACCATCAGGCGGTCGACGTCGGCTTCCGTATAAACGCGGAAGCCGCCTTCCGTCCGGGAGGACGCCGGCAGCAGGCCCACCTCGTCATAATGCCGGATGGTGCGCAGCGACAGACTGGTCCGCTCGGCAACCTCACCGATGTGCATGGTTGCGGTTGCGGTGCCCGCCGAGTCACTCATGCGTCCCACAATAGCCAATCTTCCGTAACGTTAGGTTAGAGTTAGGGGTCGGCAGTCGCGGCGCGCAAGCGCGCCGTAAGCCCCTCGTACATTGGCGTACAGCCTATCGCCCTTACCGGAGAACCCCGGAAAGAGGCGGCCCACGCCCGCTTCACCCGCCTCCAGGAAGACCCCGCATGCCTACGTCCAGCACGGCCCTGACACCACTCGAACGCCAGTCGGTTCTGAGGACCCTCAAGAATCCCCGGCTGCTCAAGGTCGAGGTCCTGGCCGGGCTGGTGGTCGCCCTGGCCCTGATTCCCGAAGCCATTGCGTTCTCCATCATTGCGGGCGTTGACCCGCGCCTGGGCCTGTTTGCCTCCTTCACCATGGCGG
>NZ_KI914600.1:16773-18503 GCF_000520475.1 Arthrobacter sp. 35/47
CCGCGGCCACCGGCGCTATAGCCCTGGTGATCGCGCCGCTGGTGGCCAGCCACGGCGTGGACTACTTCATTGCCGCGGTGATCCTGGGCGGCATTTTCCAGGTGGTGCTGGGCCTGCTCGGTGTGGCGAAACTCATGCGCTTCATCCCCCGCTCGGTGATGGTGGGCTTTGTCAACGCACTGGCCATCCTCATCTTCATGTCGCAGGTCCCTGAACTTCTCAACGTCCCGTGGCTGGTCTACCCCATGGTTGCCGTGGGACTGGTGATCGTCTTCGGCCTGCCGCGGCTGACCAAGGCCGTCCCGGCCCCGCTGGTTGCGATCGTGGCCCTCACCCTCTTCGCGGTACTTGCCGGAATCCAGGTGCCCGACGTCGGTGACAAGGGTGAACTGCCGGACAGCCTCCCCAGCCTTTTCTTCCCCAACGTTCCCCTGAACCTTGAGACCCTCGAGATCATCGCCCCGTTCGCCTTGGGCCTGGCTGTGGTGGGCCTCCTCGAATCTCTGATGACCGCCAAGCTGGTCGATGACATCACCGACACCCGCTCGCAGAAAACCCGTGAGAGCTGGGGCCAGGGAGCGGCCAACATCATCACCGGCTTCTTCGGCGGCATGGGCGGCTGCGCGATGATCGGCCAGACCATGATCAATGTGAAGGCCTCCGGCGCCCGCACCCGCATCTCCACGTTCCTTGCCGGTGTGTTCCTGCTGATCCTCGTGGTCTCCCTCGGCGACGTGGTGGCGATCATCCCAATGGCCGCGCTCGTGGCCGTCATGATCTTCGTGTCCATTGCCACCTTCGACTGGCACAGCATCCAGCCCGCCACCCTCAAGCGCATGCCAAAGAGTGAGACGGCGGTGATGGTGAGCACCGTCGTCGTGGTGGTGTGGACGCACAACCTCGCCATCGGCGTCGGCGTCGGTGTGCTGGTGGCCATGGTGGCCTTCGCCCGCCGGGTGGCCCACTTTGTCACCGTGGAGCGCACGGTGCTGGAACTCAACGGTGAAGAGGTCGCCACCTACGTGGTGGACGGCGAACTGTTCTTCGCCTCCTCGAACGACCTCTACACGCAGTTCGAGTACGCCACCGACCCGGACAGGGTGATCATCGACATGCACGCGTCCCACCTGTGGGATGCCTCCACCATCGCGGCGCTGGATGCGATCACCGAGAAGTACCACCACCATGGCAAGGAGGTCGAGGTCATCGGCCTCAACGACGCCTCCGTGCTGATGCGCGAACGCCTGGCCGGGAAGCTCGGCGCCGGTCACTAACAGGCGCGCGCTACTCCCAGTCGCCGTACGCGCGGCGGGTGTTCGCGTTGATGGTCCGGCAGAGCTCCTCAAGGTCGGTGCCCAGGTGTTCGGCCAGAAACCGGACCGTGTACGGCACGGTATAGCTGGCATTGGGCTGCCCCCGGAACGGGTGCGGGGTGAGGAACGGGGCGTCGGTCTCGGTGAGCACCAGGGACGGGTCAGCGATGTCCAGCGCCTCGCGCAGATCCCGGGCGTTCTTGAACGTGACCGTCCCGGAAAAGGACATGAACCAGCCGTTCTCATTGCAGATCCGCGCCAGTTCGGCATCCCCGGAGAAGCAGTGGAACACCACCCGCGCCGGAGGTTCCTCCGAGCGCAGGACCTTCACGACGTCGTCGTGCGCGTCCCGGTCATGGATCTGCAGCGCGAGATCCAGCCGGCGGGCAATGTCCAAGTGGCGGCGGAAGGAGTACT
>NZ_KI914600.1:18603-20834 GCF_000520475.1 Arthrobacter sp. 35/47
GGCGGCGGAAGGAGTACTCCTGCCGTTCGCGGCCGTCCTCAGCCGTGCGGAAGTAGTCCAGGCCGGTCTCGCCGATGGCCCGGATGCGCGGATGCTGCGCGAGCTCCTCGATCTCGGCGAGCGCGTCCTCCAGCGTGCCGGCGGCGGCAAGCAGCGGCGCTTCATTCGGGTGGATGGCGACGGCGCCGAGCAGCCGGCGGTCGCGCTCAACCGCCTCGACCGTGAAGCGGGAGGATTCCAGGTCCGTGCCCACCTGCACCGCGAAGCCGACGCCCACAGCCTCCGCAGCATCCATCGCGTCAGCGGCGCTGACGGCAACCTGCCCGTCGCGGAAGTCCAGGTGGGTGTGGTTGTCCATGACCGGGTACGGCAGCGGCTCCGGTGCCGGCGGGTAGTCCAGTTTCCGGCTGCGGCCGCCGGCCTCGGGGGCACGGGAGCGGCCGGTCGGTGAGTCTTCCGCCGCGGTCTCTTCCGGGCGGTACTGAACAGGGATGGAACTGGTGCACATAGTCCAACCCTAGACTTTCCTTGCAGCCCGCAGCCCCTGCTTACCCATCTGTGGAACTTTCCGCCACGAACCCCAGTTGTCCTAGTAATCTGTAAAGACTTAGTTGCCGTTGCACAGGTGCCGGCCCACGCTGTTGTGGACCTTCGCTCCCGGGTGACGTTTCCGGAAGGTATCCATGGACGCGCACAACCAGTACGCCACCCCAAACGGCAGCACGGCGCCCAGTCCGGTTCCCGTCCGCGCACCCATGACCGCGGAGACTTTCCGGGACACCAGCGCCCGCATCCTCTCTTCCATCAACACCGTGATTGACGGAAAGCCCGACGCCGCCCGGCTGGCTTTGACGGTGCTGCTCGCCGAGGGGCACCTGCTGCTGGAGGACGTGCCGGGGGTCGGCAAGACCATGCTCGCCAAGACCCTTGCCCGGACGATCGACTGCAGCGTCAACCGGATCCAGTTCACCCCCGACCTGCTGCCCTCGGACGTGACGGGCGTGTCCATCTACAACCAGGACTCCCACCGGTTCGAGTTCCGGCGCGGCCCGGTGTTCGCGAACATCGTGATCGGCGATGAGATCAACCGGGCGTCCGCGAAGACGCAGTCCGCCCTGCTCGAGTGCATGGAGGAGCATCAGGTCACGGTGGACGGCTCCACCCACCGTCTCGCCGAACCGTTCATGGTCATCGCCACCCAGAACCCCATCGAGATGGAGGGCACCTACCCGCTGCCCGAAGCGCAGCGCGACCGCTTCATGGCCCGCATCTCCATGGGCTACCCGGACATCAGCTCCGAGATGGAGATGCTCGAGACCCACCAGTCCGTTTCCCCGCTGCGCGCCGTGCAGCCGGTTGCCGGTGTCGAGGACGTGGCCGCCATGATCCGCCAGGTCCGGCAGGTGTACGTCTCCCCGGCGGTGAAGGAATACACGGTCGGGATCGGGCATGCCACCCGCAACCACCCGCAGCTCCGGCTCGGTGCCAGCCCGCGCGGCCTGCTCCAGCTGCTGCGTGCGGCGAAGGCCGGGGCCGCACTGGAGGGACGGGATTTTGTCCTGCCCGACGACGTCAGCGCGGTGGCCGAGGCCGTGCTGGCGCACCGGCTCATCCTGGACCGGAAGGCTGCCAGCTCCGGTGAGACGCCGTCGTCGATCATTGCCGGCATCCTCGCCCGGGTGCCGGTGGCACGCGACGCGGCGAGCGCCTCCTCCCGAAACGGCTGACGCCATGGCACTGGCTGAGGGGCTGCCGCGGTTCCTGACACTTCGGGGCTGGGGCCTGGCCGCGGCCGGCGTCCTGTCGCTGCTGGGCGCCCAGTTCCTCGGCCGCCGCGACCTGCTGTACCTGGGGATCCTGCTGGTCCTCCTGCCGCTGGTGTCCGTGCTGGTGCTGCGCCTGGTGAAGCCGCGCTTCACCGTGCACCGGACCTTCGCGCCGCAGAGCATGGAGACCGGGTCCACCACCACGGTGACGCTGTCCGTCGCGTCCGACAGCCCGCTGGGCGGCTCGGTGGTAATGCGCGAGCTGCTGCCGCACCGCTTCGGCGACGCACCCGAGTTCCATTTTCCGGCCGCCCACCCCACTCCCAGCGGGGTGAGCCTGTATGAGTACCGGCTGCGCTCCACGGCGCGGGGAGTGTACGACGTCGGCCCCGTCACCGCCGGCTTCACCGACCCCTTTGGCCTGGGCATCTCCCGGCACACCCTCGGCGGGACCGACCGGCTGGT
>NZ_KI914600.1:20934-32264 GCF_000520475.1 Arthrobacter sp. 35/47
GGCTGCGACCGCCCGCCACAACGAGCTGATGGTCCGGCAGGAGGAATCCGTCACCATGCCCGAGGCCACCCTGATCCTGGATCAGCGGCAGACCAGCTACGGGTCCGGTTTCCTCTCCGCCTTCGGCAACCCGGACGACGACGGCGGCATGCTCTCCTCCCCCACGTTCGAATGGGCCGTGGTCGGTGCGGTGTCCATCGCAGCGCACCTGCTGGAGCGCAACTACTCGCTTCGCTTCCTCAACGAGACCGGAGCGCCCGCATTGCGGCGTTCCGTTTCCGCGCCGTGGCCGGAGGACGAGGAATTCTCGGGGCAGGCCGGGCTGCATGGGATCTCGCACGGGCTGGCCGCCCTGGAACTCGTGCCCGATCCCAGCAAGCGGCCCACGGCCTCGCGGAAGCGCCCGTCTGCACCCGTTCCTCCGGTCCGGTCCTCGTCCGCTTCCGTCCGGTCTTCGTCCGGGGGGTCAGCGTCCGGTGGGTCCCACCTTGTCCAGCGCAACGGTCATGGTTCCGGTGCCCTGCCGTTCGGTGATCCGATGCTGGATAAACTCGCAGGTCTGAAGAACCGCGGGCCGCTGATCGCGTTGCTCGGTGCCATCAGCGAAGCAGAGGCCCGGGATCTGGGTCCGGCGTCCGAGTACGGGTCACAGTCGTTCGCCATGCTGGTCAGCGAACGGCCGCGGGACCTGCACGGCGTGATGGATATCCTCCGGGGCGCCGGCTGGCATGTGGTGGCGGTGAACCCGAATGCGTCCGTGGCCGCCGCCTGGGCGCACTTCGACCCCGCACCGGTGGGCGCAACCTCCTCGACCGCGAAAACCACCCTCGCCCCCGGCACGGTGGGGTCAGGTGCTGCCGGTTCTGCGGGTTCCGTTGCGTCCGGCCGCTCGGTTGGTTCTGCCGGTACTGCCGGTTCTCCCGGTTCTCCCGGCGCCTCCGGTTCCGTTATTTCAGGAGGCCGGACATGACCGCGACCCTCTCCCGTCCCGCTGAGGGCGGGCAGGCCCAACGCCTCCTGCCCAACCGGCCCGCAGCTCCGCGCAGGAACTACAACCACCTCCTGGTCACGGCCGCCTCGTTCGCGGCGGTCATGCTCACCTCGGTGAGCCTGTCCGGCGTGATCTTCGGCTGGACCTGGTTCATGCCGGTGCTGGTCACGGTGGGAACGGTGCTGTTCTTCATGGCCCTGACGCGGCTGTCGCGGCTGCCATCGTACTGTGTTCCGCTGGTGGGGCTCCTGGCGCTGGCCGGATCGTTGATCTGGCAGTTCTTCCCCTCCCAGAGCACCCTGGGAATCTTTCCGGGGGACGGCTTCACCGGTCGGCTCACCATCCTGCTCGGCCGTGCCGAGAACACCGTCATCTCACAGGTGGCACCGGTGCTGCCGACAGCCGGGCTGTTCCTGGTGGTCTGCGCGGGCATCGGCCTGATCGCCATCCTGGTGGACACACTCGCCACCACGCTGCGGATGCCGGCCACCAGCGGACTGGCGCTGCTGGCAGTGCTGGTGGTTCCCGCCGTCGTACGCATTAATAGTGTGGGTGTGCCGTCCTTCATTGCCGCCGTGGCGGGGTTCCTGATCCTGCTGGGCTGTGCCCACTGGCGTGAGGCACGGCAGGATTCCGACTCGTCGAGTGAGTTGTCCGGAGCCCATCTGTCGCGGGGAATGACCATCGGCGTGCTGGCGCTGGCCATCGCCGTCGTGCTTCCGCTGGGGATTCCCGGCTTCAATTCGGGAGTTTTCCCGCAGGGAGCGCGGGTGAACCTGTGGGGAACGGCAACCGGGCTCAATCCGGTGGTGACGCTCGGGAATGACCTGCGCAATCCCAATGGGTTCGGCAGGATCGAGTATGCAACCACGGCCACGGAGCCGCTGTACCTGCGTTCGGTCACCCTGGAGGATTTCAGCGGGCAGCGGTGGGAACCGGACCAGCGGCTCGGGCAGCGGGTGGCCGGCGTGGACGAGATGTTTTCCGACGGCCAGCCCGGCGGTGAGACCACCTTCACGCGGATTACCACGGACAGCTTCACAAGCCCCTGGCTGCTTTCACCGTACGCGCCGTTGTCCATCAGGGGGCTGCGCGGGCAGTGGGCATATGACCCGGGGAACCTCAGCATCCTGGCGATCGACGGCGGTTCCACGGCCGAGCAGGACTACCTGGTGGAAAGCATTGAACCCGTGCTGACCAAGGAGCGTCTGGAACGCATTCCGCCGGTCAATCCCGAGTCTGTGGAGGAGAAGTTCCTTGCCCTTCCCAGCTCGCTGCCCTCCGTCATCAGCAACACCACCGCGGAGGTTGTGGAGGGGATCTCCAACCCCTATGACCAGGCCATCGCGATCCAGAGCTTCCTCCGCGGGCCGTCCTTTGTGTACTCAGTGGACGCACCGGTGGACGGCGGCTATGACGGAAATAGCCTGGACGTGATGGCGCGGTTCCTCGAATCGCGGTCCGGGTACTGCGTGCACTATGCCGGGACCATGGCGGTGATGGCCCGCCTGGCCGGGATCCCGAGCCGGGTTGCGGTGGGCTACTCCCCCGGATCACCCACCGGTACGCAGTTCCTCGGCCCGGACGGTACGGAGTTCACGGAGTTTTCGGTGAACTCCAAGGACGCACACGCCTGGCCGGAACTGTACTTCGAGGGTCTCGGCTGGGTGCAGTTCGAGCCGACGCCGTCACGCGGTGTGGTCCCGGACTATGCCATCACCACCCTGTCCCCGGCCAACCCGTCGGTCAACAGCGACAACCTGAACCCGAGTACCGCAGAGGTGCCGGAATCCACCGCCGCACCGTTCCCGGACGCCGACGAGGAACAGGCCGCCAAGGCTGAGCGGGACAGCGCCGAACGGAGTTCCACCCTCGGCGGAGTCCTCGGGCTCCTGCTCGTGCTGCTCGCCCTGACGCCGCTGGCGTTGCGGCAGATGCGGACTGAGCGCCGTCGTCGTTCTGTCACCGGCAACACCAGGGGTGTGGGCGCCGCGACCGTTGCGTGGGCGGAAACCGTGGAGCTGGCTGCGGATTACAGGATGCCGCCGTTGCCCACCGACACACCGCGGACATTTGAGCAGCGGCTGCGTGCCCGGCTGGATGACGCGGCGGCCGCTGCACTGTCCCGGTTGCGGCGTGCCTACGAGGAAGAGGAATACGCCGAGTTTGCCGGTGCGGATGCCCGTCCGACAAACAGCTGGGACGACGTCGAGTCCGTCACCCGCGCGCTGTCCCAATCCGCGTCCGTTCCTGCCCGGGTCCGTGCACGGTTCTGGCCGCAGTCGCTGTGGCAGCCGTTCGGGGCGCAGCGCAGTGAGGACGTAGCGGGTTCGTCCCGTACCTGACAGCTGCGGGCCGGTTCCCCCACCCCCGTTGATTTGGCAGGACACGCCGTTAATGGAGCGTCAAACGGGGTGTGTCCTGCCAAATCAACGCGAGGGGGCGAGGGGTTGAGCGCGTTGACCCTGGTTTAGTCGGCTGACGGGTCCGCGATGCCCACGTACTGCGTGTACAGGTATTCCTCGATGCCCTCGTAGCCGCCTTCACGTCCGAGGCCCGACTGCTTCACCCCGCCGAACGGCGCCGCCGCATTGGAGATGACGCCCGCGTTGAGGCCGAGCATGCCGGTGTCCAGCCGCTCGCCCATCCGCAGCCCACGGTTCAGGTCGCGGGTGAAGACGTACGCCACGAGTCCGTACTCGGTGTTGTTGGCGAGCCGGACGGCGTCGTCCTCCGAGGAGAAGGTGACGATCGGGGCCACCGGACCGAAGATCTCCTCCTGCAGGATCCGCGACTTCGCGGCAACGTCCGTCAGAACGGTCGCCGGGTAGAAGTAGCCGGGACCGTCCACGGGGGAACCGCCGGTAAGGACCTGAGCGCCGTCGTCGACCGCGTCCTGCACCAGGGAGTGCACGCTGTCGCGGCTCTTGCCGTCGATCAGCGGGCCCAGCTTCGAGGAGTCCTCGGTGCCGCGACCGGGGGTGACGTCCTTCATGCGGGCGGCGAGCTTGTCGGCGAACTCGGCGGCGACGGACTCGTGCACAATGAACCGGTTGGCGGCCGTGCAGGCCTCGCCCATGTTGCGGAGTTTGGCGGCCATGGCGCCGTCAACGGCCTTGTCGAGGTCGGCGTCCTCGAAGACCAGGAAGGGTGCGTTGCCGCCGAGCTCCATCGAGGTGCGCAGGACGTTCTCGGAGGCGTCGGCCAGCAGGCGCCGGCCCACCGGCGTCGAACCTGTGAAGGAGAGCTTGCGGAGCCGGCTGTCCTTGATGAGGGGTCCGGTGACGTCGCCCGCGCTGGTGGTGCTCACGATGTTGAGGACGCCCTTGGGCAGGCCGGCCTCCTCGAGGACCTTCGCGAACAGCAGCGAGGTCAGCGGTGTCAGGTTCGCGGGCTTCAGCACCATGGTGCATCCGGCGGCGACGGCGGGGGCGATCTTGCGGGTGGCCATCGCCAGCGGGAAGTTCCACGGGGTGATCAGCAGGCAGGGGCCAACGGGCTTCTTGTTGACCAGGATGCGCGACTTGCCGTCCGGGGCTGTGGAGTAGCGGCCGGACATGCGGACGGCTTCCTCGGAGAACCAGCGGAGGAACTCGGCGCCGTAGGTCACTTCGCCGCGGGCTTCGGCGAGCGGCTTGCCCATTTCCATGGTCATCAGTAGCGCGAAGTCGTCGGCGCGTTCGGTGACCAACTCGAAGGCGCGGCGCAGGATCTCCCCACGCTCGCGGGGTGCTGTGCGGGCCCACTCATCCTGGGCGGCGACGGCGGCGTCCAGAGCGGCCTTGCCGTCTTCGGGGCTGGCGTCGGCGATGGTGAGCAGCGTCTTGCCGGTGGCGGGATCCTCTACGTCGAAGGTCTTGCCGTTGGCGGCATCGCGCCACTCTCCGCCGATCAGCAGACCGGTGGGAACCGAGGACAGAAGTTCTTGTTCGCGCTGGGCGGTGATAGTCATCCGGGAGCCTTTACGATCGACGATGGTGTGTTCGAGCTCTCACGCTAGCCCTGCGCCGCTTGCCCCGTCCATACAAATCTGCACGACGACGACGGCGATCCACTGTCGGAGTGCACAGTCTTACGTGCGCGCGGCCACCACCGCCGCGTACAGCTCCCGTTTGCTGACGCGCGAGTCTTCAGCCACGGCCGCGACCGCCTCCTTGAGCCGTAGCCCCTGGCTCATCAGCTGGTTGACCGCTGCCACGTGGTCTTCGGGTGCAGTGGGCGCCTCAGCAGGTGCACCGCCGACGACGACGGCGATCTCCCCCCGGACCAGGTTGCCTTCCACCCACTCAAGCAGGTGCTGCAGCGGCCCACGGATCACTTCCTCGTACCGTTTGGTGAGCTCGCGGGTCACGCATGCCGGCCGTTCCGGACCGAATTCGGAGTGCAGCGCCCGGATCATCGCTTCGAGCCGGTGCGGCGCTTCGAAGAACACCATGGTGCGGCGTTCGGTGCGCAGCTCAGCGAGCCGGGCGGCGCGTTCGCCCGCCTTGCGCGGCAGAAAGCCCTCGAAACAGAAACGGTCGGTGGGCAGGCCGGACAGGGCGAGCGCGGTGAGGACGGCCGAGGGTCCGGGGGCAACGGTGACGGTGATGCCCCGGGCTGCGGCGGCCTCGACGAGGCGGAAACCGGGGTCGGAGACGGACGGCATGCCGGCGTCGGTCACCAGGAGCAAGGTGGCTCCGGCCGCGACGAGGTCAAGGAGTTCCGGGGTGCGGGCGGCCTCGTTGTGCTCGTGGTAGCTGAGGGTCCTTCCCGCCGTCGTCACGTCGAGGGAACGGATGAGCCGTTGCAGGCGCCGGGTATCTTCGGCGGCGATGATGTCGGCGGTCTCGAGGAGCGACACCAGCCGGAAGGTTGCGTCGCCCATGTTGCCGATCGGGGTGGCCGCCAGCACTATGCTGCCGTTCCCCCTCGTGAGCGACTCCGGGAGGAGGGGCTCGGGGGCGTCATCGCCTTCCGGCACATCCAGGTTCTCCTGATCCCCGGGCACTCCCGTGCCGTCCGCGGGGAGGGTGCCGCCGTCGTCGTCGTTATGTTCCGTCACCCGCTCAGCCTACTGTCCAGGAACTGTCAGGGCCGCTGGGTACGATGATCCGGTGAGCCAAACCACCACCGCCGCCGCCCTCCCTGAGGGGTCCGGGCGGCAGTGGGTCCTCCCCGCGCGCACGGCGTTTTCCGAGCGGGTGCTGCGTCGTCGGCTGCTGGGTGAGGAGCTCCGGTTCAGGCTGTGGGGGTGGCTGCTGCCGGTGCTGGTGGCAGGAATCGGCGGGGTGCTGCGGTTCGTCCGGCTGGGTGAGCCCGACTCCCTGGTGTTCGACGAAACCTATTACGTCAAGGACGCCTATTCCTTCCTGCAGTCGGGGTATGAGCGGGAATGGCCGGAGGAGGCGGACTCGTCCTTCAACGCCGGAAATCCCGGGATTCTCCTGGAGACGCCTGACTATGTGGTGCACCCGCCGGTCGGCAAGTGGATGATTGCGTTCGGGATGCTGCTGTTCGGTCCCTCGAATCCATTCGGGTGGCGGTTTACGGCCGCGGTGGTCGGGACGCTGTCCATTCTCATCCTGGCCCTGGTGGCGCAGCGTCTGTTCGGATCGGTGGTGCTCGGCGGGGTTGCCGGGCTGCTGCTTGCGGTTGACGGTCATCATCTGGTGCATTCCCGGACGTCCCTGCTGGACGTCTTCCTCATGTTCTGGATACTGGTTGCCTTTGCGCTGCTGGTGCTGGACCGTGACTGGGCACGACGGCGGTTGGCCACCCTGATGGCCGGGCTCGCCCGTGAACGCGGGCAGCCCACCCGCGACGAGCTGCTGTACGGGCCGTGGCTGGGGCTTCGTCCGTGGCGGATTGCGGCGGGCGTGGCGCTGGGTCTGGCGCTGGGAACCAAGTGGTCCGCGCTGCCCTATATTGCGGTGTTCGGGCTGATGACCGTGCTCTGGGACATGGCGGCCAGGCGCACGGTGGGAGTCCGGCGCTGGGTAGCGGGCGCCGTCGTCCGGGATGGGCTGCAGGCGTTTGTGTCGATCGTGCCCGTGGCTCTGCTCACCTACGTGGCGTCGTGGACGGGCTGGTTCCTCTCCACGGATGCGTACAACCGACAGTGGGCCGCCCAGAATCCCGATCCGCTCTGGGACTGGGTTCCCGCTCCCCTGCGCTCGCTGGCCGAGTACCACCGCAGCGCCTATTCGTTCCACGAAGGGCTCAGCTCCGAGCACCCGTACGAGGCCACGGCGTGGTCCTGGCTGGTGATGGGCAGGCCGACGTCCTTCCACTACCAGTCGGACGGGCTGACCTGTAACGCCGCCGACTGCTCCCAGGCCGTCAGCGTGGTAGGCAACCCGCTGATCTGGTGGGCCGCCGCGCTGTCGCTGCTGGTGGTGCTGCTGTTCTGGGCCGGCCGGCGCGACTGGCGGGCAGGTGCCATCCTCGCCGGTGTTGCAGCCGGGTATCTTCCGTGGTTCCTGTTTCCGGACCGCACCATGTTTTTCTTCTACGCCATCGTGTTTGAGCCGTTCCTCATCCTCTCGCTGGTCTACGTGCTTGGCCTGATACTGGGCCGTGCCGGGGACCCCCCATGGCGGCGGCGGAACGGTATTCTGCTCGTGGGGGGATTCGTTGTGCTGGCGGTATTGGTATCTGCGTTCTTCCTGCCCATCTGGACAGCTGAAACCATTCCCTACAACCAGTGGCGTCTGCGAATGTGGATGCCAAGCTGGATCTGACCGAGGCACCATCGCCACCGTGTCACCGTCATTGAGCCGCCGCCGCAGTGTTACCGCCGCAGCGTCGTTCTTCCAGTGTCGTTCTTCCAGTGTCGTTCTTCCAGTGTCGTTCTTCCAGTGTCACCGCCATCGAGGGAAAGCGAGCCACATCCCATGCGTGAATCCTCCACCGAGCTCCTGGTCGATCTGCCGGCCGGATCCAACGTCACCGACCTGCTCCTCGCGCAGCACAAGCGCGCTCCCAACGCACCCCTGTATGCGGTGAAGAAGGACGGCACCTGGACAGATATCAGCGCGGACACCTTCCTCACGCAGGTGCGTGCGCTGGCCAGGGGTCTCCTGGCACGCGGGATCAAGCCGGGCGATTCCGTTGCGGTCATGTCGAAGACCCGTTACGAGTGGACACTTGCCGACCTCGCCATCTGGTTTGCCGGAGCCGTCACCGTCCCCATCTACGAGACCTCCTCGGCACACCAGGTGAGCTGGATCCTTGAGGACTCTGCCGCCGTCGTCGTGCTCGTGGAGAACGAGGAGAAGGCGGCCGTGGTCCGCCAGGCAGCGCCGGATGCGCAGGTGGTGCTGATGAATGACGACGACGGCGATGCCTCCTTCGCCTCGCTGGCGACTGACGGGAAGAGCGTCAGCGATGACGAGCTCGAGGTGGCCCGGACCAGCCGTACGCTGGCCGATGTGGCGTCGCTGGTGTACACGTCGGGCACCACGGGCAGGCCCAAGGGATGCGAGATCACGCACGGCAACTTCGCGCTGTTTGCGGTGAACACGATCGAGTTCCTGCCGGAACTGCTCAAGCAGGAGAACGCGCGTACCCTGATGTTCCTGCCGCTGGCCCATGTGCTGGCCCGTGCCGTGCAGCTGGTGTGCCTGACGGGCGGGGTGAAGCTGGGTCACACGTCGAACGCCCTCGAACTGCTCGACGATCTCGCCGCCTACAAGCCGACCTTCCTGTTGGTGGTTCCACGGATTTTCGAGAAGATCTACAGCACCGCTTCGCAGAAGGCGGAGGCTGCCGGGAAGGGCAAGATCTTCCGTGCGGCCGATGCCACCGCGGTGGCCTACTCAAAGGCACTGGACAATGCGGCCCGGGGCGGAAGCGGGCCGTCGCTGCTGTTGCGGGCGCGCCACGCTCTCTTTGACAAGGTGCTCTACCCGAAGCTGCGGGCTGTCTTCGGTGGCGAGGTTGTGCATACGGTGTCGGGTGCGTCGCCGCTCAGCGAACACCTCGCGCACTTCTTCCGGGGTGCCGGAATCAACGTCCTGGAAGGCTACGGGCTGACCGAGAGCACTGCGCCGTGTACGGCGAACACCGTTGCGCTGACGCGGGTGGGTTCAGTGGGCATTCCAATGCCGGGCACCACCATCCGCATCGATGACGAGGGCGAGATCCAAGTCAAGGGCGTCGGCGTCTTCAAGGGTTATCACAACAATGATGCGGCCAACGCGGAGTCGTTCACCGAGGACCGGTTCTTCCGGACCGGTGATCTCGGCACTCTCGACGAGGATGGCTTCCTGCGGATCACGGGTCGAAAGAAGGATCTGCTGGTGACGGCGGGCGGCAAGAACGTGGCGCCTGCACCGCTCGAGGAAAAGCTGCGGGAGCACCCGCTGGTGGCGCACGCTCTGGTGGTCGGCGACAACCGTCCCTTCATCGCCGCCCTGGTGACTCTCGATCCCGAGGCAGTGGAGAGCTGGGCTGCCGCCAACGGGCACGGCACTCCGGTGTCGGAGGTTGCGTTGCGTGCCGAACTCCAGACGGCGGTTGAGGCGGCAAACCAGCTGGTGTCGCGGGCTGAGCAGATTAGGAAGTTCGACATTCTGGATGCCGAGTTCACCCTCGAGTCCGGGTACCTCACGCCAACGCTGAAACTGAAGAAGTCAGCTGTGCTGGCCGATTACGGGACGGCGGTCGAGAAGCTTTACTCCTGAGGTTCAGGCGCTGTTGGTTGCGACGTGCTCCGGTGAGGCGCTCGGGTGAGGCGCTCGGTCGGTGCGTGCCGTCGTCGTTCCTGAGGCGCTGCGCGGCTCACACTCCGCTGTTGGCGGCGACGCGTGATTCAGGCGACGCGCGCTTCGGGCGAGGCGCTCAATAGTGAGTGTGCCGTCGTCGTCGTTCGCTAGACCGTGCCGTCGTCGTCGTTCCTGAGGCGCTGCGCGGCTCACACTCCGCTGTTGGCGCGGCGAGCTTCGTAGGCGCGGGCGGACTTTTCGCGTCGTGCCTTGGTGGGCCAGGTGAGCACGAGCGTCAGCACCGAACCGATCAGCACGATGGCTCCCACTGCTGCGGCGGCGTCGATCCAGAACTGTGCGGGGAAGAGTCGGATGAGCGTGTCGTCGAGGCGGAAGGTCCAGGTGCCGTCGGCGAAGAACAGTGCGTGGACCTGGGTGAAGAACGTTTCCCAGGCGAGGATTCCCGCGACTGCCAGCGCTATTGCAAGGACGAGCGTTGCCGTAGCGCCGGCGAACAGTGCCCTCCGGATGCCGCCGGGGTACTTGCGCGCGAGATAGATGCATGCGGCCACCGCGAGGAGTGCCAGGACAGTCGCGACGACGAACCCGGTTGCGAGAACGCCCTTCACATCAGCCATGTGGCCTACCTCGCTGTCGAGGAAGAGCTGATCGCCGTCCACATTGACCAGGTCACCGAGGTAGCGTGCGGGTGCCCAGTTCAGGATGTAATCCATCGTGTAGGAGCCGTAGGTCATGCGGTCCTCGGTGCTGAACCCGTAGCTGTCAGCCGGGAAGCCAGGACGGTGGTATTCGACCCAGAGGAACAGGGGTGTGGTGACGGCCCGGACGGCGGCGGCGAGCAGGATCACCGGGAAGAACACCGCGACCATGACCTGCAGGACCCGTGGGAGGACCGGTTTCGCTGCGGCTGCCTCGTCGCGTTGGTTGGCGCGACGGCTGACGTCCTCTTCCGGAGGCCTGATGGAGAGGCTCGACGTGTCCGGATTGGGGTCGTCGGCCGGGGTGGTGCGGTTGCGGGTTGCTTTTGCTTTGGTCGCGGCGGATGCGGTTGCGCCGGCTGCGATTCCCGCGGCTGCGGCTGCCCCGGTTCCAGCTCCGGTTCCGGTTCCGGTTCCAGTTCCGCGCGACGGTGTCTCGTCCTGAGTCGTCTCACGTGCCGCGGCTGCCCCGGTTCCAGCTCCGGTTCCGGTTTCAGTTCCAATTCCATTTCCGCGCGACGGTGCCTCGTCCGGGGCGGAAGTGCCGGCCAACTCATCATTGTCGGGAGTCGCAGCAATCTGGCTCGTTGCCGGCGAGGTCGGGTCCGCGGTGGTTGATGCACCTGCAGTGGTCGCAGCGATGTGGCTCGTTGCCGGCTGCGGGTCGGTGGTGACGTGGTCCGTTGGACCGGTGTCGGCCCTTGTCCCGGCGGGTTCTGGACGGTCCGCCGGCTGGTCAACGCGGGTGGAGGCGGGATTGTCCGCGTCGGGCGAGGTAACTGTTGCGTCGTCGTCGTTCCTGGTGGGATCACCTGATGCGGTGGGTGCCCCATCATCCAGCGGTTCCTGGGGATTACGGCCGGCAGCATCCGAGGGATTGCTGCTACGCCATGAAGTGGGTGCCGCAGGTGATGAATTGGCTTCCGGCGTCGT
>NZ_KI914600.1:32364-32872 GCF_000520475.1 Arthrobacter sp. 35/47
GGCTTCCGGCGTCGTTTCGCCGGGAGCCTCTTCCGCCGACGTGGATCCGCCGGGCGAACTGTACGCCGAGACGTCAGGGAGGGTGCTTGCCTTCCGCATGGGGAAACTGCTCTCGCGCATCCGGGTAGGACGGACTCCGGTATCGTCCGAGCGCAGTGCTGCACGTCGTTCACCGCCTGCGGGCACACCCTGATTTTCGCTTTCAGCTTTGTCAGCCACGACTGTCTCCTTGCATGGATCTCCTATCTAAGACAGTACCCGGGTGGATGGAGCTGGCTGCCGTCGGCCACGCCGCTGTGCCCCTCCGCTGCATCGTCTCTCTGTCGCTCTGCACCGTCTCTGTGTGGGATGCAAAACCTCCGTGCGGGAACGCGGGAGGAAGCTTCGTGATCGGTCCCAATGTCGCTTTGAGCGATAAACACGCCTGGCGAAGTGGGGCGCTCCGACGCTGTTCGCTCTGGGCATAATCTACCGAGGACCAGGACCCGCCGGTTTTGTCAGAGGCAGG
>NZ_KI914600.1:32972-34726 GCF_000520475.1 Arthrobacter sp. 35/47
CCCGCCGGTTTTGTCAGAGGCAGGTGATGGAGTGGGGTTATGAGGTTTTCGGAGGGGTTCGCGTTCGGCGCCGATGGCGCTGGTCCTTCCGGCGCGCGCCATCCAGGAGCTTCCTCCTCCGGCAGCTCGCATCCAGGGTCCTCCCCCTATGATGGCTCACGGAGCGAGCCTGACTGGACGGAGATTCCGTTCAGCGGTGCGTTTGCCGGTCAGATGTGGGAAGGCAGCGACGAGCTGGAGCCTGCCGGGCCGTGGGGTATGGTCGAGCTTCCGCCGACCAGCGCATTGCAGTCATTGTCCGACGCCACGGACACCCTGGAACGGTTGAACGAGCTGCAGTGCTGGGCGGAAGCGCAGAAGGCCCGGCTCGTGGACCGGATCCGCGAGCTCTATGAAGCTGAAATTGCGCTCTCCGATGAGGCGAACTCTCAAGCCGACAAGGTTGAGCCCCAAACCAAGACCCAAACTCATGCCGAGCGAGATGCCTTCATTGTTTCACTGGCCGCGGAGGAGATCAGCGCCCTGCTGCGGCTGCCGTCGCGGTCTGCCAAGACGTTCGTTGAGCAGAGCCGGCTCCTTGTGCATCATCACCGTCAAACCCTTACCAGCCTGGAATGTCTCCTTGCATGGATCTCCTATCTAAGACAGTACCCGGGTGGATGGAGCTGGCTGCCGTCGGCCACGCCGCTGTGCCCCTCCGCTGCATCGTCTCTCTGTCGCTCTGCACCGTCTCTGTGTGGGATGCAAAACCTCCGTGCGGGAACGCGGGAGGAAGCTTCGTGATCGGTCCCAATGTCGCTTTGAGCGATAAACACGCCTGGCGAAGTGGGGCGCTCCGACGCTGTTCGCTCTGGGCATAATCTACCGAGGACCAGGACCCGCCGGTTTTGTCAGAGGCAGGTGATGGAGTGGGGTTATGAGGTTTTCGGAGGGGTTCGCGTTCGGCGCCGATGGCGCTGGTCCTTCCGGCGCGCGCCATCCAGGAGCTTCCTCCTCCGGCAGCTCGCATCCAGGGTCCTCCCCCTATGATGGCTCACGGAGCGAGCCTGACTGGACGGAGATTCCGTTCAGCGGTGCGTTTGCCGGTCAGATGTGGGAAGGCAGCGACGAGCTGGAGCCTGCCGGGCCGTGGGGTATGGTCGAGCTTCCGCCGACCAGCGCATTGCAGTCATTGTCCGACGCCACGGACACCCTGGAACGGTTGAACGAGCTGCAGTGCTGGGCGGAAGCGCAGAAGGCCCGGCTCGTGGACCGGATCCGCGAGCTCTATGAAGCTGAAATTGCGCTCTCCGATGAGGCGAACTCTCAAGCCGACAAGGTTGAGCCCCAAACCAAGACCCAAACTCATGCCGAGCGAGATGCCTTCATTGTTTCACTGGCCGCGGAGGAGATCAGCGCCCTGCTGCGGCTGCCGTCGCGGTCTGCCAAGACGTTCGTTGAGCAGAGCCGGCTCCTTGTGCATCATCACCGTCAAACCCTTACCAGCCTGGAATCGGGACGGCTGTCCTGGCGGCATGCCACCACGGTGGTGGAGGAATGCGTCGGTGTTCCCGCTGGCTCGGTAGCCCGGTTCGAAGAAGAACTCGTCGAAACAGCCGAGCAGTCCACCGTTCCCAAACTCACCCGCCACGCCCGCGGCCTCCGCGAACTGCTCCACCCCGACGCCGCACCCATCCGCACAACCCGTGCCACCGCAGACCGCCGGATACTCCTCGAACCCGCCCCCGACGGCATGGCCTGGCTCAGCGCCTACC
>NZ_KI914601.1:0-3513 GCF_000520475.1 Arthrobacter sp. 35/47
CACACCATCACATCAGGCCGGACCCCTTACACACTCAATGAAACACCCTCTGGACTTGACCTTCCCTGCGGATTCGTTGTTGCCCGGGCAGATCCCGGCCCACGAGGCCAGATGCGCTGCGTCGGGAAACACGCTCATATCGGCTCCGGTCTCAGCGATGATCACATCAGCGGTCAGCTCAGCGATTCCCGGGATGGTCATCAACGCTTCCCGGGCGCAACGAAAGGGACGCATCGACGCCTCGATCCGTTCGGTAAGCGCGTCGATCATCCTGGTGTGCGCGTCGATCTGCTCCAGATGCAGCCCGACCATGAACGCATGATGGTCCTTGAAACGTCCCTTCAGGGCGTCGGTGAGCTCCGGGATCTTGTTGCGCAGTTTGCCCTTGGCCATGCAGGCCAGGACCTCCGGATCCCGTTCCCCGGTAATGAGGGCATCGAGCATCGCGCGACCGGAAGCACCGGTGAGGTTCGAGGCAACACTGGAGAGCTTGATCCCGGAGCTCTCCAGAAATTTCTCCAACCGCTGGATCTCCCGGGTCCGGTCCCGGACCGCAATAGCCCGTGACCGGGTCAGATCCCGCAGCTCCCGTATCGGTTCGGGAGGGACGAAGGAGGCCCGCAACAATCCATGCGCGGCGAGCCTGGCAAGCCACACGGCGTCAGCGACATCGGTCTTGCGGCGCGGGATGTTCCGCGCAGCTTTCGCGTTGACCAGCATCACCGGCAGGTCTTCCTCCAGCAGGTAATAGAACGGCTTCCAGTAATCACTGGTCGCCTCCATCATCACCACCGTGACCTTCTGCCCGACCAAGAATTCCCGCAGTTCCAGAATCCGGTCCGTGGTCGCCTCCCACGACGTCACCGTCGAGGTGAACCCTTGCTCGCTGCCTCCAGGCTTGCGCACACACACCGTCGCGCCGCGTTTGGCGATATCGATGCCCGCGGCCCTTTCATGCAAAATGTCCATATCCATGACATTGCCTCCCTTGAACGTCCTTCCCGCCGGCCACTATGAAGGCCCGTCACGGGAAGGACAGGGAAACACATCAGGAATCTGACACTCGTGCTCAACGGCAACAATCCACGGTTCCCGGCATGTCCTTCGCACCACGCTGCCAAGCAGGCTCACACTCATGCACCAATGACACAACGGCGTCGCCCGCAACGGACACCACCATCATCCGCCTAAGAACCCCGCCCCGACCAGAACCGCCGCCACCGCACACATTTACGAACCCCACGGAGCGGCAGCGCCGCCCGGACGCTGCCAAATCAACGGGAGGTGGGGCCGGGTTAGCGCCCGGTGCCCGCGTACACGGTTGCCACGGCGTCGCCGTCGAGGTCGAATGCGGCGTGCACTGCTCGCACGGCGGTGTCGAGCAGGTGCGCGCTGGTGACCACCGAGATGCGGATCTCCGAGGTGGAAATCATGTCGATGTTCACCCCGGCGTCGGACAACGCCTTGAAGAACTTGTAGGACACGCCTGGGTTGGACCGCATGCCGGCGCCGATCAGCGACAGCTTGCCGATCTGCTCGTCATACTCGATACCTTCGTAGCCCACGGTCTCCTGTGCTGCCTTGAGCGCGGTGAGCGCCTCCGCGCCCTCGACAATCGGCAGGGTGAAGGAGATGTCCGTGTGCCCGGAACCGTGTGTGGATACGTTCTGCACAATCATGTCGATGTTGGAATGCGCACCGGCAACAATCCCGAAGATTTCAGCGGCCTTGCCCGGAATGTCGGGCACACCGACCACCGTGACCTTCGCTTCTGAACGGTCATGGGCAACACCGGAGATGATGGGCTGTTCCAAGGGTTCTCCCTCTTGAATCTTGATGGTGTCATCGGGATTGGGCAGCACCCAGGTTCCCTCGAGCTGGCTGAAGGACGAGCGGACGTGCAGCGGTACGCCAAAGCGGCGGGCGTATTCCACACAGCGGAGGTGCAGGATTTTGGCACCCGAGGCTGCCATCTCGAGCATTTCCTCGCTGGAGATCGTGGCAAGCTTCCGGGCAGCAGGCACCACCCGGGGATCAGCGGTGTAGACGCCGTCGACGTCGGTGTAGATCTCACAGACATCGGCCTTCAGCGCTGCAGCCAGGGCCACCGCCGTCGTGTCGGAACCGCCGCGGCCAAGGGTGGTGATGTCATTGCTATCCCGGCTCATGCCCTGGAACCCAGCGACAATCGCAATGTCGCCCTTGTCGATGGAGGCCTTGATCCGGTGCGGGGAGACGGCGATGATCCGGGCCTTGCCGTGAATCGCGTCGGTGATCATGCCCGCCTGGCTGCCGGTGAAGGACTGCGCACTGGTGCCGGCCTCATGAAGTGCCATGGCGAGCAGCGCCATGGAGATGCGCTCGCCGGCACTGAGCAGCATGTCCATCTCGCGGGGGTTGGAGGCGGTGCTGACCTGCGCCGCGAGATCAAGCAGCTCATCGGTGCTGTCGCCCATTGCGGAAACAACGACGACGACCTGGTTCCCTGCCGCCTGCGTCTCCACAACCCGCGTGGCGACGCGCTTGATCCCCTCCGCGTCGGCCACGGACGAGCCACCGAACTTCTGAACAATCAAGGCCATGCGCACGCTCGCTGAATCTTGGGATGTGATGCCTGGCGGCGTCGTCGGCGCCCGAAACAGGTCACTTCGATAGGGACTGCTATTACGCTGGAGCCAACGGCTGACCGCCGGATACCGCACACAATGTTAACTGTTCGGGTTCAGCTGGCCCAATCGTGCGTCGAATTGTGCCGTTCTGACCGGTGAAGGGCTACTGTCACCTCATGACCAATGGGTATGGGGGAATCATTGCCAGCGGTATTCGACGAAGTTTCGGTTCGGTGCCTGCCGTCCGCAACATCGATTTCGAGGCGCCGCCCGGCGAAGTGACAGCGCTGATCGGACCCAACGGATCCGGCAAGACCACCCTGCTGCTGATTCTCGCCTCACTGTTGGCGCCCGACGCCGGCACACTGTCCGTTGGCGGGTTTGATCCCGCGACCAATGCCGCCGCCGTCCGCCGCAAGGTCGGCTGGATGCCGGACACCCTGGGGGTCTGGGAATCCCTCAAGGCCCGCGAAATTCTTACCACCGTCGGTGCACTGTACGGATTAAGTTCGACGGCGGTCTCCCACCGTGCGGCGGAACTGCTCGCCGAAGTGAGCCTGAGTGAATACGCGGACTCGCCTGCCGGAGTCCTTTCCCGGGGCCAGCAGCAGCGGCTCAGCCTCGCCAGGGCGCTCATCCACGACCCCGACGTGCTCCTGCTGGATGAACCGGCCTCCGGTCTCGACCCGGGTTCGCGCGTAGCGCTCCGCACCATGCTCCGGCGCCTCGCGGGGGAGGGCAAGACCATCGTCGTTTCCAGCCACGTCCTGTCCGAGCTGGACGAGATTGCCGACCGTGCCGTGTTCGTCAACCGGGGTGAGTCCGTCAAAAGTCAGACCCTGGATGAGGCGGGGACGCAGCTGCGCCGCTACTGCATCCAGGCCGAACCGATGGGTGCGCTCGC
>NZ_KI914601.1:3613-9309 GCF_000520475.1 Arthrobacter sp. 35/47
TTGAGTACCAGGTGCTGCTCAGCAGCACCGAGCAGGCAGCGTGGCTGCTGCGCACGCTCATCCTGGCCGACGTCGTCGTGACCGCTTTTGCGCCCGCCGGCGGCGCCCTCGAAGAGACCTACATGAGCCTGGATACGGAGCGGCAATGAGCACTGACACGGTAGAAGGAAGCCGCACGCACTCCCTCGGTTACGTGGCGGGAGTGCGCACGGTCTTCGGTCTGGAGATGAAGCAGCGGTTGCGCGGCCGCGCCTGGTACATCATGATGGCTGTCTGGTTCCTCGTAATCGGTCTGGTGTTCCTGCTGGCTACGCTGACGACGGCGGCAATGGACAGCGCCGGCCCGTTCCTGTTCGACCTGGTGGTCGGCTTTGTGCTGTTCTTCGGGTTGCTGGTGGCGCCGGGCCTGTCCGCGAATGCCATCAACGGGGACCGGACGGGCGGCACGCTTGCCATCCTTCAGGTCACGCTGCTGCGGCCGGGGCAAATTCTGTGGGGCAAATGGCTGGCCTCCTGGGTTGCGTCCCTGGGTTTCCTGGCACTCAGCTCGCCCTTCATCTTCTGGGCGCTCGCGCTCGGCGGGGTGAACCCGCTGGAGGCGATCGTGTCGCTGGCTGTGCTCGCTCTGGAACTCGGGCTGGTGTGTGCGCTGGGCGTCGGGATTTCTGCGCTCGCCGGCCGACCGCTGTTCTCCATTGTCACCACCTACATGATGGTCGCCCTGCTGGGGCTCGGGACGCTGATCGCCTTCGGTCTGAGCATGTCGCTGGTGATGGAGGAGGACGTGCAGGTTACGCAGTCCTTCTACGACTACCCGCGTGAAGCAATCGAAAGCGGACGGATGCTCACGGAGGAGGACCTCGAGTGCGTGACCAACGAGGTGATCATGCCCGTCTGGCATACCGAGCGCACGGCATGGCTGCTCGCGGCCAACCCTTTCGTGATTGTGGCGGATGCCGTGCCGTACGACCGCGACAGTCTCCAGAGCGAGCCCGACAGTTTTGGAAACACGTATCGCACGCCCGGCGTGATGGAAAGCATCAGCGCACAGGTTCGTCTGGCCCAGGCAGGCCCGGATTACGAGGTCACCTGTGAGGAAGCGCAATTCTTCGGTCCCGGTTCCCGCGACATCGAGAAGGAGCCGCTGCCGATCTGGCCGCTGGGCCTTGTGCTGCAGGGCGGTCTGGCAGCCGCTGTCCTCTGGGCAGGCCGCCGCAGGTTGGTGACTCCGGTGCGGCGTCTGGCACGCGGAACCCGTATCGCGTGAAAGCGGAGCGCGTGAACGCGCAGCGCGTGGACCCGCATCGCGTGAACGCGTATCGCGTGAACGCGTATCGCCTGAACGCGCATCGCGTGAACCGGGCTACGGGCAGGTGCACATCAGGAGACGGTGCGCCGGCCCTCGAAGGCACGGCCGAGGGTGATCTCATCTGCGTACTCGAGGTCGCCGCCCACCGGCAGGCCGGATGCCAGGCGTGTGACCTTGATGCCGATGGTCTTCAGCATGCGGACCAGATAAGTGGCTGTCGCCTCGCCCTCGAGGTTGGGGTCGGTGGCGATGATGATTTCCTGGACCTGGTCGTCGGAAAGCCGGCTCAACAGTTCCCTGATGCGGAGTTGCTCCGGGCCGATCCCGGCGATGGGATTGATGGAGCCGCCCAGCACGTGGTACTTCCCACGGAAGGAACGGGTGCGTTCAACGGCGATGACGTCCTTCGACTCTTCGACCACGCAGATCGCGGACGGATCGCGCCGTGGGTCGCGGCAGATGCTGCAGGTCTCCTGTTCAGCGACGTTTCCGCAGATGGTGCAGAACTTCACCCTCTCCTTGACGGTGACGATGGCGTTTGCGAGACGCTTCATGTCCTCGTTGTCCGACTCAAGGATGTGGAACGCAATGCGCTGCGCTGATTTGGGGCCTACGCCGGGCAGGCGTCCCAGCTCGTCGATGAGCTCCTGAACTGCGCCTTCGTACACGGGTTTGCCTTAGCTGTAGATGGTGGCGGGTGGTACCGGTCGTGCCGGGTGGTGCCGGTCGGCACCGGCTGCCCGCCGGATGCGGGCTGTCCGGTTACTGATCGAGGCTGCGTTCCTCGATCAGCCTGCCGTTGAGAATCCGCTCGATGGCCTGACGACCGACCAGTCCGGATTGCTCGATGGTTTCATCATCCGCGCTGGGAATGTCTTCCACGTATTTCAAGTCTACGGCGCCGGTCGGACGCCCCGGCGGCTGCGGACGGGACGCCTCGGCACGCGCGGCTTCATCGAGGAGCTGCCGGTAGCGGCTTGGCCGTACCGGGGCCTCCTCCTCGAAGGACGGTTCCTCAGGTCCGGGGTCCTCCGGGTCGCGCGGAGGTTCGGCGTTCAGCCAGTCGTCGTCCGCCGTGGCTGGCGTCGCCGTTGCAGGCGCCGAGGGTGCTGGCGCCGAGGGTGCTGGCGCCGGGGTTGCAGGGTTGGCGGGTGTTCGGTTGGCAGGTGTTGGGCCTGCCGGTGTTGCGGTCGGCGGTGCCTGGCCCGCCTCCGGTGATGGTTCTTGCCCTGCCTGCATGGTGGGATCTGAAGCAAGACCCGCCCGCGGCGCGCGCGATGACGGTCCTGGAACGCGAGGTGCTTGTCCAGGTGATGCGCCCGCCTGCGGGGCTTGTGCTCCGTGGCCTGCCTGTGTAGCTGGGGCTGCTCCGTGGCCTGCCTGCGGGGCTGGTGCTCCGTGGCCTGCCTGTGTAGCTGGGGCTTGTACTTTGTCCGCTTGCGGGGCCGGATCCGGCGCCGGGCCCACCTGTGGCACCGGTGTTGCCGCTACCCGAGAGCGGGGCGCTGGTTCCGGTGCTCCTGGCGCTGCCGTCGCTTGCGGTTGCGGTTGCGGTTGCGGCGCTCCGCTGGTGGGCGGGCCCCATCCATCATCCGGAGTTGTGCTGGTGGGCACGCCCTGCGGTGCTGTGCTTGAGGGCAGACCCCATCCGTCGTCGCGAGCCGAAGGGGACGGGCTATCGGTGCCGGACGAAGGGGACTGGCCGGCACGCGGCTGCTCCTGCCCCTTTGCCGGGTGGGTCCGGCTAGTAGGTACTTTTGGGTCGGGTTCACCCGCTGTCGCGGCACCGTCATGGATGGCTTCGATGGAGCAGTTCAGCCCGAGCACCTTGCTGATGGCCTGCTTCAGATTGTCCGTGTGCTGCCCGCGCTGGAATCCCAGCGCGTTGCCCTGCGACGCGAACGCCAGCGTGAGCTGGTTGTCACTGAACGAACGCGGCTTCGCATCGGCGTTGACATTCAGCCAGGTGCTGCGCTTGATGCGGGCGAGCTCGTCCATAATCTCGGGCCACGCCCTGCGGATCATTTCGATCTGTCCCGACGCCGGTGCTGACCCCTGCGGTTGGGCAGGCTGGGACGGCACGGATGAGGCCGACGCCGGAGCTGGAGCCTGCGGCTGGGTAGGCGCGGGTCCGGCTGACGGTGGCTGATCTCGTTGGGCAGGCAGGGACCCTACCGGCGCTGGTTCTTGTGCTTCCGGACGCGATGACGCATCGGTCTGGGGCTGCCAGGACACACCGGTCGGCGGCTGCGAGGACGCGGGGGCACCCTGCTGGGCCGGCTGCGTCCCGGAACGCTGCGCGGGTGCGGAAGGCGTTGTCGCCCGGGACTGCCGTTCGCCTACGTCGGGGGAGGGTGCGTCCCGCTCCGCCTGTTCCGGCGTCGATGGCTCCGGTGGCACAGCCCAACCGCCGCCCCAGTCAGCAGCTCCGGGCTGGGATGCAGGTTCTGTTGCCCGCTCGAGTTTCTCGGCCGGAGCAGGCACATCCGGCTGAGCCGCGTGCGCTGGTGCCGCGTGCGCTGGTGCCGCGGGCGCTGGCACCGCGGACGCTGGTACAGCCGGTACATCCGGCTCCGAAGCCCAATCCCGCGCCGCCGGTGCAACCGCAGCCGGTACGGCACCCGTGGAGGCACGCCCGGACCCGGACGGCGCCGCAGCGCTCCCACTCCCAGTGTCAGGAAGGCCACTGGCGTAGCTGAGCCGGCGTTCAATGCGGTCCACCCGGGCCAGCATGCCCTGCTCCGACTGGTCCGCAGCGGGCAGCAGGATGCGCGCACACAGCAGTTCAAGGTGCAGCCGTGGTGAGGTGGCGCCGGTCATCTCGGTCAGCGCCGTATTGGTGATGTCTGCGGCCCGCGACAGCTCCGCACGCCCAAGCTGCTGCGCCTGGGTGCGCATGCGGTTCAGCTGGTCATCCGGAATCCCGCGCAGGATGGCCGCAGCGGCGTCGGGAACGGCATTCACGATGATCAGGTCGCGGAACCGCTCCAGCAGGTCCTCCACGAACCGGCGGGGATCATGGCCGGTCTGGATGACACGGTCAATGGCACCGAAGACAGTGGCGGAATCGTCAGCGGCAACGGCGTCCACCACGTCGTCCAGCAGTGAGGCGTGGGTGTAACCGAGCAGCGACACCGCAAGCTCGTAGTCCAGACCGGACGCACCGGCACCGGCCATCAGCTGATCCAGGACCGACAGGGAGTCTCGAACCGATCCTCCGCCGGCACGGACCACGAGGGAGAGCACACCCGGCGCCACCGGAATGTCCTCCTGGTTGCACAGCAGTTCCAGGTAGGCCATCAGCGGCTCCGGCGGAACCAGCCGGAAAGGGTAATGGTGCGTACGGGAACGGATGGTCCCGATCACCTTGTCCGGCTCCGTGGTGGCGAAGATGAACTTGATGTGTTCCGGCGGCTCTTCGACGATCTTCAGCAGCGCGTTGAAACCCGCGCTGGTGACCATGTGGGCCTCATCGATGATGAAGATCTTGTACCGGTCCCGGACCGGAGCAAAGGTGGCGCGCTCACGCAGGTCACGTGCGTCATCGACACCGCCGTGCGAGGCGGCGTCAATCTCAATGACATCCAGGCTGCCTGACCCGTTACGGGCAAGCTCCACACAGCTGTCACAGGTGCCGCAGGGGACAGGCGTGGGGCCCTGTGCACAGTTGAGGCAGCGGGCAAGGATGCGTGCAGAAGTGGTCTTGCCGCAGCCGCGCGGACCGGAAAAAAGATAGGCGTGATTGACCCGGTTCTTCGAGATCGCCGTCATCAGGGGCTCGGTGACGTGCTCCTGACCAATGACGTCGGAGAAGGTCTCCGGACGGTACCGGCGGTAAAGGGCTGTACTCACAGAAGAACTCTATCCGGTGGGTGGAACAGGGGCGGCATCGGTGGAGGACAGGTCCGCAGGGTCCACGATCCATGGTTCACGAGGCAGCCGGGAAGGATCAAATGCAGCGAGCGCAGCGTCCAGCGAATCACCCGGCAGGTCGAGTGAACGCAGGATCACCGCACGGATGTCCGCCACCTGCCAGCCCGCAGCAGTGAGCGCCTCGAGAGTGACTGCACCGTCCCGCTTGGCCAGCCGGCGTCGTTCCGGGTTCAGCGCCAGCGGAACATGTCCGTACTCCACAGGCGGCAGACCGAGGAGCGATCCGAGGTAGGCCTGCCGCGGTGCCGAGCTCAACAGGTCATCGCCGCGGACAACCTGGTCGACGCCCTGCTCGGCATCGTCCACAACAACGGCGAGGTTGTAGGCGGGCACTCCGTCATTGCGGACCACCACAAAGTCGTCAACGGCACCCATGTAGGGCCCGTGAAGCAGGTCGTGAACTTCATAAAGCCCGACGTCGGCACGCAGCCTCAGCGCGGCCGGCCGCTCCCGG